>CAZQUB010000196.1:0-3252 GCA_964596225.1 uncultured Acidimicrobiaceae bacterium
GCTGCCTCCGGCAGCGCCTCTTCGACCCTCCCTGATCCCAGGGAGGGTGACAGAAGGCAGGGGTGACCGGCGAACGGAGTGAGCCGAGGGAGGTCCCGTGCAGTCCCTCAGGCCTCCGCCTCGCCTTCCTCGCCCTCCGCCTCGTCCGCTTCCTCCGCCCCCTCCTCAACCGATCGCGGCCCTCTGCCCCACCACACCCACAGCCCCACCAGCGCCAGGGCGCCGACGCCGGCCGCCAGCGCCAACCAGACCCACACCGGCGAGCGACCCGACCCGGCCTCACCCGACGCCTGGAAGTCCGCCTGCGGCTCGTCGAGATGGAAGATGGGCGCATCCACTCCCAACTCCACCAGGGTGTGCAGCTCCGAGACCGTCGCCGGCCCCGATTCCGGGATCAGCTCGAACCCCAGCTTGATGTTCTCCACCACCGGCAGCGTCACGATCCCACCCCAGGTGCCGTCCCCGAAATCCGACAGCGCCACCGGCGGCAGCTCGTTGGCGCCGGTGGAGTCCACCCCCCGAACCAGCACCGCCGTCGCCGGGGCGTCGACCACCACCCGCACCTCCAGCGTCATCCCGTCGTCGCCGACATCGGTCGCCCGCGCTTCCGCCGCGCCGAACGGAGCCGCCAGCGTCACCGACAGCAACAGGGCGGTGATCCACGTCATCGTCCCAGCGTACGCCGTTTTGCCATGACCCACCCCGCACTACCATCGCGCCCCCCCACCACGGAGACGACGGTGACGGCACCGAGGACGATGTTCGAGAAGCTGTGGGACGACCACGTCGTGCATCGCGGCCAGGACGGCGAACCCGACCTGCTCTACATCGACCTCCACCTCGTGCACGAGGTCACCTCCCCCCAGGCGTTCGAGGCGCTCGAACTGGCCGGGCGCGCCGTCCGCCGCCCCGACCTCACCCTCGCCACCGTCGACCACGGCGTCCCCACCGAAGGCCGCGCCCTCGGCATCAAGGACCCGCTCTCCAAACAGCAGATCGACGCCCTGGTGCGCAACTGCGAACGCACCGGCGTCACCCTCTTCGGAATCAACGACATCCGCCAGGGCATCGTCCACGTCATCGGCCCCGAGCAGGGCATCACCCAGCCCGGCATGACGATCGTCTGCGGCGACTCGCACACCTCCACCCACGGCGCCTTCGGAGCCCTCGCCTTCGGCATCGGCACCTCCGAGGTCGAGCACGTCCTCGCCACCCAGACCATGCCGCAGCAGCGGCCCCGCTCCATGGCGATCACGGTCGACGGCGACCTGCCGGTCGGGGTCACCGCCAAGGACATCATCTTGGGCATCATCAGCCGCATCGGGTTCAGTGGCGGCACCGGCTACGCCGTCGAATACCGCGGCTCGGCCATCGAGGCCCTCTCGATGGAAGGCCGCATGACGATCTGCAACATGTCGATCGAGGCCGGGGCCCGGGCCGGCATGATCGCCCCCGACGAGACCACCTACGCCTACCTGAAGGGCCGCCCTCACGCCCCCAAGGGTGACGCCTGGGACGAGGCGCTCGCCTCCTGGCGCGCCCTCCCCACCGACCCCGGCGCGGAGTTCGACCGGGAGGTGGTGATCCCCGCCGCCGAGCTGGAACCGTACGTGTCGTGGGGCACCAACCCGGCCCAGACCGTCCCCGTCACCGGCGCCGTCCCCTCCCCCGACTCGTTCGACGACCCCCTGGAACGGGCCGCCGCCGAGCGGGCCCTCACCTACATGAACCTCGCCCCCGGGACCAAGATGACCGACATCGCCATCGATCGGGTGTTCTTCGGGTCCTGCACCAACGCCCGCATCGAGGATCTGCGAGCCGCCGCCGCGGTGCTCCAAGGCAAGAAGGTCCATCCCGACGTCGGCGCGATGGTGGTCCCCGGCTCCGGTCTGGTGAAGATGCAGGCCGAGGAGGAAGGCCTCGACCGGGTCTTCAAGGACGCCGGGTTCGAATGGCGCGACGCCGGCTGCTCGATGTGCCTCGGCATGAACCCCGACATCCTCCGCCCTGGAGAAAGAGCCGCCTCCACCTCCAACCGCAACTTCGAGGGACGGCAGGGCCGCGGCGGGCGCACCCACCTCCTCAGCCCGCAGATGGCGATGGCGGCCGCAGTCGAAGGCCACTTCGTCGACATCAGGGAATGGGTGAAACGATGAAACCCGTCACGGTCATCGGCGGGAAGATGGCGCCGCTGCCGCGCCCCAACGTCGACACCGACGCCATCATCCCCAAGCAGTTCCTCAAGCGGGTGGAACGCACCGGCTTCGGACCGTTCCTCTTCTACGACTGGTGTTACGACGAGGAAGGCGAACGGATCCCCGACTTCGTGCTCAACCGTCCCGAGTACCAGGACGCGGTGGTGCTGGTGACCGGCCCCAACTTCGGGTCCGGCTCCTCCCGGGAGCACGCCCCCTGGTCACTGGAGGACTGGGGATTCCGGGCGATCGTGGCGCCGTCGTTCGCCGACATCTTCGCCAACAACTGCGTCAACATCGGGCTGCTGCCGGTGGTGCTCACCGAAGACGAGGTCGCGGCACTGACCCGCATCGCCGACGATCAGGACAACTCCGTGACCATCGACCTCGACGCCCAGACCGTCACCGCCCCCGGCTTCTCGGCGTCGTTCACGATCGACTCGTTCGCCAAGCACCGGCTCCTCAACGGGCTCGACAACGTGGCGCTCACCATGGCGCACATCGACGCCATCGACGCCTTCGAAGCGGCCCGCCCGGCCTTCAAACCGGCGCTGGGATGACCGAGCGGCCCACCCGGCAGGAGCAAGCGCAGGCGATCCTCCACCTCCGGGCCCGCACGCTCGCCTCGCGCACCCTGGGACGCACCGCCACCAACACCGCCGACTTCGCCGAAGCCTTCAACCTGGAGCGGGTCGACCTCCTCGCCGAGATCTCCGACCCGGCGACGCTGCTGAGCCTGGGCCGCAACGTGACCGGCCCCCGCGACGGGCTCTACGTCATCGACGACGGTGGCGGCTACCGGGTGTACCTGCAGGAGAAGGGTGAGATCTACGCCGAGGTTGCCGGCGCCGACTTCGACGAGGCCCGCAACGCCGTCATCGATCGCCTCATTCAGCTCCAGGGCCTGCCCTACCGGCCGCCGGGGGCGTAAGCCCCTCTGTCGTCCCCCCTTGCCAAAAGGGGGGACCCGCGACACGCCACCACACTCTGTCGTCCCCCCTTGCCAAAAGGGGGGACCGGCGAGGCGGCTCCGCAGGAGCCGAACGAGCCGAGGGGG
>CAZQUB010000197.1:0-3211 GCA_964596225.1 uncultured Acidimicrobiaceae bacterium
TGGCGATGCCGAGCATGACGAAGCCCATGTGGCCCACCGACGAGAAGGCGATGAGACGCTTCATGTCGGTCTGGGCGAGGCAGGCGAGCGAGGCGTAGATGATGCCGGTCACCGCCAGGATGGCGATCGTCGGCGCCCAGTGGCGGGCCTGCTCGGGAAGGATGGGCAAGCTGATGCGGATGAAGGCGTAGGTGCCGAGCTTCAGCAGGATGGCCGCCAGCAGCACCGAGCCGACGGTGGGCGCCGCGGTGTGGGCGTCGGGCAGCCAGGTGTGGAGCGGGAACATCGGGACCTTCACCGCGAACCCCAAGAAGAGGGCGAAGAACACCCAGAACGCCAGCTTCCCGAGTTCCGCCTCGGCCGAACCGCCGGAGAGCGCCGTGATGTCGAACGTCTCCATCCCGCTCTTGAAGTAGATGGTGAGGAACCCCAGCAGCATGAACGCCGATCCGAACAGCGTGAAGAGGAAGAACTTGATGGCGGCGTAGAGCCGCATCTCGATGGTCTTGCCCAGCACCGGGATGGTGATCTCGTTGCGATCGCCCCAGATCCCGATCATGAAGTACATGGGCAGCAGCACGACCTCGAAGAACACGAAGAAGAGGATGAGGTCGAGCGCGACGAAGGTGCCGTTCATGCCGGTGGCGAGCAGCAGGATGAGGACGAGAAACGCCTTTGGGTTGTGCGGCTCCGGCCAGTGGTTCCAGGAGTAGATGATCGACAGCAGCGTCATGAAGGTGGACAGCACCAGCAGCGGCAGGCTGATGCCGTCGATGCCGATGTGGTAGTGGGAGTTGATGGCGCCGATCCAGGTGAGGTCCGGGGAGGTCCCGAACTGGAGATTGCTCGCGGCGCCGTAGTCGAAGCGGAACACCACCACGACGGACAGCACGAAGGACGCCGCGGCGAAGAGCAGGCCGGCGAGTTTCTGAGCTCGTTCGTTGGCCTTGGGGACCGCCATCACGACCAGTGCCCCGGCCAGCGGCAGGAAGACGATCAGGCTCAGGCCCCAACCGTTCTCGAACCAACCCATCTGCTTGCTCCTCCCGTCAGAAGACGATCAGACCTGCCGCGAGGAGCACCGTCCCCGCGAAGATCAAGACTGCGTATTGCTGGACCCGGCCGGTTTGCAGCAGCCGGAGCAGGCCCCCGGTGCCGCTGGTCACTGCGGCGGACGCGTTGATGGCCCCGTCCACCCCTCGCTGATCGAAGCCGTACACGAGCTTGCCGAGCCCGCGCACCGCGACCCCGGTGCCGTTGATGACGAGATCGAGGACGTGACCGTTGAACCAGTCGACGCCTCGCGCCAGCGGGCCGCGGATCGGCCTGATCACCCCGTCCATGTAGAAGTCGTCGAGGTAGTACTTGTGGCGCAGCAGCGGGTAGAGGAGCGGCACCCTGAACCGGTCCCGCTCCTGCTGGGTGGCGGCGTCGCCGAACCACAGTCGCCATCCGAGCACGATCCCGGCCAGCGCCGCCAGAGTGCCGATGCCGGCCAGCCCGAAGTTGAGGCTGTCGGCGTGGTGCTCCAGCGCGTGGAATCCGGTGAAGTACTGGACGCCGACGGTGTCGGTGAAGATGCGGGTGAGCCCTGCCATGTTGAGGCCACCCACCAGGGCCGCCCCGGTGGCGAGGCCGACCAGCGGGTAGACCATCACCGAAGGGGACTCGTGGGGATGCCCGGCCCCCTTGTACGCCCCGTAGAAGGTGAGGAACACCGCCCGGGCCATGTAGAGGGCAGTGACGAACGCCCCGGCAACGGCGACGACGAGCACGAAGCTGGCGAGCCCCGCCCCGCCTTGGGCGCTGCTGAACCCGGATTCGGCAGAGCCGGCGTAGCGCAGCGAGGCGAGGATCTCGTCCTTGGACCAGAACCCGGCGAGGGGGAAGATCCCGGCCAGCGCCAGGGAGCCGATGACGAAGGTGACGAAGGTGGTCGGCATGAAGCGGCGCAGGCCTCCCATGTCGGACATGTTGTTGGAGTGCACCGCGTGGATCACCGAGCCGGCCGCCAGGAACAGCAGCGCCTTGAAGAAGGCGTGGGTGAAGAGGTGGAAGAGGGCGGCGGTGTAGGCCCCGGCCCCCATCGCCACCGTCATGTAGCCGAGCTGGGAGAGGGTCGAGTAGGCGAGCACCTTCTTGATGTCGTCCTGTACCAGCGCCACCAGCCCGGTGAGGAACAGGGTGAGGGCACCGACGACGATGATGACGCCCCGGACCTCGTCCCCGAAGCCCTCCGCGATGTAGAAGGGGAACATGCGTCCGAGGAGGTAGACCCCGGCGGTGACCATGGTGGCGGCGTGCATCAGGGCCGACACCGGGGTCGGGCCGGCCATGGCGTCGGGGAGCCAGACGTGGAGGGGGAACTGGGCGCTCTTGCCCATCGCCCCGATGAAGAGGGCGAGGCCGGCCCAGAACCCGAAGCTGGCAAGCCGGTTCCCGGTGCCGGAGGCGACCGCGTCCATGATGTCGGTGAAGCGGAACGACCCGACCGACATGGTGACGATGATCGCCCCGACGACGAGCCCGACGTCGGCGATCTTGTTGGTGAGGAAGGCCTTGATGCCGGCCGACGAGTTCTCGTGCTGCTCCCAGTAGTGCCCGATCAGCAGGTAGGAGGCGACCCCGACGATCTCCCAGCCGACGATGAGCTGGACGAGGTTCGGGGCCGAGACGAGCACGAGCATCCCGCCGCCGAAGAGAGTGAAGGCGGCGAAGAACCACGTGTAGCGGATGTCGCCCTCCATGTAGCCCTTGGCGTAGATGAACACGAGGAGGCCGACGATGCCGACGACGGCGTACATCATGATGGAGAGCCCGTCGACCATCCATCCCCACTCCAACGTGAGCTGCCCGAAGCTGGTGGTGCCGATGTCGGCGATCTGCACCGACCCGACGTGGAGGATGCCGTCGCCCATGTTGACGATGAACAGGGCCGTGGCATAGACGGCGACGAACCCCATCGAGAACACCGCCATGCCCCAGCCCTTGAGCGGGGAACGCTTCCCGAAGAGGGCGATGGCAAACGCCAGCACCATCGGCACCACCGGGATGAGCCAGGCCCCCGCCGCCAGGATGCCACCGTCGCGGTAGCCCTCGGCGGCATGCTCCACTCCCGACTCGGCGGCGGTGAGGAGGAAGGCGGCGATGGGGTGAGGGTTCATCGGTTCACAGCTTCATCAGGTCGAGTTCGTCGACGTTGGCGGAGTGG
>CAZQUB010000198.1:0-3190 GCA_964596225.1 uncultured Acidimicrobiaceae bacterium
CGTCGCCTCTGCCGCCGCCTCAGGAGCGGCCTCAACCGTCTCAGGAGCGGCCTCAACGGTCTCAGGAGTGGCCTCGGCGGCCGCAGTCACGCCCGTCGCAGCCTCGGTCACGGCGCCCGCCTCCGGGGCAGCGAGGGTCTCCTCGGCCTCGACCCGAGCTTCCTCGAACTCGCCCTTCGCCTCGGCGGTGCTGATGCGCTTGCCGCCACCGGCCTCGATGAGACGGCGCCCGCCTTCGCGGCGCTTGCCGCCACCGGCCTCGACGATGCGCTTGCCGCCACCGGCCTCGATGAGACGGCGTCCACCGCCACCGGCCGCCTGTTCGGCGCGGGACTTGGCCGGCGCCCTGCGGCGCTTGGCGGGACCACCCGCCGCGAGGCGGGCCTCGGCCGCGATCTTCTCCCGGCTCGACTGCAGCGAGGGCAGCACGTCGCCCTTGTACACCCACACCTTGACGCCGATGGCGCCCACGGTGGTCTGGGCGGTGGACTGCCCGAAGTCGATGTCGGCCCGGAGGGTGTGGAGCGGGACCCGGCCCTCCAGGTACCACTCACGCCGCCCCATGTCGGCGCCGCCGAGGCGGCCCGACGCCTGGACCCGGACCCCTTCGGCCCCGGCCTTGAGCGCGGTGGACACGGCCCGCTTCATGGCACGCCGGAACGAGACCCGACCCTCGAGCTGATCGGCGACGCTGCGCGACAGCAGCTTGGCGTCGAGTTCGGGATTCTGAACCTCGATGACGTTGAACTTCACCATGCGACTCGTCAGGTTCTCCAACCCGCTGCGGAGACGTTCGGCCTCCGAGCCGGAGCGACCGATGACGACGCCGGGACGGGCGGTGTGGACGTCGATCTGCACCTTCTTGTCGCCGATGCGCTCGATGTCGACGCGGGAGACGGCACCGCGCTTCAGCTCACCGTGCAGGTAGCGGCGGATCTTGTTGTCCTCGTTCACCTGATCGGCGTAGTCCTTGTCGCTGTACCAGCGCGACTTCCAGTCGGTGACGATCCCGAGGCGGAGCCCGTAGGGGTGGATCTTCTGTCCCATCAGGAGTTCTCCTCGTCGTCGGTCTCGTCGGCCACCACGATCGTGATGTGGCTGGTGCGCTTGCGGATCCGGGTGGCACGGCCGCGCGCCCGCGGTCGCCACCGCTTCAAGGTCGGACCCTCGTCGGCGTACGCCTCGGCCACCACCAGCTCGTCGGCGTCGAGCGCCAGGTTGTGCTCGGCGTTGGCGACCGCCGAGTCGAGCACCTTGCGGATGACGGGGGCGGAACGCCGGTTGGTGAAGTCGAGGACGCTGCGCGCCTCGGCCACCGGGAGACCCCGGACGAGGTCGAGCACCCGCCGCACCTTGTACGGCGACTGCCGGATGTATCGGGCCTGGGCGTGCGTCCTCATCGCTTCCTCACCGATCGCTCTCCGGCGTGACCACGGAAGGTACGGGTCGGGGCGAACTCCCCCAGCTTGTGACCCACCATCGACTCGCTGACGTAGACCGGAACGTGCTTGCGCCCGTCGTGGACCGCGATGGTGTGACCCACCATCTCCGGGATGATCGTCGAGCGACGACTCCAGGTGCGGATGACCTTCTTCTCGCCCTTCGCGTTGGCCGCCTCGATCTTGCGGACGAGGTGGTCGTCAACGAAGGGCCCTTTGCGTAGGCTCCGTGCCATCGGCTACCTCCGACCCTTCTTCGTGCGGCGACGAACGATGAGCTTGTCACTCGCCTTGTTTGCCTTGCGGGTACGCCCCTCCGGTTTGCCCCACGGACTCACCGGGTGACGGCCGCCGGAGCTGCGGCCCTCGCCGCCTCCCAGCGGGTGATCGACCGGGTTCATGGCGACGCCCCGTGTCTGGGGCCGCTTGCCCTTCCACCGGTTCCGTCCGGCCTTGCCGACCTTGACCAGCTCCGCCTCGGTGTTGCCCACCTGGCCCACCGTGGCCCGGCAGTCGAGCAGTACCTGGCGCATCTCCCCGGAGGGGAGCCGGAGCAGGGCGAGGTCGCTCTCCTTCGACATGAGCTGGATGGCGGTGCCGGCGGCCCGACCCATCTTGGCACCGCCGCCGGGGCGCAACTCCACCGCGTGCACCACGGTGCCGGTGGGGATGTTGCGCAGCGGCAGGGCGTTGCCGGGGCGGATGTCGGCGCCCGAGCCTGACTCGAGGCGGTCGCCCACCGCCACCCCCACCGGAGCGAGGATGTAGCGCTTCTCGCCGTCGGCGTAGTGGAGCAGGGCGATGCGGGCGTTGCGGTTCGGGTCGTACTCGATCGAGGCGACCTTGGCCGGGATGCCGTCCTTGGTGCGGCGGAAGTCGACGATCCGGTAGCGGCGCTTGTGGCCCCCGCCACGATGGCGCGACGTGATCCTCCCCTGGGTGTTGCGACCCGAGGAGCGCTTCTGCTTGCCGAGAAGGCTCTTCTCCGGCTTGGAGGCCGTCACCGTCTCGAAATCGGAGACGGTCTGGAACCGGCGGCCCGGCGATGTCGGCTTCAGCTTCTTCACGCCCATGTTCTCAAACCTCGAAGATGTCGATGGAATCGCCGATTGCCAGCTTCACCAGCGCCCGCTTGACGTTGCGGCGCCTCCCCACGACCCAGCCGGTGCGCTTCTGCTTCCCGGCACGGTTCAGGGTGTTCACGGACACCACCCGCACGTCGAAGATCTTCTGCACGGCCTGCTTGATCTCGGTCTTGTTGGAGCGGGGGTCGACCCGGAAGGTGTAGGTGTTGGCCTCCTGGATGAGGTCGTAGGACTTCTCCGACACCACCGGGGCGAGCACCACGTCGCGTGGGTCCTTCTTCACGATGCCTCCCCCTCGTCGGATTCGCCTGCGCCGGCCCCGGCGGCGTGGGCTTCACTCCCCCGCGGAGCCGACTGGCCCAGCTCGAGGGTGCCGCGGCTCATCACCACGGTGTCCGCCCACAGCACGTCGTAGGTGTTGGCCTGGCCGACGCTGCTGGCGATGACCCTGCCGATGTTGCGGAAGGAAGCGATCGCCACCTTCTCGTGATCCTCGGCGAGCAGCAGCACCTTGCCGGCCGCGCCCATGGCGTCGAGCAGGGCGACGGCGTTCTTGGTCTTCGGCGTCTCCCAATCCCCGAACGTCTCCACCACCTTGATCTGACCGTCGGCGGCCCGGGTGGAGAGGGCGCTGCGCAGCGCGAGGCGCTTCATCTTCTTGTTGGT
>CAZQUB010000199.1:0-1291 GCA_964596225.1 uncultured Acidimicrobiaceae bacterium
GACAAGGAACTGGCGATGACGATGCGCACCGTCGCCGCCGACGCCTACCACGACGCCCCGGTGCGGGACCGACCCGTTCTCGCCGGAGAACGACCCGGCGGCTCCGTCCCGCCCTACCGCTACCAGCCGAGCGACGGCGTCCCCCCGATGCAGCTCTACGGCGACGTCGCCCCGGTGCGGTTCACCGGAAGCACCCACGACGAGCGCGCCTACATCACCAAGAAGCCCGCCACCGTCGCCGCCCTCAACCAGCACCTCGTCGACAAGATCGAACGCCACCGCGACGAGATCGAAATGGCTGTCGCCGACCTCGAACCCGGCGCCACCACCCTCTTCGTCAGCTACGGCGTCACCGCCGGCTCGATGCGGGAAGCCGTCGCCCAAGCCCGCCGCGGCGGCGCCAAGGTCTCCGCCCTCACCCTCCACAGCCTGTGGCCGGTGCCGGAGACGGCGCTCACCGCCGCCGCCGACGGCATCGAACGGATCGTCGTCGCCGAACTCAACCCCGGGCTGTATCGCAGGGAGATCGAACGGGTCCTCCCCGATGTCGCCATCCACGGCATCGCACGCATCGACGGCCGCCTCATCGCCCCCTCCGAGTTCCTGGCGGCACTGGCATGACCGACCTCATCCCCCTCGCCGACCCGACCCTGCGCACCGAGGCCGCCTACCCCTTCTGTCCCGGATGCGGCCACGGGCCGGTGCTCGACGCCCTCGACAAGGCCCTCGTCCAGCTCGAGCGGAACGACCACCAGGTCGTGATCGTCACCGACATCGGCTGCGCCGGCCTCTCCGACCAGTACTTCACCACCTCCGCCTTCCACGGCCTCCACGGCCGATCCATCACCTACGCCTCCGGGATCAAGCTGGCCCGGCCCGACCTCGACGTGGTCGTGCTCATGGGAGACGGCGGCACCGGCATCGGCGGGGCCCACCTCCTCAGCGCCGCCCGCCGCAACATCGGGATCACCGTCATCGTCCTCAACAACCTCAACTTCGGGATGACCGGCGGCCAGCACTCCGGCACCACTCCCGAAGGGTTCCTCACCGCCACCACCCCCGGCGGCAACCTGGAGCGCCCCCTCGACATCTGCGCCACCGTCGGCGTCAACGGCGCCGGCTACGTGTACCGGGGCACCAGCTTCGACGACGACCTGGCGGAGCGCATCGCCGACGGGATCACCCACGACGGGTTCGCCATGCTCGACGTCTGGGACCTGTGCACCGCCTACCTGGTACGGGCCAACAAGTTCTCCCGCCGCGCCATCGACACCACCATGGAGCACCTCGG
>CAZQUB010000199.1:1391-3187 GCA_964596225.1 uncultured Acidimicrobiaceae bacterium
TACGGGCCAACAAGTTCTCCCGCCGCGCCATCGACACCACCATGGAGCACCTCGGATTCGCCACCGGCGTGCTCCACCAGAACGACCGGCCCGAATACTCCACCGCCTACCGTGACCTCGCCGCCGGGCAACGCAGCGCCCTCCCGCCGCCCACCATCCCCGCCGGCGAACGGGCCCGGCTCGACCGCCGCTACCACCTCGTCGTCGCCGGCTCCGCCGGAGGCCGGGTTCGCTCTGCCGCCCGCCTCGTCGGGCTCGCCGCGATGCGGACCGGGATGTGGGTGGCGCAGAAGGACGACTTCCCGGTCACCGTCAAGAGCGGCCACAGCGTCTCGGAGGTGATCCTCGCCCCCGACGAGATCGACTACACCGGGGTGGAGCGGCCCGACGCCCTCGTCATCATCAGCGACGACGGGCTCGACAAGGCCCCGCCCTACCTGGAGGCCATGGACGGCGACGGCGTCGTCTTCATCGCCGCCGGGCTCCCCGTCCCCGAGACCGACGCCCGCGTCGTCGTCCTCGACCCGAGCGCCGCCGAGGTGCGGATCGCCTCCGCCTCGCTGGCGCTCGCTCTCGTCTCGGCCGCCGTCGCCACCCTCGACATCGTGCCGCTCGCCGTGTTCGAAGAAGTCGCCGGTCACGGCGCCTTCGGACCGAAGAACCTCGAGATCGTCGCCGCCGGAGTCGCCCTCGCCGGCTGAACCTCCCGCGGCGCGCTAGAGACTCCCGCGCCGCGGCGGTGCAACCAGGCGCCGTACCCGGCGCCGGAGACGGCGCCACGAGACGGCGGCGAATCCCCTCCACCGGTCGAGAGCGCCGACCTCACGCACCGCGCCGGCGCGCCGGACCTGCCGCACCCGGCCGATGAGACGCTCCGCTGCGACCGGGGCGTCGGGGATCGGCATGGCGTCGCCCTGGAACAGGAACGTGCCGTCCCGGCGGTCCCGGAGGCGGTGCACCACCACCGCGGCGTCCTCGAGGCAGAAGGCCCAGATCTCCCCCCGCCGGGGCCGGCCCCCCGGAATCACGTGCACGTGCGCCGGCGGGACGATGGCGCGACCCATCGACGCTCCCGACACGTCGAGCCACAGCTCCCGCTCCATCGCGGAGCGACGCAACGTGGCGGCGACGGCGGCGGCCTGGTCGCTCAGGTCGCCTCCGGGTTCTCCGCCACCGTGACCAGGCCTTCGGAACGCAGTGACGTGACGAAGGCTTTCAGGTCACGGGAGAACGTCTCCCGGTCCACCCCTTCCATCTGCGGGAACAACTCGTCCTCGAGACGAGCGACGTCCGTCGGCTCCTCGATGGCGTTCCAGATCAGGGTGCCCACCGCGTTGAGGGTGAGCAGCTCCCGGCCCTCCTGATCGAGCAGCACCGCCCGATCGCCGAACAGCTCGAAGAGCACCCCTGGCGTGCGCTGCACCTGCATACCGTCTCCCGTGTCGCCGGCGGCCGTCCCCGCCGCGACCCTCGGCTCAGGAGCCGAGGGCGCGGTGGAGGAAGGCAGCCATCTGGCCTCGCGTCACCGGATCGTTGGGACAGAACCGGTCGTTGTCGGGCGGGTTGCAGCCCAGCGTGATCCCGGCGGTCGCCAGCTTGACGATGTCGGCTTCGAAGATCGAGCCGTTGTCGTCGGTGAAGTCGATCGAGCTGTTGACCGCGGTCAGGTGGAGGGCCCGCACCAGGAACGCCGCCATCTGGCCTCGGGTGACATTGGCCCCCGGGCAGTACATGTCGTTGTCGGGCGGGTTGCAGCCCAGCGTGATCCCGGCGGTCGCCAGCTTGACGATGTCGGC
>CAZQUB010000200.1:0-3151 GCA_964596225.1 uncultured Acidimicrobiaceae bacterium
GGCATCAGCCGGCAGATTTACAGTCTGCTCCCTTTGGCCGCTCGGGCATCCCAGCCGGTACTCGCCACAGCGGGACCGTACGTTAGCCCAACCGCAGCGTCATCAGACAAGCCGGGAGCCCGCCACGACGGTGCTCCGCCGGCTACGCCGGAGGGACGATCGGGGTGAGGTCGAGGGCTCGCGCCAGGAACGACGCCATCTCGTCCCGGCGTACCGGCTCGTCGGGACAGTACCGGTCGTTCGCCGGCGGGTTGCAACCCAACGTGATCCCCGCCGCCGCCAGCTTGGCGATGTCGACCTCGAACACCGACCCGTCGACGTCCACGAACCCGTTCCCACCCCCGTCGTCGGTCAACTCCAACCCCCGCACCAGGAACGCCGCCATCTGACCCCGCGTCACCGCCGCCTCCGGGCAGTACCGGTCGTTCGCCGGCGGGTTGCAACCCAACGTGATCCCCGCCGCCGCCAGCTTGGCGATGTCGACCTCGAACACCGACCCGTCGACGTCCACGAACCCGTTCCCACCCCCGTCGTCGGTCAACTCCAACCCCCGCACCAGGAACGCCGCCATCTGACCCCGCGTCACCGCCGCCTCCGGGCAGTACCGGTCGTTCGCCGGCGGGTTGCAACCCAACGTGATCCCGACGGCGGCGATGGCTTCGATGTTGCCTTCGTGGATGTTGCCGTCGTCGTCGGCGAACGAGCCTCCCGGCGGCAAGGGGACGGATGTCATCACCGTGCCCGTGGGGCCGGTGGTCGACTCGTTCCCGATCGCATCCGTCGCCTCCACCCGCACCGTGTACCTGGTGCCGGGGGTGAGGCCGGTGAGATCGACCGAGGTCCCGGTGGTGGACGACCACGAGGCTCCGCCGACGAAGACCTCGTAGCCGGTGACCGCCACGTCGTCGGTGGCCGTGGTCCAGGCGGCGTGGGCGCTGTTGCCGGTCACCGCGCTGAAGGTGAGGGTGCTGCCTCCCGGCCAGGTCGGCACCGTCGTGTCGAGACCACCGGCGGCGGCGAGGGCGTCACGGGCGTCGATCAGACCCTCCCCCGCGAGGACGTCCCGCCCCACGGTCTCGATGTCGGATGCTCCGGCCTGGAGGGCGGCCACCACCTGGGCCGGTGTCAGCGCCGGATCGAGCTGGCGCAGCAGAGCCGCCACCGCGGCGGCATGCGGCGCCGCCGCCGACGTCCCGTAGAAGTTGGGGTACCCGTCGCCGTCGGTGTCGCTGCCGAAGAACGTGGTGTTGGTGCCGTCGGGTGCCGCCAGGTCCGGCTTGAAGCGGGTGATGGGGCCTCCGGCGAGAGGATCGCCGTCGGTGTCGAAGGCGAAGGGCAGGTCGCCGCCGCTCGAGCTGAAGGATTCGACGTCGATCCCCGGACCCCCGGTGAGGGCGCCGCCGCTGTCGATCTCCCGGTAAGAGACTGCCGCGACCGCGGCGACGCCCTCGGTGGCTGTATGGCCGTAGATCTGCGGGCCGTCGAAGACTCCGCTCTCGAATCCGAGCCCGGTGATGACGGTGCCGTGGCCGTAGCTCGCCACCCGGAACGCGACGTCCTCCGATCCGCAGTAGTGATCGACGCCGAGGTAGAACGTCCGGGAGGCGCCGGTGGTGTTCACGTAGGTGAGGATCTCGACGGGATCCCCGGCGCGGCTCCCTGCCGAGCACCCTTGGTAGTCGCCCGAGATCGCCACCGTCGACGCAGCCGGATCGGGGGCGTCGAGCAGGTAGAGGTCGAGGTCCACGGCGGCCCCGGGGCCGAGGGTGCCGGAGAACGGCTGGTCCCACTCCAGGACGAACCGGACCCCGGCGCCCGCCGGGATCGTCACCGCGGCGAACCCGTCCCCGCCGAAGTCGTGGAGGTCGGGGCCGAGGGAGGTGCCGTCGGTCGGCGGGTCGATGTCGACATAGGTGGCCTCGATGCCGTAGGTCGCCTGGTTGCCGGCCGAGGAGAAGTACGGGACCCCGGCGTCGACCGCCGCCTGCGCCGCCTGCGCCACGAGACCGTCCTGGTACATGGGCTCGGCGTAGTAGATGACGTCGTCGACGATGACGTCGGCGCCACAGGCGACCAGCTCGTCGATGGCGGCCGCGAACCCGGCTTCGCCGCCATACGCGGTGTGGAACATGAGGTCGGCTCCGGGGGCGAGGTCGGCGATCAGCTCCGCCATGGCGGCGCCCTCGTCGGTACCGGATTCGCCGTTGTCGAGCAACCCCACCGAGGCGGGAAGGTCGCCGCTCGTCTGGTCGGTCATCCCGGTCACCGTGGCGGCGCAGCCGCTGCCGCTCACGGTGCCGCCACGGGTCGTGTTGAAGGTGTCGGAGATCACCCCGACGGTGATGCCCGACCCGTCGACGCCGAACTCGGCCCGGGCGTCGTCGGCGTTGATCGACACGTCGGCTTGGCTGACGGTGAGGCCGCCGGCGGTGGTGGCGCCGTACTCGGGACGGATCACCGCCACCCCGGGAAGGTCGGCGAGTTCGTCGAGCAGGTCGAGCCCGGCGGTGCCGACGATCACGCCGGAGTCGGGATAGGCCGCCACGGCGTCGAACCCGATCGCCTCCGCCGCGGCGACGGCGGTACCGACGGCGGTGGCACCGCCGCGGTCGAGACGGATCTCGATCAGCGGCTCCTGCGCCGCGAAGGTCACCGAGCGCACCGCGGCGGCGACCTCTGCGGCAGGTGCCCCGGCCACGGCGAGGCGGCGGGCGTCGAGCAGGTGGCGGGAGACCCGGGTCAGGCTCGGGTTCCCCTCGTAGACCTCCGCCGCAGCCTTGCCGGCGGGAGGACGTGTGGGGGCGGCCGCCGCGCTTCCCGCGGTGAGGGAGAGGGAGATCACCAGCAGCGTCGCACCCACCACCGGTATCCGGCTCCGGCTCCGCCCGCGCTCATCCATCCCATGGGTATCGGACGAAGGCGGGGCGCGGCTGAAGCCGGGACGTCACCTTCCGTCAGCGACGGGATGTCTCGCTCAGCGAATCCCCATCGCCATCTTCTGGAGCCGGTCGACCCGCTCCGGGATCGGCGGGTGGGTGCTGAACATGCGGGTCCAACCGCCGCCGCCTCCCTGCTGCCGCTTCCCGAACCCCTTCATCGGATCGGCGATGAAGAGCTGGGACACCGCCGGATCGACCCGCATCGGGGCCTG
>CAZQUB010000201.1:0-3075 GCA_964596225.1 uncultured Acidimicrobiaceae bacterium
CGGCCAGCATGAAGCCGACGTGGCCGAAGTTGAGGAGCCCGGTGTAGCCGAACTGCAGGTTGAGGCCGGTCGCCGAGAGGGCGTAGGCGGCGGCCACCGGCCCGACCGCGGCCCGCAAGGCGTCGATGAGGATGCCGACGTAATCCATCAGCCGATCCGCTCCCTACTCCCGAGGATGCCCTGCGGCCTCACCAGCAGCATGACGATCAGGATCCCGAGGGCGATGGCCGTCTTGAACTCGTTGTCGACCCAGTACGTGCTGACCTCGACCGCGAGCCCGATGATGAAAGCTCCCACCATGGCGCCGAAGGCGGTGCCGAGACCACCGAGTACCACGGCCGCGAAGATGAGCAGGAGCAGCTTGAACCCCATGTCGTATTGGATCTGCTCGGCGACGCCGAAGAAGATGCCGCCGGCGGCCGCCAGGCCGGTGCCGACGATCCAGGTGGTGAGGATGACACCGTTGACGTTGATGCCCGACGACTCGGCGAGATCCTTGTTGTCGGCGACGGCGCGCATCGCGGTTCCGAGTTTGGTGTACTGGAGGAAGAGGCCGACCACGGCGAGGATGGCGGCGGAGGCGAGGATGATCACGATGTTCTTGGGCACCGTGGAGATCCCCCAGAAGTGCCATTCGCGTTGCACCGCGTAGTCGAGGTAGGGCCGGGGCGCGCCCCCGAACACGATGAGGATGAGATTGCGGATGGCGAACGACAGCCCGATCGAGATCACCAGCATGGCGATGAGGCCGGTGGGGTGGCGGCGCAGTGGACCCCACAGCACCAGCTCCTGGACGCCTCCGAAAGCGGCCCCGAGAAGGACCGCGGGGATGGCGGCGAAGATCAGCGGCCATTGCGGTCCCAATGGCGAGGCGTGGAAGAAGTAGGCGGTGACCGCCCCGAAGGTCACCATCTCGCCGTGAGCGAAGTTGACGAGGCCGGTCACCCCGAAGATGAGGGAGAGGCCGATGGAGCAGAGGGCGATGATGGCCCCGAGTTTGAGGCCGACGATGACGAGGCCCATGAAACGGTCGAGCGAACCCACCGTGGTGGTGACACCGACGCCCAGCTGGAACCGGACCGTCTTCTGTTGGTTGTCACGGACGAGCACGTTGGGGAGGACGTCGGTGCCGGGGTTGGTGAGGGCGACTCCGGCCGGAAGGGTGTCGACGAGTAGCCGGACCTGGTAGGTCCCCGCGGCCGGGACCGGAACGGTCCACTCGCCGTCGGTGTCGCTGACGGCGGTCCCGATCTCGGCGCCGTCCTGTTCGACGATGATCGTCACCCCGGCGACGGGGACGCGCTGCTGGTTGTCGATGCTCTCCAGGGTGCCGTGGATGTTCTCTCCGTCGGCTCCGGCGGGCGCGCCTCCGACGAATACGGCGGCGAGCACTACCGCCAACACCACTGCCGTCCCGGTACGCCTCATCACGGTGCACGGAGTCTAGGTGGCGGCGATGGCCCGTTCGATTCGCTGCGCCGCGGGGGTCCGTCCGATTCCCATCTGGGCGTGGGAAGGACCTCACCTGACACGAGTCATCGGGTAGCCTGTTCTTCGGTGCCCGGTGGCGACCCGGTGACCGGGCGCTGATATGTTCCGTTCCAGGTTGCGGAGGGCGACGCGCTCTCGCCGCACTGATGAAAGTGGGGGCTCATGCTCAGGGTCAGGAAGGCAGGCCACATCCTGCTGGCATTCACCGTGATCGCCGCGTTGCTCGTCGTGGGACCAGCCTCGGCGCTCGCAGCGACCGATTTCGTCGACGTGCCCTCGGGGTACACGTTCGAGGGGGACATCCAGTGGTTGGCCGATCAGGGCATCACCTACGGCTGCAACCCGCCGACCAATGACCGCTTCTGTCCCAACGCATCGGTGACGCGAGGTCAGATGGCGGCGTTCTTGGTGCGGGCGCTCGGCCTCAAGGCCACTGGCAGTTACGACTTCGCCGACGACGACAACTCCATCTTCGAAGCCGACATCGAGAAGCTGGCGGAAGCCGGCATCACCTACGGCTGCAACCCGCCCGACTACACGAACTTCTGTCCCGACAACCCGGTGACGCGCGGTCAGATGGCGGCGTTCCTGGTGCGGGCACTCCACCTCACCGATAGCGGGGGTGGCAACACCTTCAGTGACGACAACGGCTCGGTGTTCGAAGCCGACATCGCCAAGCTGGCGGCGGCCGGGATCACCTACGGCTGTAACCCGCCGGCCAACAGCCAGTTCTGTCCCAACCAAGCGGTGACCCGGGCGCAGATGGCGGCGTTCCTGCGGCGGGCGATCGCCAACCGTCCCGTCGTCACCACCTCGAGCCTGCCGTCGGCCACGGTCGGTGTCAGCTACTCGCGGAGCCTCGCCGCCATCGGTGGCACCCTGCCGTACGTGTGGACCATCACCTCGGGTGACGTCCCCTCCGGCATGCTCCTCAATCTCGACGGCACCCTCAGCGGTATCCCGTCGTTCCCGGGGACGGCGAACTTCACGGTGAACGTGGTGGACGCCAACGGCAAGGAGGCCAACGCCGACCTGTCGCTCACGGTGGTGAGCCCGCTGTCGGTGGCGACCAAGAGCCTCCCCGCCGCCGCGGTCGGTTCCGCCTACTCCCAGTCGTTGAGCGCCAATGGCGGCCTCGCTCCGTACACCTGGACCAAGGTGAGCGGGTCGCTGCCGACCGGCCTGTCGCTCTCGTCGAGCGGCGCCATCACCGGCACCCCCTCGGCGACGGGTGACTCTGATTTCACCGTCAACGTGACCGATGCCGACGGGCGGACCGCCAGCGCCATGCTGACGATCATCACCGTGGGCAGCGACGTGGCGGTGACGACTGTGTCGCTCCCGGCGGGCACCACCGGCTCGGCGTACTCCGCCACGCTCGCCGCAGGGGGTGGCTCGACGCCCTACACCTGGGCGATCTCGGTTGGAACGTTGCCGACCGGGCTGTCGCTCAACGCCAACTCCGGAGTCATCAGCGGCACCCCGACGGCGGCCGGGACGTCGGACTTCACCGTCGAGGTGACCGACGACACCACCAACACCGCCACCCGTGATCTCTCGATCACGGTGACCGGGTCGCTGACC
>CAZQUB010000202.1:0-3074 GCA_964596225.1 uncultured Acidimicrobiaceae bacterium
AGGGACATGGCGAAGACGAGGGCCCGGTCGTCGGTGTGGGTGATGGTGACGAGGACCCGGACCGCCCCGATCGCCTCCGCCCGCTGCGCCGCGGTGCCGGAGAGGTTGACGCGGGGCGCCCCGCCTCCCGTGATCTCGACGTCGCGCCAGTGGATGCGGCGCCAGCCGGCGCCGAGGCTCTTCATCACCGCCTCCTTACCAGCGAAACGTGCCGCCAGGCGCGCCGACGGGTCGGCGTAACGGTGGGCGTACTCCCACTCGTGGTCGGTGAAGCAGCGATCACGGAACCGATCCCCGTAGCGGCCGAGGAGATGGCGTACCCGATCCACCTCGGCGAGATCGACGCCGAGCCCGATGACGTTCATGCCGCGGGAGCCTACCCGCGCCGCTTCGGCGCCACCGGCGCCGCCCTCACTCCACCGTGACGCTCTTCGCCAGGTTGCGGGGCTGGTCGATGTCGTGGCCCCGGAGCCGGGCGACGTGGTAGGCGAGCAGCTGCAGCGGGACCACCGCGCACACCGGCCCCAGCAGATCGTCGGCGCGCGGGATGCGCAGCACCGTGTCGGCGAAGGCCCCGATCCGGTCGTCGTCCTCGTACGCCACCGCGATGATGCGGCCGCCGCGAGCCCGCACCTCCTGCACCGCCGAGATGGTCTTGTCGTACACCGCCTGCTGGGTGATGACCACCACCACCGGGACGTCGGAGGTGATCAACGCCAAGGTGCCGTGCTTCAGCTCCCCGGCGGGCATCGCCTCCGAATGCAGGTAGCTGATCTCCTTCAGCTTGAGCGACCCCTCCATCGCCACCGCGTAGTCGAGGCCGCGCCCGATGAAGTAGATGTCGTCGGCGTCGACGATGCGCTCGGCGGCCGCCGCCAGCTCGGCTTCGTGCCCGAGCACCTCCTCCACCTGGGCGGGCAGGGCGGTGAGACCGTGCACCACCCGTTCCGCCAGGACGTCGTCGATGACGCCCCGGGCCGCGCCGAGGCGGAGCCCGAGGAGGTACTGGGCGATCAGCATCGCCATGTACGCCTTGGTCGACGCCACCGAGATCTCCGGACCGGCCCGGGTGGAGAGGATGTCGTCCGCCTCCCGGTTCAGCGTGCTCCCCACCACGTTGGTGATCGCCAGCAGCCGGGAGCCACGCCGGCGCGCCAGACGGGCCGCAGCGAGGGTGTCGGCCGTCTCCCCCGACTGGCTGATCGCCACGGTGAGGTCTCGGGGCCCGATGAGGGGATCGGCGTACCGCATCTCGTGGGCGTACTCGACAATGGTCGGGATGCGCAGGATGCGCCGGAACACCTCCTTGCCGACCAGGCCGGCGTGGAAGGCGGTGCCGCAGGCGGTGATCCAGACCCGGTCGATGGCACGGGCGTAGTCGTCGTCGAAGTGGACGTTGTCGAGCCACACCGTGCCGTCCTCGTTGAGCCTCCCCGCCAGCGTCTCGGTGATGACGTCCGGTTGCTCGTGGATCTCCTTGAGCATGAAGTGGGCGTAACCGCCCTTTTCGGCCTGTTCGGCGTCCCAATCGATGTGGACGGGTTCCCGGTCGATCGGGGCTCCCTCGATCGTCTCGATCCGGGCCCCGCCGGCGGTGAGGACGACCAGCTCCCCGTCCTCGACGATCTGGAAGGTGCGGGTGCGGTGCAGCACCGCCGGGATGTCGGAGGCGAGGAACGTCTCCCCCTCCCCGAGCCCGACCACGAGGGGACTGATGCGGCGCACCGCCACGATCGTGTCCGGCTCGTGGCGGGTCATCACCACCAGGGCATAGGCCCCCTCGGCCTGCGCCACCGCGGTCCGGACCGCCGCCACCAGGTCTCCGCGGTACTCGCGGGCCACCAGGTGGGCGAGGATCTCGGTGTCGGTCTCGGAGGCGAAGACGTGGCTGTCGGCCTCCAACTCCTCGCGCAGGCTCTGGAAGTTCTCGATGATGCCGTTGTGCACCACCACGAACTCGCCGGTCTGGTCGAGGTGGGGGTGGGCATTGACGTCACTGGGCTCGCCGTGGGTCGCCCAGCGGGTATGCCCGATGCCGATGGTGCCGGCGACCGGTTCGGCGTCGAGCAGCGCCGCCAGCCGGTCGATCTTGCCTCGTGCCTTACGCACCGTGATGGCACCGTTGGTGACGGCGATGCCGGCCGAGTCGTACCCCCGGTACTCGAGACGGCGGAGACCGTCGAGAAGCACGGGGGCCGCCTGTTGCGGGCCGACGTAGCCCATGATTCCGCACACGCGCGCGACCTCCAATCGTTGCGACCGGAGGGCTGCGGGGACGATGTCCCCGCCTCACGTCGGGGCGGTCTCTGTCCCCGGGATCGCTCCCGGGATTTGCTCCGCCCCGTCACGGCCGTGAGCGGCCGAGAGGGCACCCGCCGACGGTTCGATACTCCCTCTCCCTCGTCACCTCACCCGGGGGTGAGGGCTGGCGCTGGAACGGTTGGATCTCCGGCCGGTCTTCAGTTGTCATCGAGAGAATACCGGGGACGCAAGAATGCGCAATCGGGCGGTCAGGCGAGCTCGGCGACGACGACGTCGCGAACCGCGCCGGCGATCTCGTGCGCCATCTCCTTGGTCCGGGCCTCGACCATCACCCGCACCAGTGGTTCGGTCCCCGACGCCCGCACCAGCACCCGGCCTTCGGTCCCGAGCCGGGCCTCGGCGTCCCGCACCGCCTCCCACACCGCGGCGCAGTCGGCCAGACCGCCCCGGTCGGTGACTCGGATGTTCTCGAGCACCTGGGGAAACTCGGTCATGACCCGGCGCAGCTCCCGCAGCGGCCGGGCGGTGGCGGCGAGCACCTCGGCGAGGCGCAAGGCGGTGCGGAGCCCGTCGCCGGTGGTGCGGTCCTCCAGCAGGATGTGCCCCGACTGCTCGCCCCCGAGCACGGCGCGGATCCGCCGCATCTCCTCCAGGACGTAACGGTCCCCCACCGTGGTCTGCCGGACCTCGATCCCGAGCGACTCCATCGCCCGGTGGAAGCCGAGGTTGGACATCACCGTCGCCACCACGACGTCGCGTTTCAGCTTGCCTCGCTCCTTGAGCTGGTGGGCGAGGATGGCCATGATCACGTC
>CAZQUB010000203.1:0-3052 GCA_964596225.1 uncultured Acidimicrobiaceae bacterium
GGGTGCACGGCATCGCCATCATGAGCGTGCGGGAGGGCATCGAGTTCGGCACCGTCGTCGAGAGCGACACGATGCCCCTCAACGGCCTCGTCGCCGCCATGCTGGAGGCGAGCCGGGACGTCCACGCCCTGCGGGACCCGACCCGGGGCGGTCTGGCGGCGACCCTCAACGAGATCGCCCGCACCTCGAAGGTGGGCGTCGAGTACGAGGAACGGCTGGTACCGGTCCCGGAGGCGGTGGCGTCGGCCTGCAACTTCCTCGGCCTCGACCCGATCCACGTCGCCAACGAGGGCAAGCTGGTGGCGATGGTGCCGGCGGCGGTCGTCGACGACGTCCTCGCCGCCATGCAGGCCCACCCGGCCGGGAGCGGCGCCGTCGTCATCGGGCGGGTCGTCGACGACCATCCGGGGGTGGTGGTGGCCCGCACCGCCATCGGGGGCACCCGTATCGTCGACACCCAGGTGGGTCAGCAGCTCCCCCGCATCTGCTGAACCATCACGTCCTTTCCCTCAGCGCCAGATCGCCTAGAATATCTCTCGGGAACGACGACGGGAGCGCCCATGGCAGGAACTGAGGAGTACCCCCCGGTCCTCGACACGACGATGGTGGCCGAGTTGCTCGGCATGAACGTGCAGGTGGTGCGGCGCATGGCCCGGGAGGGCACGATCCCGTCGTACCGGATCCCCGGCGGCCGGGCGTTCCGGTTCTTCCGCGACGAGGTGCTCGAATGGCTGCGGGGCTTCCCGGTCCACGAGCAGGTCGACGAGTCCGCCCGCAGCGACGCCTGAGGGCTGGCGTCTCGTGACGTCGTGGTGGAGCGACCATCCCGATCTCGAAGGTGTCGCCCGGCGCGGCCGCGGCGAGATGCGCCAGGAGGCGGAGGACGTCGAGCGCGACGCCGACCATCTCCGCCGCCGCCAACGGTCGCTGGTCGAGGTGTGCTTCGAGTGGATGAGCCGGGGTGATCTGGTCACGATCGGGGTCGGTGACGCCGAGTATCAGGGGCGGCTGGTGGCAGCCCTCAACGATCTCCTGGTGCTGGTGACCCCGACGATGCGGGTGGCGGTCGACGCCGGCGCGGTCCGTTCTGTCCGCAGCGACCGCCCCGCCGCCCACGAGGGCAGCAGTGGCGATCGCACCATCGGTTCGTTCCAGGCGCTGCTCGGCTCCTTCGAGGTGGAGGGACGGCCGGTGCGCCTCCTCGACGCCGCCGGTTCCTTCGACGTCACCGGGGTGGTGACCGCCACCACCGCCGACCACGTCGACGTCCGCGACGGCGACGGGAGGGAGTGGGTGCTGGCGCGGCGGGCCGTCACGTGCGTGCTGGAGACCATCGACGGGTAGGATCGCCCCGCCGACTCAACCAGATACCCCCAACCGCCGATACTCACCCATGCGCCGCATCCTCGTCCTCACCGCCCTCCTGGCACTCCTGGCGGCGCCCGCCGCCGCCCTCACCCCCGGCAGCGCCACCGTGGACGAGGACTTCGAGGACGGGGTCGACTTCCTCAGTCCCGGCGCGTGGGGCATGCTCCCGCTGGCGGACGGCCACGACGGGGCGGGGCTCCTCACCGAGATCCCCGCCGGGGAGCATTGGGGCGGCAGCGGCCACTGGTACTTCGAGGACCACGGCCTTCCCGAGCCCGAGGAGCTGTACTTCCGTTACTACCTGCGGTTCCCGCCGGGCTTCTTCATCGAACCGCCCAGCCGCGGCAAGCTGCCCGGCATCGGCGGCCTCTCCACCTACAACTGTCTCGGCAGCCGGCCGTCGACGCCGGAGGAGCCGTGCTTCTCGGCCCGGATGATGTTCTCCCGCACCTACCCGTCGTGGGGGGAGCCGGGCTACCCGGACGGTCCCGACGACAAGACCCTGATCGGGTACTACGTCTATCACCTCGACAGCCCGGCGACCCGGGGCGACATCTGGACCTGGGACCCCGATGTGGCAACGCTCGATCACGGACCGTGGTACTGCGTGGAGGGGCACATCGATCTCAACACTCCCGGCGCGCACGACGGGGTGCTGGAGGGCTGGGTCGACGGCACCCTCGCCTTCCAACAGACGGACATCGCCTTCCGCCGCGCCGACGAGGACTGGATCAAGATCAAGAGCTTCTGGTTCGACGTCTACTACGGGGGCAGCGACCCCTCGCCGGTGGACAACGAGATCCAGTTCGACTCGCTGGCGTTCGGCCCGGAGCGGATCGGCTGTGACGACGGCGGCGTCTTCACCCCGCCGTTCCGGGACGACGACGGTTCGGTGTTCGAGGGGGACATCGTGTGGCTGGCCGACGCCGGCGTCACCCTCGGCTGCAACCCACCGAGCAACGACCGCTACTGCCCCGACCAACCCGTCACCCGCGGCCAGATGGCCGCCTTCCTCGTCCGCGCCCTCGACCTCCCCGCCGGACCCACCGGCCGCTTCACCGACGACGACACCTCCGAATTCCAAACCGACATCGAAGCCCTCGCCGACGCCGGCGTCACCCTCGGCTGCAACCCACCGAGCAACGACCGCTACTGCCCCGACCAACCCGTCACCCGCGGCCAGATGGCCGCCTTCCTCGTCCGCGCCCTCGACCTCCCCGCCGGACCCACCGGCCGCTTCACCGACGACGACACCTCCGAATTCCAAACCGACATCGAAGCCCTCGCCGACGCCGGCGTCACCCTCGGCTGCAACCCACCGACCAACGACCGCTACTGCCCCACCGAGGTCGTGACCCGGGGTCAGATGGCCGCCTTCCTCCACCGCGCCCTCGGCTGAGAGCCGGCCGTCGAGCCCGGGCGCCTTGATCGATCCCGGGCCGGAGGTGCGTGCCGGCCCGCCTCCGCCGGGTGCACGATCCGACGGCGAACCCCGGCCCGGATCGTGTTCTATGCTGCGTGCACCGGACGAGGGGACACGATGGCCGGGACCCGATCCGATCTCCGCTTGTGGGCCGCTCGGCTCGCAGCCTCCGTCGGCAGTGTGCTCCTCCTCTCCTGGGCCGCCGACTGGTTCGAGAGTTACCGCGACCACCTGAACACCACACTCAGCAACTGGGAGCTG
>CAZQUB010000204.1:0-3038 GCA_964596225.1 uncultured Acidimicrobiaceae bacterium
CGACATGCCGGCCACCGTCCTCATCGGCTCCCAGTGGGGAGACGAAGGGAAGGGCAAGATCACCGACCACCTCTCGGAGGACGCCGATGTCGTCGTCCGCTACCAGGGCGGCAACAACGCCGGTCACACCATCGTCGTCGGCGACGAGCGCTTCGCCCTCACCCTGATCCCCAGCGGCGTGCTCTACCCGCGGGTCACGCCCGTGATCGGCAACGGCTGCGTCGTCGACCCGGCGGTCCTGCTGCGGGAGATGGCGGAACTGGCCGACCGCGGCATCGATCCGTCCCGGCTGCGCCTTTCCGGCAACGCCCACCTGATCATGCCGTACCACCGCAAGCTCGACGCCGCCATGGAGCGCTACCTGGGACGCCAGCAGATCGGCACCACGAAGCGGGGCATCGGGCCCGCCTACATGGACAAGTACTCCCGCAACGGGATCCGGGTCCAGGACCTGTTCGACCCGAAGATCTTCCGCCAGAAGCTCGAGACGGTGCTGAAGGACCGCAACCGGGTCCTCACCAAGGTCTACAACCAGCTTCCGATGGACCCGGAGCCGATCGCCGAGGAGTACCTGTCGTACGCCGATCAGCTCCAGGACCACGTGGTCGACACCTCGCTGCTGGTGTGGGAGGCGATCCACGAGGGCAAGAACGTCATCTTCGAGGGCGCCCAAGGGACCCTGCTCGACATCGACCACGGCACCTACCCGTTCGTGACGTCCTCCAACCCGACGGCGGGGGGCGCCTGCACCGGCACCGGGATCGGCCCCAAGATGATCGACCGGGTGCTCGGCGTCGCCAAGGCGTACATCTCCCGGGTCGGGGGCGGCCCCTTCCCCACCGAGCTCGACAACGAGGTCGGCGAGAAGATGGTCGAGATCGGCGGCGAGTTCGGCACCGTCACCGGACGGCGGCGCCGCTGCGGATGGCTCGACGGGGTGGCATTGCGCTACGCGGTCCGGGTCAGCGGCATCACCGAACTGGCTCTCACCAAGCTCGACGTCCTCTCCCACTTCGAGACGATCAAGGTCGGGGTGGCGTACGACTCCCTCGACCAGCGCTACATCGACTTCCCCCGCCAGCAGCGGGTGCTGTACAACTGTCATCCCGTCTACGACGAGCTGCCCGGCTGGAACACCGACATCTCCGAGGTGCGTTCCTTCGAGAATCTCCCCAAGGAGGCACAGGCCTACGTCGAGTACGTCGAGGAACTGGCAGGGGCGCCGGTGACGATCATCTCGGTCGGCCCGTCACGGGCGGCGACGCTCGTAAGGACCTGAGGAGGTAACCCATGCGAGTCCTGCTGCTCGGCGGCGGCGGCCGCGAGCACGCCATCGGCTGGAAGCTGGCGCAGAGCCCGGCCCTGACCGACCTGGTCGCAGTGCCCGGCAACCCCGGGCTGGCCCAGCTGGGCGCCTGCATCCCGTGTGTCGACCTCACCGACACCGACGCCGTGGTGTCTCTCGCCCTCGCCAACGCCATCGACCTGGTGGTGGTGGGACCGGAGGCGCCGCTGGCGGCCGGGGTGGTCGACGCCCTCGCCGAGGTCGGGATCGATGCCTTCGGGCCGACCGCGGCCGGAGCCCGGCTCGAAGCCTCCAAGGCCTTCGCCAAGGACGTGATGCGCCGCGCCGGGGTGGCGACCGGGGACGCCTGGTCCTTCACCGACGTCGACGAAGCCATCGCCCACCTCGAGACGATGGAAGGTCCCTACGTGGTCAAGGCCGACGGCCTCGCCGCCGGGAAGGGGGTGCTCGTCACCGAGGACCTCATCGCCGCCCAGGGATGGGCCCGGCTCTGCATCGAGGGACGTTTCGGCCCCGCCGGCACCACGGTCGTCGTCGAGGAGTACCTGAAGGGCCGCGAGGTCTCGGTGTTCGCCATCTGCGACGGGGAACGCGCCCTGGCGCTGGAACCGGCCCGTGACTACAAGCGCCTCGAGAATGGTGGGCGGGGCCCCAACACCGGAGGCATGGGGTGCTACTCGCCGGTGGCCGACCTCCCCGAGGCACTGGTGGAGACGACGCTGCGGGACGTGATCGAGCCGGTGCTGGCGACCATGGCGGGCGACGGCATCACCTACCGCGGGTTCCTCTACGCCGGGATGATGATCACCGACGAGGGGCCCAAGGTGCTCGAGTTCAACTGCCGGCTCGGCGACCCGGAGACCCAGGCGCTGGTGCCTCGCCTCGACGAGGATCTCCTGGAACTGCTCGCCTCCGCCACCGAAGGTCGCATTCCCGAGCGGCCGCTGCGCTGGCTCGACGTCGCCGCGGTCGACGTGGTGCTGGCGAGCGCCGGCTACCCCGAGACCCCGGATACGGGCCGCGCCATCACCGGGATGGAGGCGGTGTCCGCCATGAGCGACGTCCAGGTGTTCCACGCCGGGACCGCCCGGACCCGTGACGGCCTCATCACCTCCGGGGGTCGGGTCCTCAACGTGGTCGGGCTCGGACCGGATGTCGCCGCCGCCCGGCGCCGCGCCTACGACGCCGCCGGCCACATCCACTTCGGCGGGATGCACCACCGCACGGACATCGGCTCATGAAGGTGGCGGTGCTGATGGGGTCGGAGAAGGACGCGGCCGCCATGCAGCCGGCGGCGGACGTGCTGGAACGGTTCGGCGTCCCCCACGAGGTGCACGTGATGTCGGCTCACCGCACCCCCGAGAAGGTGGCCGCCTTCGCCGCCGGGGCCCGCGACGCCGGGTTCGGCGCCGTCATCTGCGGGGCGGGCAAGGCCGCCCATCTGGCGGGGGCGGTCGCCGCCAACACCACCCTCCCCGTCATCGGGGTCCCGATCGCGGCCGGGACGCTGGGGGGGCTCGACGCCCTGCTGGCGACGGTGCAGATGCCGACCGGAATCCCGGTCGCCACCGTGGCGGTCGACGGCGCCGCCAACGCCGGGTACCTGGCGGTGGCGCTGCTCGCCATGGCGGACGAGGACCTGACGGCACGGCTCGACGAATACCGGGAGGAGTGGAAGGCGTGATCCCCCGCTACTCCCTCCCCGAGATGTCGGCGATCTGGAGCGAGGCCC
>CAZQUB010000205.1:0-3020 GCA_964596225.1 uncultured Acidimicrobiaceae bacterium
ACGGCCCGGTCGAGCTGGGCGAGGGTGACGAGCCCGACGCTCCGCACCCCCGGGTCGAGCAACGCGCTGGCGGCCTCCTCGTAGAGCTCGACCGGCGAGAGCCGGGAGAGGGTGAGCTCGGTGCGGGCGTTGGCGAGCACGGTCTGGGGATCTGCCTGATCGGCGGGGGTCACCACGTCGGCGGTGAGCTGGGCGAACAGCGACCCGAACAGGGTGAGGATCAGCCAGATGCCGATCGCCACCATCGCCGAGGTGGCGGCGCGGCGCATCCACACCGAGCACAGGGTGGCGAACGCCAGCCACACCCCGACGTAGACGATGGCGGCGGCGAGCCAGACGACGAGCCGGATCACCTCGGCCGCGGTGGGCACGATCCCGAGGAGCACGATGCCGAGACCGGCGACCAGCACCGTCACCACGATCATGATGAGCCCGACGATGCTGAGACCGGCCGCGAACTTGCCGTTGATCACGTCGTCGCGGTGGATCGGCTGCGACACCAATCGGGGCAGGGTGCCTTCGGACCGTTCCCCGTTGATGGCGTCGAACCCGAACGCGATCCCGAGGATCGGCGCCAGGAAGCCGAGGAACTGGAGGAACGAGAACGGGATCGGATCACCCTGGACGGTGAAGAGGCGGAGGAACATCCCCTTCTGGCCGGCGGTGGCGGAGGCGACGTCCCGGAGGGCGTGGGCCGCGGTGTAGACGGTGCCCACCGCCACCAGACCGAGGAGCACCAGCAGCGCCACGAACCGGACCGAGAGGATGTGGTCGGCGAACTCCTTGCGGGCGATCACCGTCCAGCCGGGCCTGCGCCGTTTCCACGAGCTGCGAACCGTGACCTCGGGGGTGGTCATACCCGCACCTCCTCGGATTGGGTGAAGTACCGGTGGTAGATCTCATCCAGGTCGGTGCCGAGGTCACGGAACCCGCGGACGTCGATCCCCGCTTCGACCAGCGCCGGGATGAGGCGCGGCGCCCGGTCGGCAGGAACGCCCACCCTCCAGCGGTTCGGCCCCACCAGCCGCACCTCGTCGGCGTCGACCGTCGAGCCCGCGCCCAGGGCGGCGTGCATGCGCTCCCGGGTGCTCTCGGCGATGATCTCGAAGGCGCTGCGGCCGCCACCGAGTTCGTTGGCGAGGTCGGTGGCACTGCCCTCGGCGATCACCCTCCCGGCGACGAAGATCGCCATCCGGTCGCACGTCTGCTGCACGTGATGCAGGAGGTGACTGGTGAGGAGGACGGCGCGTCCCTCGTCGCGGGCGAGACGCACGATCAATGCCTGCATCTCCATCACGCCCTCGGGATCGATCCCCATCATCGGCTCGTCGAGAATCACCACCAGGGGATCCTTGACGAGCGTGTCGGCGAGGCCGAGACGCTGCCGCATCCCCCGCGAGTAACCGCCCACCGGACGGTCGGCCACGTCGCTCAGCCCGACCTCGGCGAGCAGGTCCTCGATCCGGCGCTCCGCTTCGCCGTCGGGGAGCTCGTTGAGGCGGGCCGTGTAACGGAGGTTCTGGCGCCCGGTGAGGTCGTCGTAGAACCCGACGGTGTCGGGCAGGTAGCCGACCTGGCGCTTCACCGCCAGCGGGTTGCGGGCCGGGTCGAGCCCGCACACCCGGACCGTGCCGGCGTCGGGGTCACTGAGCCCGAGCAGCATCAGCACCGTGGTGGTCTTGCCGGCGCCGTTCGGTCCGAGCAGGCCGTAGACCTCCCCGGCCCCGATCGACAGGTCGATGCCGTCGACGGCGGTGGTCTGCTCGTATCGCTTGGTCAGCCCGTGGGTCTCCACCAACGGGCCGGAGTCATCGATCGCCGCCATCGCTCACCTCCGCCCGAAACGGCGGAACACCAGCGCCAGCGCCGCCAGCGCCACGAGGATCAGGCCGACCCCGACGAGGCCCCACAGCGCCGACGTCTCGACGGTGGCCCGCAACTCGATGGAGTCGCCGGTCTCCGCCACGTTGGCACCCAAGGTGATGCGGTAGTCGCCGGCGATGGCGTCACCCGACGGGGTGATGGTGGCCGTCACCGCGGCCGATCCCCCGGGCTCGATCTGGTCGATCGAGGAGGGAGAGTAGGTGACGTCCCATCCTTGCGGCGGGGTCGCCGTCAGCGACACGCCGGTCAGCGGCGCCGACCCCTGGTTGATGACGGCGAGCTGCACGTCGGTGGCCTTCCCCGCCTCGACGTCGGCGTTGAGCCGGTCGTCGAGCGTCGCCAAGACGAGGTCGAAGTTGCCGGTGATCTCCACCGAGAGGTCGGCGGAGGCGGTGTCGCCACCGCCTGCGGCCTCCACCGTGATCGGGTACACCCCGGCGGCGGCCGAGTCGGGCGGATCCACCTCGACGGTGATCCGTTCGCTGCTCCCGGCGGCCACCGTCACCGTGGATGCCAGGCTCTGCCCGGAAGGTCGGGCCGTGACCTGCCAGCCGGTCGGGCCTTGGGCCTGGAGACCGAACTGGACCTCGTCGCCGGTGTCGTTGGCGAGGTCGAGCGAGAACGAGAACTGGGTATCGGCGGGGCCCTGGAGTGACGGGAACTCGGCGTTGAGGGAAACACCACCGCCGACGGCTTGCGCCACGACGAGGTCGACGTCGAGACGGTCGCTGGAGGATGGGCCCGTGGCGACCACGCTCATCTGGTAGTCGCCTTCGACGGCGTCGGATGGGACGTTGACGTCGAGCTTGAGATCGTGGCTCAGTGTCTCGTCGAACATGACACGGTCGATGACGTAGCCGCCGGCCCGGATCTGGGCGTCCCAGCCTTCCGGCACACCCACGACTTCGAGATCGACCTCGTCACCGGTGGGCGCCGTCACCTGCAACGGGAACGAGGCGGTGTCGCCCGGTTCGACGGCCACGCCGGTGTACGGCGTCAACACCCGTACCGAACTCGATGTCGTGGCCTCCTGTGCCAGAACAGGTGCGGCAACTCCGATGCTCACGACCACGGTCGTGAGCAGAGCCAGGCCGATCTTGGCTCGCCATCCATCCATGACTGTCTCCTTCTTCTCA
>CAZQUB010000206.1:0-2971 GCA_964596225.1 uncultured Acidimicrobiaceae bacterium
CGACGATGACGACTCGATCTTCGAAACCGACATCGCCAAACTCGCCACCGCCGGCATCACCTACGGCTGCAACCCGCCCGACTACACCATGTTCTGCCCCAACGCCAACGTCACCCGAGGCCAGATGGCAGCCTTCATCCACCGCGCCGCGGGCCTCCTGCCGTAGCCGCCAGCCGCCGGATGGTATGGAATACACTCCCTGCCATCCATTGAACGGAGGACCGCGCTGTACCGCCGCCGCCTCGTCGCCGCCGCCGGCGCCGTCACCATCGCCAGCACGCTGCTGCTGACCACGGCCGGGCATCTCGTCTTCGTCGCCATCGGGGAACAGCGCCTCTCCTCCCCCCTCCTGGCGGCGACGTTCGGGGCGTTGGTCGCCTCCGGCGCCCTCGCATTGGAGGCCCGCCGCCGCGCCCCGGTCGACACCCCGCCCGGCGACGACCCCGGCATCGGGGTGACCGTGCCCCTGACCCTCATCGCCATGGCGGCGGCGGCAATGGCGCCCGACGCCTTCCACCCATCGGCCATCGGCCGCCTCCAACTCCTCGTCGCCGGCGCCGCCGGCGCCACCATGGTGCTGTGGGTGGTGCTGCGGCCCGCGGTCGGTGACCCTGCCGTCCGCCTCGTCGACCTCCTCATCCGGCACGCCCCCCGCCCCTACTACACCGCGGCCCGGGTGCTCCGGCCCCGCACCTCCCCGATGTTCTGGGTGCTCTCCATCGCCCTGGCGGCGGCGGTGGTGGCCGGCGTCGCCCACTTCCTGTCGTTCGGACCGCTCGGCCACGACGAGGCCGTCTACGCCGTCAAGGCGCGAGGGTGGCTCGACGGCACCCCCGTCTCGGGGTGGGGCGATTACCGCCCGGTCGGGATGGCCGCCGTCGGCTGGTTCCTCCTCCACATCGGCGACGGGGAGACCGTGCTGCGCTCGTTCGGTGTCGTCTCCTCGGTGCTGGCGGTCGGGGCCCTCTGGTACCTGGGATGGCGCCTCTACCGGCCCGCCTCGGGACTGCTCGCCGCCGCCCTCTTCGCCGTCGCCCCCACCTTCCTGCGGCGGGCCCCCGAGTTCCTCAACGACCTCGCCTCCGCCGCCCTGCTCCTCGCCGTCATGTGGCTCCTGTGGCGATTCCTCGAACAACGAGACGGGGCCGGCTGGTCGGTGCTGTGGGCCGCGCCCCTCGCGGCCGCCGCCTTCTACCTGCGCTACGGGAGCGGGATTTCGCTGCTCGTGATCGCCGCCGTCGCCGCCGCCGTGTGGTGGCGCAGCGTCCTCGCGGGATGGGTCCGCCTCCTCGCCACCGCGGCCCTCTTCGCCGCCTTGCTGGTGCCGCACGCGATGGCGGCCCTCGACGAGACCGGGTCGATCACCGGCATCCTCTCCGCGGCTCACCGCGCCGCCGGGAGTGACTCGTTCGGAGAGGGACTCTCCACCTACCTGCGCTGGTTCCCCGCCAATCTCGCCGGGCGGATCAGCGGCGCCGCCATGCTCGTCGGCACCGGGCTGCTGCTCGTGGCGCTGGCGCGATCCCTGTGGCGCCGCACCCTGGCGAGTCACGACCGGGCCACGATCTTCGTCGGAGCGGTGGCGTGGCTGTCGCTGGTTGCCACCGGGCTGACCGCCCACGCCGAACCGCGCTACGTGTTCCTCACCATCATGCTGCTCCTGCTCCTCGGGAGCGAGGCCGCCCTGCTGGCGGCCCGCTGGCTTCCCCGCCCCCTCCTCCTCGCCGCCCTCGTCGCCGCCGCCGCCGTCGTCGTCTGGCAAGGGGTGACCGGATACCGGGACGCACGCGACGATTTCGCCGACCTCGCCGAGACTCGCCAGGTGATCGTCGACGCCGCCGCCGCCCTCGACGACGCCTCGCCCGGCACCTGCTCGGTGGTCACCACCTACGAACCCCAGATCGGCTGGTACTCGGGATGCGTCGCCGTCGGGTTCGGCTTCCCGACCGACTTGCCCCGCTTCCCGCCGGCCGACGACCGCTACCTGCTGCTCTTCGCCAACGGCAGACGCCAGCCGGAAGGACGCCAACTCGAGGCGTACCTCGAAGCCGGAGGCGGGGTCCCGACCATCGTCGTCCCGGCGATGACGGACACGATCGGCGACGCCGCCATCTACCGTGTGGCTCCGGAGGCCTCCCCATGACCGACCTCAGCATCGTCATCCCCGCCTACAACGAGGCAGACCGGCTCGGGCCCACCCTCGACGAACTGCGGCCCCTCCTCGCCACCTTGGCGAGCACCACCGAGGTGATCGTGGTCGACGACGGGTCCGAAGACGCCACCATCGCCGTCGCCGAACGGCACCTCGCCGCCTTCCCGACCGGCAGCGTCATCTCCTCCACCCCGAACCGGGGCAAGGGCCACGCGGTGCGGGTCGGCATGACCGCCGCCACCGGCGACCGGCGCCTCTTCATGGACGCCGACGGCTCCACCGCCCTCGACGAGATCGGCCGCTTCCTCCGCCACGCCGACGCCACCGGCGACCAGGTCGTCATCGGGTCGATCGGGCGCCGCGACGAGCATCGGGTCATCCCCCAGTCCCGCTTCCGCACCATCGCCGGGCGAGCCGCCAACCTCCTCATCCAGGCCGTCGTCCTCCCCGGCATCAAGGACACCCAGCGCGGCTTCAAGCTCTTCGACGGGGACACCGCCGACGACGTGTTCGGACGCTGCACCATCGACGGCTGGCTCTTCGACGTCGAGGCGCTCGCCATCGCCCGCCGCCGCGGCTACCGCATCGCCGAACTCCCGGTCGCCTGGCAGCACAAGGAGGACAGCCGGGTCAAGGCCTCGTCCTACCTCCAGGTGCTGTGGGACCTCCTCCGCATCCGCTGGCGCCTCTGGCGCGGCCGCTACGACGCCTGAGCTGCTCTCAGCCACGTCTCCGGGGAGAGTCACCGTGACGTCAATGCACCGCGACCCCCCTCAGCTCACTGCGTTCGCTGGTCCCCCCTGATCCCAGGGGGGACGA
>CAZQUB010000207.1:0-2967 GCA_964596225.1 uncultured Acidimicrobiaceae bacterium
TCGCCGAGGTACTGGACGAGGTTGAAGGTGAACGAGTCGTAGTTGTCGAGGACGAGGACCTTCATCCGACCGTCCCTCCCGTGTCGAAGACGATGGTGCCCAGCCAGTCGTAGAAGAAGTGCAGCCCTACGAGCACGCCGGCAATGATCACGATAGACAGCAGGATCCGCACCGGAGTCGGCCCAGGAAGCATGCGGTAGAGCCGGCGGATCATGACATCTCCTGGATCGCCTCGAAGTTGGGGCCCGCCACCAATTCGGCGACCACCACCAGGCGCTGCCGGGCCGAGAACTTGGGATGGCAGGTGGTGAGGGTGAGCCACGCCCCCGGCTTCGGCTCCGTCACGGAGAGTTCGGTCGGGGCCACCACCAGGGTTTCCCGCACCGCGTAGACGTGGGTGCCGAGGGCGGTCTCCACCTCGATCAGGTCCCCCGGTTGGAGCTGGTCGAGTTCGTGGAACGGTTGCCCATAGGTGGTGCGGTGACCGCTGATGACGGCGTTGCCGGGCTGGCCGGGCAGCGCGGTGTCGGGCATGTGACCGGTCCCGGTCTTGAGGTCGGCCCGCGTCACTCCCTCGACCACGTTCCATCCGTCCGCCAAACGCTCGATGGAGGGGATACGGATGAGCGCGAAGGCGGCGTGCAGTTCGGGCGCCGATTCGACCTTGAGGTACACCGGCGGTGGCGTGTCCCCCGGGTCCTCGTTCGGCTCGCCGGTGTCGGCGGGTTGCACCGCCACTTCGGTGATGGAGGTCTCGGCCCATTGGGCGACACGTTCTTGGGCCAGCTCGTGCTGGTTCTGCTGGGCGTACCAGGAGGTGATCCATAGCTGGTGGGCTACGAACCCGAGGGTGAGGGCGCCGAGCCAGACGAGGGTCCATCCGGCCGCCCGCCCGATCCGCACCGGCAGGCTGCGCCGCGGCGGAGTGGCGGCTTCGTCGTCCGGCGTGCCGGTCGTGTCTGTGCTCTCGGTCATCTCATCGCCTCGACGCCCCGGGTGCGGGGGTCAACAGTACCCCCACGGCGGGGGAACCACGGTGGTCCGGTCCCGCGTGATTTCGGATCGATCTGATTCCAGCCACTATCCTCACCCGTCATGCCCGTCTCCAAGAAGCGCAAGAAGGCAAACCGCCGGCCCACGCCGCCGTCGCGGCAGGATCCCGTCAAGGCGAAGGGGCCGTCCCCGATGTGGTACGTCGTGACCCTGTTCACCCTCATGGGCGTCGGGACCCTCATCATCCTCACCAACTACATCGGGTTCCTGCCGGGAAGCCCCGACAACACGTGGCTGTTGATCGGACTCGCCGGGATCGCGGGCGGCTTCGCGATGACGCTCAACTACCGCTGAATCACACGCGTGTCGTTATCCCCGATCTTGTCCACACGTGTTGAGAACTACACCTGTGTAAGCATGGGCTGAGTCCACGGCGCCACCGCAGTCCAGACAGTCGAGGGGACACCCGATCGAAGACTCCACCGGCACCCTCCCCGAATCAGAAGGCACACCAGGGAGGGTGACAGAAGGCACAGCCTGCATCCACCCCACCGCGACCCTCCCCGAATCACCGGCGGCTACGCCGCCTCTTCGACCCTCCCTGATCCAGGGAGGGTGAAAGAAGCGCCACCCCACCGCGACCCTCCCCGATCCCACGGAGGGCGAAAGAAGGGTCACGACCCGGTGTCGAGCACCTTGCGCATCAGGGGGCGGATCTCGCTGCGGCGGGCGATCTCGACGAAGCCGGCCTTCTCGAACATGGAGGCGAGGCCGTGCCAGGCGGAACCGGCATCGACCCGGTCCTGTGACGGGTCGACCGGACACCCCTCCACCGTGGCCGCCCCCTGCGCCGCGGCGTACGCCACCGCCGCCTCCAGCAGCCGTTGCGCCACCCCCCGGCCGCGATGGCGCCGGCCCACCACGAAGCAGTGCACGATCCACGCCGGGGTGTCGTCGACCGGTTTCGCCACCGGGGACCGCTGCAGGCGCCCGTAGTCCTCACGGGGTCCCACCGCCACCCAGCCGACCGGATCGTCGCCGTCGTAGGCGAGCAACCCGGGGGGAGGTCCGGCGGCCACGATCTCGGCCATCGCGGCGTGATTGTCGGCACCGTGGTGCTGCTCGTACTCCCGGCTGGACTGCCGGTTCCACATGCACCAGCAGCCGCCGGAGGCACCGTTGGGCCCGAACAGGCGCTCCAGGTCTCCCCACCGATCCGGGGTCAAGGGGTGCACCGTCAAGGTCATGGACCCACGACCTCCATCTCTTCGCGACAGTGGCGGGGCGCCTCCACCTCGTCCCCCTGGGCATGGGTGACGGTGAGCCGCATCCCGCAGACGCTGCACCGGTAGTCGACCGAGACCTCCTCGACGTCGTCCGGGTCGGGTTCGGGTGGTGGGGCACTCCCCAGGTAGCGGATCACCCAGAACGAGACCGCGAGGATCGCGGCCCCCATCGCGATCGCGATCAACGCCGTCACGATGGCGCCACCTCAGCCGAGCCGCTCGATGATGGTCGCATTCGCCATCCCTCCCCCCTCGCACATCACCTGGAGGCCGTAGCGGCCGCCGCGGCGCTCCAACTCGTTGAGGAGCGTCGCCATCAGCTTGGCCCCGGTGGCCCCGAGGGGATGCCCCAGGGCCATCGCCCCGCCGTTGACGTTGACCTTCTCCTCGTCGGCGCCGGTGTCGCGCAGCCAGGCCGCCAGGACGGTACCGAACGCCTCGTTGACTTCGAACAGGTCGATGTCCTCGATGGCGAGCCCGGCGCGAGCCAGCACCTTGGCGGTGGCGGGGATGGGCCCGGTCAGCATCGTGATCGGATCGACCCCGACCACTGCGAAGGCCACCGGGCGGGCCCGGACGGCGCACCCCAGCTCTGCGGCCCTCTCCTCGCTCATGACGAGCATCGCGGCGGCCCCGTCGCTGATCTGCGACGAGTTCCCGGCGGTGACGATCCCGCCCTCCTTGAAGA
>CAZQUB010000208.1:0-2960 GCA_964596225.1 uncultured Acidimicrobiaceae bacterium
GCCCGGCAGGACTCGAACCTGCGACCGACGGATTATGAGTCCGCTGCTCTGACCAACTGAGCTACGGGCCCCAGCCGGAGTCTACGGCCTGTCACCGGCGGCGACCGGCCGTCTCACGCTCACGTCCGGCGACGTCGCCGAACGTCCCGATATCCCCCACCGTCGCACCGAATCACGCCAGGGACCGTCTCAACCCACTACGCTTTCGCCAACGGCAGACACACGATCGGCCGAAAGCACAGGTGAGGGGAGTCACATGGACTTGAGCAAGCTCAGTACCAACCAGATGATCGCGGGGGGTGCCGGGATCCTGGCGCTCATCGCGGGTTTCCTGCCGTGGTACGGAATCGATTTCGGTTTCGGCAGCGTGAGCGAGAACGGCTTCGGAAGCGGATTCTGGGCGTGGTTCGGAATCCTCCTGGCCATCGCGGCCGCCGTTGTCATCGTCCTCAAGGCACTCGAGGTCTACGACCTCAAGGCCGGCAACCTCGCCGCCGAGCAGATCGCCCTGCTCCTGGGCGCCCTCGGCGTGATCTCGATCCTGCTTCGCCTGATCACCGAGACCGACTTCCTGAAGTTCGGCCTCTTCATCGGCCTCATCGCGGCCGCCGGCGTCACCTACGGCGCCTTCGGTGCGATGAAGGACGCCGGCATGGCGATGCCGAGCGCCGACGACTTCAAGTCCCCCTCGGGCGGCGGCGACGCCTAGGAACCAGACGGGGCCCGGCGATACCAGTAGGTGTACGCCCGGGTGAAGCCGAGGCCCCCATAGAGTGCGAGCGCTGAGGCGTTGTCCGCCACTACCTGGAGGTAGCTGTGGACGGCGCCTCGTTCGCGTCCCCACTCCAGCAACGCTTCGGTGAGGCGGCGGCCCAACCCGCGGCGACGATGGTCCGGATCCACCATGATCTCGAATAGGCCGAGCCAGGGACCGTCGGCGACCCCGACCCCGACCGCCACGACGTCGGCACCGTCGCGAATGGTGGCGAACCCTGCGGTCGCCTCCACCCCCGCCAGGATGCGCTCCCAGACGGGACGGAGCCGGGGAGCCACGGGGATCAGCGCGGCCGCCGCCGCCAACCACTCCCGATCGGGGGTGGCCGCTATCGCGATGCCGTCCAGCGGGAACGACCGGTCGAGCGGCGCCGTCATCACGTCGGTCAGGCACTCGAGCGTGAAGCCGAGTTCCTCGAGGCGGGCGTCGATGCCGGCCTCCGATGTCGGGGTCTGCCGCACCACCAGGCCGAGGTCCCGCGCCGCGAACCAGGCCCGGCAGTGCTCCAGCTTCTCGCCGAGCGGCAGTGTCGACGCCGCTTCCGGGTACACCGAGTTGCTGCGGCGTGAGAAGCCGCCGGCGTAGCGGAGGAGCCAGCCGTCGTACTCCTCGGTCTCGAATGGCACCCAGGCGCGGAAGGCCACCTGTTCGATCTCGCGAATCAGATCGACGCCCGCCTCAGGCATCCGGACCGGCCACCGTCAACGCCGCCACCAGGGCGGGGGGAATCCGCGTCGGCCGATCCCGCCGGTCGATTGTCGCCGCCGTGGTGCGTTGGATCGCCACCACCTCGTCGCGGCGCACGATGCGCTGGAAGAACCGCAGCGATGCCCGGTGGATCTCGGCCACCTCGGTTTCGACCTGCAGGTCGTCCCCGGCGACGGCGGGGCGCAGGAAGCGGCTCTCCAGTTCGGTGACCACCATCCGGATTCCCTCGTCTTGCAGTCCCATCATGGAGAAGCCGGCCATCTCGAGCAGCTCGATGCGCCCCACCTCGAAGTACTGCACGTACACGGCGTGGTTGACGTGGCCGTACGGGTCGAGTTCGAAGAACCGCACCTTCACCGGGATCAGGGACCGCATCGGCGCCAACCTACACCCCGGCGAACCCGTGACGGCGCCAGGCGTCGTACACCGCGATCGCCACCGCGTTGGCGAGGTTGAGGCTGCGGCCGCCCGGCGCGATCGGGATTCGGACCCGTTCCGTCACCGCGGCGTGGTCGAGGATCTCTCCCGGCAGACCGACCGATTCCTTGCCGAACAACAACACGTCGCCCGGCTCGATCGGTGCCTCGGTGTAGAGGCGCTCCCCCCGTTGTGTGAAGGCGAAGACACGGCGCCCCGGCAGCGCCTCGAGGAACGCGGCGAAGTCATCGTGGTGGACCACGGTGGCGAACTCGCGGTAATCGAGACCGGCGCGCCGCACCCGCGCCTCGTCGATCTCGAACCCGAGTGGGTGGATCAGATGCAGCGTGCAGCCGGTGTTGACGGTGAGCCGCATGAGGTTGCCCGTATTGGGGGCGATCTCCGGCTCGTGGAGCACCACGTGGAACATGGCAGGCGAGTCGACGGGCACGGCGGCGCCGAGAGGCTGCTCAGGCCCCGGCCGGAGCCTCGCCGCCCAACTTCCCCCGCTGACGCATCATGTCCACCACCGCGTTGGTGATCTCGGTGAGCTGTTCAGGTGAAACGTAGGACGAGAGTTTCTCCTCGATCCGGGCCCGAAGCTCGGACTCGGGCAGGTCCTCCCACTCCTTCATGTACTGGAGTGCCTTCACCACCAGGGCGGCGATGGCGGCGAGCAGGGCGAGCAACAAGAGCTTCTTCACGTCGTTGTCCTCCGATCCTCGGTAGGAGACGCCCAGCCTACGCCGCCGCCGCTTCCCTCCGACAATCGCTCCTCGTCCGCTCCGGGACCTCCGGTCGGCCGACCCTCCTCGTCATTTGGCCGCGCCGGAGACGCCAACGAACACATCGGTGCCGCGAGATCCGGCGCCAACGGACCGTCCCGACCCTCGACCCCCCGTGGTCGCCTTTGGAGCCGGCCCCCAGACGACCGGTTTGAAGGCCTCCGCCCCCGGGTAGGGGGCCCGTCACAACACGAAGCGGACCTCGATGGGCAGGTGCGTCCCGGGGAGAAAGGAAGGATCGACGTGACAGTCGAGTCGAGTTCCCTCATCGGCAA
>CAZQUB010000209.1:0-2887 GCA_964596225.1 uncultured Acidimicrobiaceae bacterium
AGCGGGGCGAGGTTGTCGTCGGTGGTGGGGCCGCCGTCGGCGAACGCCACGGTGTGGTCGAGATCGGCCCGTGACGCCGGAGTCCGGCAGCCAGGGAAGACACAACGGGGCCGGCGGATCGACACCCGGCGCCGCTGGTCGGTGGTGGGGCGGCGCCGGGTGGTCCCCGCCCACAGGAGGCGGCCGGTGTCCGGGTCGGTCACCGCCACCTGCCAGGTGGACGGACGCTCCGTCACCTTGCGGGCGATGTCGGAGATGACCGGACCCCAGCCCGGAATCTCGGCCGGGCCCTCGTCGAGGCACACCAGGGTGGCGAGGTCGACCCGGATGTCGACCACACCGCGACTCGCGGCGGGGCCGCCGTGGTCGACCCCCTCGAGGACGTCGAGCGCCACGTCGGTGCGGACCTGCTCGAAGGTGCGGGGATCGCCGGCCGTCTTCACCTGGCGGGCGAGACGGCTGACCCGACCCATGATGGCCACGGCACGATCGGCGGGGAGATCGAGGAGATAGATGTTGGCGCTCCCGCAGAGACTCGGTTCGGCGATCACCCGTCGTCGCTCCACGGCCTGCTCGTAGCGCTCGGCCTCGGCCTCCGGCCGCACCTGGGCGCGGAGGCGGCGGATCCAGGCAGCGAGCTGCCCGGTGGTCTTGAGGTCGGCGTCCTCCAGCACCGCGGCGACGATGCCGGCGCGCTCGTCATCGGGCAGGAAATCGGTTTCGTCGACGATGACCCGGGCGCGGGGGAGATCGATGCGCCCCGCGGCGAGAGCGGCGAACACGTCGGGCAAGCGGACGAGGTGCCAGGCGAACCCCAGATGACCCTCGGCGGCGCGGCGGGTCCAGGTGAGGGCGGCCGCCACCTCGTCGCCGGCGAACTCGGCGGAGCAATCCGCCGGGCCCGCCTCCACGGTGGCGTCCCCCACCGCCGCCATCACCCGGTAGAACGCCGCCTGATAGTGGGCGACGAGACGGGCCAGCGCCTGCAAGGCGGCGACTTCGCCCTCCTCGTCGAGGGCGTCGAGGTCGGCGCTCTCGAGGACGGCGGCCAGCTCGGGGCCGGGCGCCATCCCGGCCCACGGCGGTGTTTCGGCGACGGTGGTGGAGCTATCGAACATATGTTCGATTCTACCGCACCCCTGCGACGTAAACAACCCTTGCGCATTGCTACAGGCCGGTAACGGTCGGAGCCCGCGCACGATCGTGGTCTCGTTGTCCGGGCGGGCGCCGGTGGCACACGATCCTCAGCGGTTGCGGACCGACAGCAACGGCTTTGCGCCCGGATCGAAGATCCGGTAGGCGAGCAGCTTCACCCAGTCGTTCACCACGAACCAGGCGAGGGCGTACCCCCACACCAGTGCGGCGTAACCCCACCCCAGTGGCGTCATGAACACCCCGTAGACCGCGATCAGAGTGGCGATCGCCTGGGTGCCGACCACCGCACCCAGCAGCACCTTCGCCGGCCGGATCGACCAGAACGGGCCCCGGGTACGGGTCACGAAGATCGTGAGATGGCCCGCCACCGACAACTTCAGGTAGATGAGGGACTGGATGACGTCCCGGTCCAGCTTGAGGACCCGTTCCCCCAGGTAGAAGAGGCCGAACGACGCCACCACCCCGATCAGGCCGAGCACCGTGGCGATGCCGAGCACCCGCCGCATGTCCCACCCCTCCGGCTCCTGCGAGTAATGGACCCGGTCGTAGGCGATCGACAGGATGGCGCCGTCGTTCATCAGCGCCAGCAGCACGATCATCACCGCGGTGACCGGGTAGAAGTTGAACACCAGGATCGCCAGCGTCATGAACGACAGCACCCGGATCGTCTCGGCGATCCGGTAGATGGCGTAGCTGTTCATCCGCTGGAAGATCTTCCGACTCTCCTTGACGGCATCGATGATCACCGACAGGCCCGGCGTCAACAGCACGATGTCGGCGGCGGAGCGGGCGGCGTCGGTGGCCCCCGACACCGCGATCCCGGCATCGGCCTTCTTCAACGCCGGGGCGTCGTTCACGCCGTCGCCGGTCATACCCACGATGTGGCCATGCCCCTGTAGCGCCTCGACGATGTGGTACTTGTGCTCGGGGAACACCTGGGCGAACCCGTCGGCGTGCTCGATGACGTCGTCGAGTTCGCGGGCGTCCGCCTCGTCGGAGAATGCCGCGGCATCGAGGATCGAGCTGCCCATGTCGAGGCTGCGGGCCGTCTCCTGGGCGATCGCCACCTGATCCCCGGTGACCATCTTGACGTCGATCCCCATGGCGCCGGCCGCCGCGATCGTCTCCTTCGAATCCTCCCGGGGCGGGTCGAAGAGGGAGAGGACGCCGAGGAGGCGCCACGACCCGTCGTCGTCGGTGCGGGCCACCCCCAGCGCCCGGTAGCCGCGGGCGGCGAACCGGTCGATCGCCTGCTGCACCTGATCGCCGAGGGCGGTGGCGTCGGGCAGCAGCGCCATGATCACCTGCGGCGCGCCCTTGCTGACCAGGAAGCTGGCACCGTCCGGGCCGTGCACCTCGGCCTCGGTGCGTTTGATCACCGGGTCGAACGGCCGGAAATGGGCGACCGTGTAGCCGTCGAGGCGGGACGGGTCGACGCCGCTCAGCACCGCCTGGTCGATCGGGTCCTTGTTCTCGGCCCGTGACGCCAGTGCTGCGTCCAGCAGCACCTCGTCCACCGGCGTGTCGCCGATCGGGAACGGATCGCCCAGGGTGAGGGAGTTCTGGGTGATGGTGCCCGTCTTGTCCGAGCACAGCACGTCCATGCCCGCCATCTCCTCGATCGAGGCGAGGCGGCTCACGATGGCGCGGCGTTTGGCGAGCAGGTGGGACCCGACCGCCATCGTCACCGACAGCACCGTCGGCATCGCCACCGGGATCGCCGCCACCGTCA
>CAZQUB010000210.1:0-2881 GCA_964596225.1 uncultured Acidimicrobiaceae bacterium
GTGTCGGTGCCCGCCAACCTGCTGGCGATGATCCCGTTCATCCTGGCGATCGTCGCCATGATCGTGCTCACCTCCGGCAAACGGGCCCGGCTCCTGGGCGCCCCCGCCGCCCTCGGCATCCCCTACTCCCGCGAGCAACGCTGAGCGTCGCCGCGACGGCTCCGGTCTAGACGAATCGCTCTCGCGCCACCACGACGCGGCGGTGGGCGCCTTCGGCGACGATCTCGCCGCCCATGCGCACCGTGAAGGAGAAGGCGATGGAGCGCTCGTCCACCGACACCACGGCAGCGTTGGCTTCCACGGTGGACCCGATCGGGCTCGGCTGGAGGTGCCGGATCTCGGCGGAGACTCCCACCGACGTGTCCCCCGGCGCCAGCTGGCCGGCGATGGCGGCAACCGCCGCCTCTTCCGCCAGCGCCAGGATCCGGGGAGTGGCGAGCACCGGGACGTCACCGGAGCCGAGGGCGATGGCGGTGTCGCCTTCCCCGACCACGAGGCGGACGGTGGCGTCCCGACCGGCGCTGATGTCGCCCATGGAGCTGAGGCTAGACGACGGCGTCGCGCCGTGGGGTCCTCTCCAGCGCAGCCCGGAGGGAATCGTCGATGTGCCCGGTCGTGGCAAAGCGGAGGGGGGTGATCGTGACGTGGCCGGCGTCACCCTCCCCGATGTCGGTCCCGGCAGGGTCCCCGACGACGTTGAGCACCCCGTCGTAGGCGTGGGCCAGCATGTACTCCCCGGCCGGAGCGAAGAGCGGGCCGTAGCGGGTGGTGGCCAGCCGGGTCACCCGCCGCTCGGTGGTGAGATCGGCCTCGCACGGCATGTTGACGTTGAGTACGTCGACATCCGGCGGGAATCCCTCGGCGAGGACCACCTGGACGATGTCGGCGGCGATGGCGGCCATCCGCTCCCACATCTCGACCGCCTCCGGGCTCCACGCCCACTGCACCCACTCCGGCCAGGATCCGACCGAGCGGGCCGAGAAGGCCACCGCGGGCACGCCGGCGTTGGCGGCCTCGGCGGCGGCGCCGATGGTGCCGCTGCAGCCCGCGAAGGCGCTGCCGTGGTTGGAGCCGATGTTGACGCCGGAGACGACCAGCCGCGGTCGCTCCTCGAACAGGTTGTGGATGCCCAGCTGGACACAGTCGGCCGGGTATCCGGACACGGCGTAGGCCGCCACGTCGTCGCCCCGGGTCACCTGCTCCACCGTCAGCGGATCGTGGCGGCTGATCGCCTTCGAGATCCACGACCGTTCCTGATCCGGGACCACGACCTCGACCCGGTCGATGCGGCGCAGCGCCTGGACCAGCGGGACCAGGGCAGGCGAGTCGACGCCGTCGTCGTTGGTGACCAGGAGGTAGCTCATCGGCGCTGCAGGCTACCCGTCTCCCCCCGCTCCGCCGCGATTCCACGTTCCGGGTTGAAATATGAGTATCTGGGACTAAAGTTACCTCCATAGGCGTTACAGCGAAAGTCTGAACCCCGAGATGGGAGGCACATCATGAACCTGGTACGTTTCGATCCCTTCGGAGTGGTCCGTGACCTCGACCGCATCTTCGAAGACATGGGCCGCCCGGCACCGGCCGGCAACTGGCTCCCGAGGGTCGACGTGTTCGAGCGTGACGCCAACCTGGTGGTCCGCGCCGAGGTGGCCGGGATCGACACCGACACCCTGGACGTCACCGTGGAGGGCGGAACCCTGACCCTCACCGGCAGCCGCAGCTTCGAAGACGAGAAGGTGGAAGGCGACTTCCATCGCAAGGAGATCTACGAGGGCAACTTCAAGCGCACCGTGCTGCTCCCTGAAGGCGTCGAGCCGGATGCGATCACCGCCAGCTCCAAGGACGGGATTCTCGAGGTCGTCGTCCCGAAGCGCCCCGAGGTGCTTCCAAGGAAGGTGACCGTCGAGGTACAGCGGTAGTTCTTCCCCTCCCACCCACTTCCGCTGTCGGGGCCGGCTCGCGAGAGCGAGCCGGCCCTTTCGCGTCCCGGCCGTAGAATCTCCCTCATCCGAAGGAAGGCCGAACCGTGATCCACGTCACCGAGGTCGTCGAGGTCGACGACGCCTTGCTCGCCGCCTTCGCGCGGCTCATCCCCCAGTTGTCCTCCTCGGCCCCACCTCCCGGCGCCGATGAGCTGGCCGCCATCGTCACCAGCCCCGCCACCGTGCTCTTCGTCGCCCGGGACACCGATGAAGGGACCGTCGTCGGCAGCCTCACCCTGGCGCTCTTCCGTATCCCGACCGGGATGCGGGCCTGGATCGAGGACGTCGTCGTCGACGAGGGGGCACGGGGCCGCGGCATCGGCGAGGCCCTCAGCAGGGCTGCCATCGCCCGGGCCGAGGCCGAGGGGGCCAAGACGGTCGACCTCACCTCGCGCCCCTCCCGTGAGATCGCCAACCGTCTCTACCGGCGCATCGGCTTCGCGCAGCGGGACACGAACGTCTACCGCTACCGCCTCGAGGGCTGACCCCCGTCGTCGCCACGGCGGCCGCCAGGCCCGATAATGCCTCCCCATGGGACGCGACGACATCACGGTCGAGGCAGCCGGGCGGGAGATCACCATCACCAGCCCCTCCAAGGTGGTGTTCCCCCACCGGGGCTGGACCAAGCGTGACGTCGTCGAGCACTTCCTCACCTGCGCCACCGGGGCACTGCGGGGGGTCGCCAACCGCCCGGTGAGCCTGAAGCGCTGGCCCAAGGGGGTCGGGGAGGATCCGTTCTTCGTCAAGCGGGTCCCGGCGTCGGCCCGCTCCAGCGTCGACGTCCGGTTCCCCTCGGCCCGGCCCGGCCGCATGTTCCTCCCGCTCGACGAGGGCGACGTGGTGTGGATGGCGCAGATGAACTGCATCGACTTCAACCCGTGGAACGCCCGGGCCGACGA
>CAZQUB010000211.1:0-2880 GCA_964596225.1 uncultured Acidimicrobiaceae bacterium
ACGAGGCAGGTGGCGACTCCCACTCGGACCACCGAGACCCGGAGACCGCAAGCTGGTCCTCTTGCGGCGGCACAAGCCGAAGCACCTCCGGGTCTCATCGCGTCCGCTGCACCTCCGTTTCTACGTGCCGTGATCGGCACCGTCCCCGGCACCCTGCTTTTGGCCCCGGACAGTGCCGCTATGCTCCCTGCCCAATCCTCGGTGGGCGCCGGGGACCTCCAAGTGCAATCCAGAAAGGGGAAGCGATGAAACGAAAGCTTCCTGTCGCCATCCTCGTGGTGGTGTTGACGCTGCTCGCCGCGGCCTGCGGCGACTCGGCGGGAGACACCACGACGACCGCCGCCGCGACCACAACGACGGAGGCCGCCACCACCACGACGACCGCCGCCGCCACGACGACGACGGCTCCCGCGTCGACGTCGGACGGGGTGCTGAAGATCGGATACCTGCTGCCGCAGACGGGCGGATTGTCGGCGATCATCGATGCACTCCTGAAGCCGATCGAGATGGGCGCCGAGGAGATCGCCGCAGCCGGTGGCTCGGTGACGCTCGTCCCGGCCGACTCCGGCACCGATCCGACGATCGCCTCCGAGGCGGCTGATCAGCTACTGAACGACGGTGTTGACGCCATCATCGGCGCCGCGGGCACGACGCAGACCCTCGCCGTGATCGACAAGGTCACGGGGAGCCACGTGCCGATGTGCTCCGGCTCCAACACGGGCGCCAGCCTCACCACCTACGACGATGGTGGCTATTACTTCCGGACCGCTCCGTCGGACGTGCTGCAGGGCCCGGCCTTGGCCGAGGTCATGCTCGACGCCGGCGTGAGCAACGTGGCGATCATCTATCGCAACGAGGAGTACGGCGCAGGCTTCGATGAGGTGCTCGCCGCCGCGCTCGAGGACAGTGGTGTCACCGTGGCGGCCGAGGTTCCTTACGATCCGAACGCCACCTCCTTCGACGCCGAGGCCCAAGAGGTCGCGGCGGCCGGTGTCGACGGCATCGCCATCGTCACCTTCAACGAGGGCGGCCCGCTGCTCCAGGCCATGATCGAGGCCGGCATCGGACCCGCCGACGTGCCGATCTTCGTCACCGATGGCTTCAAGGACTCGGTCCAGGCCGCAGACGTCAATCCCGACAACCCGGCGGCGCTCGAGGGCATCCGGGGCACCGCTCCTTCGGCGGCGCCTGCCAACGGCGAGGCCACGTTCGGTGAGCGCCTCGAGGCGTTCGCTCCCGGGACTCCCACCATCTTCTCGGCGCAGAAGTACGACTGCCTCATCACGATGGTGTTGGCGAGCGAGGTGGCCGGGACCGACGACGGGTCGGTGTGGGTCAACGATCTCGCCGGGGTCACCAAAGACGGCACCAAGTGCACCACATACGCCGAATGCCATGCGTTGATCATGGCGGGCGAGAACATCGACTACGACGGCGCCTCCGGACCGATCGAGTTCAACGACGCCGGTGAGCCGAGTGTCGGTGTCTACGACGTGTACGAGTACGACGCCGAAGGAGTGCCTCAGACCATCACCCAGGTCGAGATCTCCTGACGGAGGGAGGCGCTACGGCGCCGTCCCGAGACGATCGAAGGGGCCCGGCATCCGCCGGGCCCCTTCCGCGTCGGCGATTGGTCAGGTGGCCCGTCCCAGCGTCCCCAGGTAGAGGCTGATCACCTTCGGGTCGTGGAGCAGATCATGCCCGGGCCCGGTGTAGGCATTGGTGCCCTGGTCGAGCACGTAGCCGCGATCGGAGATCTGGAGGCAGCGGCGGGCGTTCTGCTCCACCATGATGATCGAGACCCCCGAGTCGCAAATCTGGCGGACCCGGTCGAAGACCACGTCCTGGTTGGCGGGGGAGAGACCGGCGGACGGCTCGTCGAGGAGCAGGACCTCGGGCTCCATCATCAGTGCCCGTCCCATCGCCACCATCTGGCGCTCCCCACCCGAGAGCAGGCCGGCCCGTTGATGGTGGCGTTCCGCCAGCAGCGGGAAGAGTTCGGCGACCGCCTCGAATCGACGATGCCATGCCTTGGGGCGGAGGTAGAGGCCCATCCGCAGGTTCTCCTCGACGGTGAGGGAGGGGAAGACGTTGGCCCGCTGCGGGACGTAGCCGACGCCTTGCGCCACCAGGGAGTGAGCGGGGAGATTCGAGATGTCGGCGTCGTGCAGCCTCACCTGGCCCTGGCGCACCTTCACCAAGCCGAAGAGCGCCTTGACGAAAGTGGATTTCCCGGCTCCGTTGGGGCCGATGATGCCCACCAGTTCACCCTCGCCCAGGGTGAGGCCGACGCCGGTGAGGATGTCGACGCCAGGCACGTAGCCGGCGGTGACGTCCTCGGCGATGAGGATGGCCGGTCGCGGGGCGGGTGGTGCGGTCACGGCACCTCCCCGTGGCGGGTGCCGAGGTAGGCGTCGATGACCTGTGGGTTGCGGGCGATCGAATCCGGCGGTCCCTCCGCGATGACGTGGCCCTCACTGAGCACGATCACCCAGTCACTGATCTCCTGCACGACGTCCATGTCGTGTTCGATGAACACGACGGTCTTGCCCGAGTCGCGCAAGCCGGTGATGTGGTGGAGCAACGACTGGGTCAGGGCGGGATTCACCCCGGCCATCGGCTCGTCGAGCATGATGATCTCGGGGTCGACCATCAACGCCCGGGCCATTTCCAGCAACTTGCGCTGCCCCCCGGAGAGGCTGCCGGCGAACTCGTGCGCCATGTGGTGGAGGTCGAACCGCTCCAGCAACTCGGTGGCGCGCTCCTCGTTGTCATCCTCGGTCCGACGCCAGCCTCCGAACAGAGCCCCGACGAGCGATTCACCGCGCTGGTCCTTGGCGGCGAAGAGCATGTTCTCCATCACGGTGAGGCGGGCGAGGG
>CAZQUB010000212.1:0-2838 GCA_964596225.1 uncultured Acidimicrobiaceae bacterium
CCCGGCTCGGGATCAGGGGCGGGGAACCGCCACTCCCCGGTAGACGACGTCGCCGGAGACGGCGTCGATCGTGACGGCCCCGTCGGGGGCGAAGACGGCGGCGACGGGACGGTCGGTGTCGAGGGTGCGGGTGGCGCCGCCGACGGTGAAGGTGGCCCCATCGGTTCCGGGCGCCAGGGCCACCACGACGTAGGGATCGGTTCCCGCCGGGGCGTCGATGGTGACCTCGATCGTGTCGCCGGTCTCGTCGACGGTGACGGGTACCGCGTCCAGTTCGTCCTCGTAGGCGACGACGAACTGCTCGGCGAGGTCGTCCTCCACCACCATCACGTACAGGTCCCGCTGCACCGAGGTGTGAATCACGGTGTCGGCCGCGGCGAGGTAAGGCTGGAGGTAGGAGAAGGCCGGAGAGACCCGGCGGAGGAACACGGCGTCCTCGAAGTAGGGAGAGATCACCGGGAGCAGCGACCAGCCGTACGAGTCGTGGAGCACGACGGTGGCTCCCCCCAGTGGCGCTCCCGGCGTCGTCGTCTCGTGGGCCTCCAGCCCCGGCACCGGTTCTCCGGCCGCGGTCTCCACCCGTGTCACGGTCTCGGTGGTGACGAGCCCGGGGGGCCGCGAGACGTACTGAATCTCCGTCTCGGAGGCGGGGAGCCCCATCATGTCGGTGAGGTCGCCCTGCTTCTCCGCCTCCCCGGTGGCGACGAGGGCGTCGGGCTGCCATGACCCGGGGGCGAGGGTGTCGACGACGGCGGCCGCGTGCACCGCGGCGCCCGCCATGGTCCAGTGGGTGTCGAGGACCAGGTAGAGGGGCTCACGGCCCTTGGCCGCCTCCATGTCGTCCCAGGTGGTGACGAGCACTCCGGGGAGGTCGACCTGGCGGAGGCTGGCGGCGGTCTGCAGCACGCAGGTGGGCTCGCTCTTCATCATCTCCGGGTAGATGCTCGGTTTGTCGGGGGCGATGGCGAGCAGGAAACGCCGCCCGGTCGAGGTGACCACCGCGTTCGCCCGCGCCACGACATCGACGAACGCAGCCGTCTCGTCGGGGCCCATGCAAGGCTGGTTCAGGGTGTGACTCCAGAAGAGCCATCCGTCGCGGCCCAGGATCACGTCCGGGTTGGGTGACTCTCCGAGTTGTTGATGGAGCCAGGCGTTGGCTTCGACCGCGGCGTCGACACCGGGCAGGGCGTCCTCGAAGTAGGCGTTGAGTTCGGAGCCGAGATCCTGATCGAGCAGGGCGCCGAGATCGAGCGCGGGGAAGGCGGCGGGTTCCTTGTTCTCGATGGCTCCGGGCCGGAATCCGGCGGCGAGGAGGACCAGCGGCGTGGTGAGCATGGCGACGAACACCACCGCGATGGTCCAGTTTCCGAGGCGGCGCATGGCGAAAACTCTAGAACTGGTAGTAGAGGAACGGACTGAAGGTTCCGGTCGCCACCAGCACCAGCGTGTAGGGGAAGGCGATGAACAGCTCGGCGAAGCGGAGCGTCCACCCGGTGGCGCCGCGGAGCCGGGTGATGGCGATACCCCCGACGAAGCTGCCGGGGAGCAGGAACGAGGCGCATCCCACGGTGAGCGCGATCACGCCGTGGATGTCGAACACCCCGGCGAAGGGGTCGATCGGTGCCGTGCCGGAACCGACCATGGCACCGAGGTAGGAGACCGCCGCTCCGATGTCGGGGGCGCGGAACACCACCCAGCCCACGATGACGGCGAGCAGGATCACGGCTCGCCGCAGCGGCGCCCACGCCACCGCCGGATCGACCGGGCGCTGCCGGAAAAGGCGCTCGGAGGCGAGGAGGGCGCCGTGGTAGGCGCCCCACACGACGAACGTCCAGTTGGCGCCGTGCCAGAACCCGACGAGCAGGAACACGATCCACAGGTTGAGGTAGGTGCGTCCCGGGCCGGCGCGTGACCCGCCGAGCGGGATGTACAGGTAGTCCCGGAACCAGTTCGACAAGGTGATGTGCCAGCGGCGCCAGAAGTCGGTGATCGACACCGCCGAGTAGGGGCGCCGGAAGTTCTCGGGGAACTCGAAGCCGAACAGCCGTCCCAGCCCGATCGCCATGTCGGAGTAGCCGCTGAAGTCGAAGTAGATCTGCACCGTGTAGGCGATCACCCCGATCCAGGCCGCCGCGGCGGAGAGGTTGGCCCCGCCGGCGCCGAAGGCGGCGTCGGCGATGGGTGCCACCGCGTCGGCGATGAGCACCTTCTTGGCGAGGCCGTGGACGAAGCGGAGCGCCCCTTCGGCGAAGCGGTCGACGCCGACTCTGCGGTGCTCGAGCTGGTCGGCGATCTCGTGGTAGCGCACGATCGGGCCTGCGATGAGCTGCGGGAACAGCGCCACGAAGAGGGCGAAGTCGAGCAGGTTCCGCATCGGCTCGACCCGGTTGCGGGCCAGGTCGAGGGTGTAGGACATCGACTGGAAGGTGAAGAACGAGATCCCGATCGGGAGCACCACCGAGGTCCAGGCGATGTCGCCCCAGCCGAGATGGGCCCCGAGCGAGTTGATCTGGGCAACGACGAAGTTGGCGTACTTGAAGTAACCGAGCATGGCGAGGCTCACCGTCACCGAGCCGATCACCCCGGCACGGACCCGGCGAGGGTTGCCGGTGCGGTGCCCGGACGCCACCAGCAATCCGGCGGCGTAGTGCAGCACGGTGGAGGCGAGGAGGAGGGTGACGAGGGCGCCGCCGCCCCACGTGTAGAAGAGGAGCGACATGAGGAGCAGCCAGGCGTTGCGGAGGCGCTTCCCCACCACGGCGTAGCCGGCCAGGCAGACCGGGAGGAAGAAGAACAGGAAGGAGACCGATGAGAAGACCATGGCTGCGCTGTCGGCTG
>CAZQUB010000213.1:0-2835 GCA_964596225.1 uncultured Acidimicrobiaceae bacterium
GCCCGCTCACATCAGCCTGCCGACGATCGACAGGTTGAGGATCACCAGCCAGGCGACGGCGGCGACGGCGCACGCCAGCAGCGCCAGGCCCAGGAGACGCCGCCTCGTCCAGCGCTGGATCCGGACGGGAGCCCGTTGCGGGGCCATCGCCCGGAACTCGGCGAGCGGGTCGTGATCCATGGCGCGCAACGCCGTCCGCAGTTCCCCGGGGATGGTCACGCCGCCGGTGGCGGCGAACGCCTCGGCCAGCTCGTCGTCGGTGAAGTGATCACGAGCCCCCTCGTACACCTCGCCGGTGGGGAGATGCACCGCCAGCGCCAGCATCATGTTGGCCAGGTCGACGGCCTGGCGCCACGGGCTCGGCCGGATCTCACCGAAGGCGTGGTCGATGAACGAGGCACGGCCGCCACCCACCAGGACGTTCGCCGGTTTGATGTCGCGGTGGGCCAGGCCCCGGTCCCACATCTTGTTGATGCTCCACATGGTCGAATCGACCACCGCCCGGTCGACGTCCGCGTCCGACAGCTCGGAGACCCCTTCGAGGAACTCGGTGACGAGCATGTACTCACGCCCCGGCGTCAGCTCGACGATGCCGAGCGGCTCCGGGACCGGGACGCCGGCGTCTTGCATGAGACGCATCACGTGATCCTCGTGTTCCGCCAGCCGCCGCACCGTGCGGTACGGCGCCTCGTCCTCGAGGGCGCCGTAGAGGATGGTGCGACCAAGCTTGTACCAGCGGTCGGAGCGAAGGTGGCTCTTGGCGTACAGCTTGCCGAAGACGTGGGTGCCGTTGCCGAGCCGGATCCGCAGCGGAGTGGAGCCCCCCGACCCTTCGGTCCCGAACAGCTCGATGCCGGCGACGGACAACCCGAGCTGGTCGTGCATCGCAGCCACGATCGCTCCACGGCGCGCCTCCGATATCTCCAGGTGAGCCGTCTTGTGCCGCGAATACGAGACCGGGTAGACGCTGTCGGGGGTGACGATGCGGAACGCCAGGACGGCCAAGCCGACCGCGATGATCTCCCCGGAGGCGACATCGGTGACTCGGTCCACGCCGAGGTAGACCCGGGCCAGCCCGAACCCGACGATGACGACGGTGGCCCCCCACAGCGCCCGCTTCCTCCACGTGCCCCGCATCACCAGCGCATACACCATCGCCACCAGCGTCCCGGCCACCGCGGCGCCGGCGAGCGAAGGGGCGGCGAAGCCGCTCCCGTCGGTGAGGCTCTCCACTCCCTCCAGGCGAGGACGGGCCAGGGCATTCGCCAGCTCGACCACGACCAGCTCCGTCCCCAGCACCACGACCACGAACGTGAAGAGGTGCCTCCAATGCGCGGTGATCACCAGCACCGCAACCACGCCCCAGCGCAGCGTCGCCAGGAACCATCCGGTGTGGAGGAAGTCGACTGCGGTGGCGAGCGACGTCAGTGTGCCGTTGCGGATGGAGGCGAACCAGTCGGTGATCGGCGCGTCGAATCCGTTCCACCACGAGAGGCGGCCGAGGAAGAAGTCGGTCGGGCTCAACAAGAGCGCGACGACGGCCAGGACCACGCCGACGGAGAGCGCCCAGAGCCAGCCGAGGCCGGCGAGCGGCTCCTTCGGCAGGGGGGCGGGCTCGCCCGACGGGCGGCGCCGCAGTTGCGACGGGTCGGTCCGCACCGGTTGGGATGTGCTGCCGGTCTCGACCATCCGTGCCTCCCGTCCGATCCCACGACAGCCCGGGCGGTGCCGCGACCGCCCGCTACGACTCGGGGCCGACGAACCCCGTTCCGTACGCCAGCGCCGACAGCTCGTAACGGCTGGCGATGCCGAGCTTCTCGAAGATGTGGTGGATGTGGTTCTCGAGGGTCTTGACCGCCATCCCCAGCTCGGCGGCGGTCTCCCGGTAGGTGAACCCCCGGGCGATCAACACCACCACCTCCCGTTCCCGCGGCGTCAACTTGGCGATCCCCGAGTCGTCGGCGACGTCCTCGTCGATGTCGAGCAGGAAGGCGGCCACCTGCCGGGAGATGGGGCGCTCCCCGCGTAGGGCACTGGCGACCAGGTCCGGCAAGTCCGGGCCGATCGCCTGTTTGGTGAGGTAGCCGTCGACACCCTCCCGGAACAACCGGGCCACGTCTTTCCTCGAGGTGGAGACGGTGATGGCGAGAAAGGCGATGTCGGGGTCGGTCTTGCGCACCTGCCGCAGCACCTCCACTCCCGATCCTTCCCGGATCCGGATGTCGAGGAGCACGAGATCCGGCTTGCGGTAGCGGATCATCTCGACCGCGTCGGTGACGTTGTCGGCCTCCCCGACGATGTCGTAGGCGTCCTCGAGGATGGTGCGGGTTCCCACCCGTGTCAGGTGCTCGTCCTCGACGAGGAAGATGCGAGCCCGTTCCTCGGTCACGGCGCCGGCCATCTGATCGCCACCTCGGTCCCGGCGCCGGGGGCGCTCGTCACCTCCACAGCGGCGCCGGCCTTCTGGGCCGGCCCCAGCAGGCTGTAATCGATGCCCCGCCCCGACACCGCCGCGGCCGGGTCGAAGCCGCGTCCCCGATCCCGCACGAACACCTCGATCTGGTCCGGCTTGAAGTCGGCGTACAGGTCGACCGCGTCCACCCCGGCGTGCTTGGCGGCGTTGCGCAACGCCTCCCCGGCCGCCGCCAGGATCGCCCGGATCCGGTCGTCGCACTCGGCGTCGCCACGGATGACGGCGTCGACCTCGATCCGGTTCACGTCCTCGATCTCGGCGCAGATCATGTGCAGCTCGGCCCGGGCGCTGTGCTCATGCGGCGACCGGTACTCGGAGATGGTGCGGCGCAGTTCCCGTTCCTGGCGCCGGGCCAGGTAGCG
>CAZQUB010000214.1:0-2818 GCA_964596225.1 uncultured Acidimicrobiaceae bacterium
CCCTCGGCGAGGTGCACCATCGGGAGACGCCCGGTGTGCTCCTCGTAGACGGTCGACAGGGCCCGCACCGGGTAGCCGGCCAGGTTCCACGACGACACGTACTGCGCCATCCGATCCGACATCACCGGGCGCAGATCGGGCACCAGCGTGCAACCGAACACGGGCTCGCTCGGTGGTTCGTCCGACGGATCGAACACGCCGATGACGTCGGCGTGGGCCGCGCTGCGCAGGTCGTCGATGAGTCCCTTCTCGGGCGTGATGAGCAGCAGCGCCTCCGTCCACGGGCGGCGCCGGCGGACCGCCCGATGCACCACCGCGGCCACCAGCCACACCGCCAGCGTCGTCGCCAGGAACGACCGGGAGAAATAGGGGCGAAACAACACCACGCCCACCGCGGCGAACATCGCCTCGAACCCGAGGATCGTCAACGCCCTCCCGTAGGAGGGGCGGGGCGCCCCCTGAGCCCACATGCGGAGGCTCAAGTAGGAGCCGATCAGGAGACCGGCGGTGATCAGGCCCATGAGCGGCCACAGCGACGCGTCGGGGCGCGGGTGGGCGCGCCACGGAAGTGGCTCGCCGAACACCGTGGCGCCGGCGACCACGAAGGCCAGCGCCAGGGCCGCCACGTCGCTTGCGAGGACCGAGAGGAGGAATCGCCGTCTCATGAGCCGAGCCAGGATACCCCTTGTGCCGTTCCCACCGCCCTGGTCGGCAGCGCCACTATCCTCCCCGCACCCATGCCAAAGTCACGCTTCACCCACCACGCGGTCGCCGCCGCCCCCGCCCACGCCGTCTGGCAGCGCCTCCAGGACGCCGCCACCTGGGCCGCCATCGGGCCGGTCGAGGAGGTCTGGGATCCCCGCCACGACGGCGACGGAACACTGCGCGCCTACCGGTGGAAGACCGTCGTCGGGCCCCGCGCCTACCTCGGATCGGCCACCGTGGTGGCGTCGGAGCCCGACCGGCGCATGGCATTGCACCTCGACGGCAGCGAGATCACCGGCGACCTCGTGGCGGAACTCACCCCCGACGGCGACACCGCCACCACGATGACGGTGACCCTCTCCATCGAATCGGTCGGCGTCCTCTCCACCCTCTTCTTCCCCGTGGTCGCCGAGGCCGTCGGCCGCGGCCTGCCGGCCCAGGTCGAGGCCTTCGTCCGTTCCCTCGACGGCACCGACTAGTCAGTGACTAGCTCCCCGAAGCGCCCGCAAACACTCCCCGTTTGTCGTTGACTACCCAGAGTAGTTAGACGATCATACCCCTATGAACCTCACCGTCCCCAGCCGGCGGGTCACCGCCCTGATCATCGCCACCACGGCGATACTCACGATCGGGGTGGTTCCGGCCACCGGCACCACACCGAACCTGTCTGGCGACACGGAACCTTCCGTCGTCGTCGCCTCCTCCACCCGCATCGAGCCGGGTGTCGAACGAGGCCGGTACACGGTGACGGTCACCAACGAGGGCAGCGCACCGCTCTCGGGCTTGACGGTGCGCTATCCCGTTCGCGACCCGGTTCTCGCGGCGTCCACCGACGCCGGGGTCGCCACCGCAGACGGCTGGGAGCTCGGGGTGCTCCCAGCCGGAGCAACCGCGACGCTCCAGTTCGCAACGGCCGGCTGACCATCCTCAGTCGGGGATATCGAGACCGCGCAGCTCCTCGGCGAGACGGGCCGCCTCGGCCCGGCCCCCTTCACTGATCTCGGCCCGGTCGGTGAGCAGCGTCACCTGGTTCTCGAAGATCTGAAGGAACCCGCCGTGGATCCCGACCATCGTCGTCCCGGTCTCCCCCCGGATCTCCACCACGCCGGTCGAGAGAGCCGCCATCGTCGGCTCGTGACCGGCCAGGATCCCGATCTCGCCCTCGGTGGTGCGGGCGATCACCATCTGGGCGTCCCCCTGCCACACCACCCATTCGGGGGTGACGACGTCGACCGAGAACAGCGGGACTTCGTCCATCAGGCGGCTTCGATCTCCTTGGCCCTGCGGCGGGCGTCGTCGGCGCCGCCCACCATGTAGAACGCCTGCTCCGGGAGGTGATCGAGCTCACCGGCGATGAGCGCCTTGAAGGAGGCGATCGTCTCCTCCAGCGACGTGTACACCCCGTCCTGCCCGGTGAACTGGGCGGCGACGAACATCGGCTGGGCGAGGAACTTCTGGATGCGCCGGGCCCGTGACACGGTGAGACGATCCTCCTCCGACAGCTCGTCGATGCCGAGGATGGCGATGATGTCCTGCAGGTCCTTGTAGCGCTGCAGGATCTGCTGCACCTCGGTCGCCACCGTGTAGTGCTCGTCCCCGACGATCTGGGGGTCGAGGGCCCGGCTCGTCGAGTCGAGCGGATCGACCGCCGGATAGATGCCGAGGGCGGTCAGCGGCCGCGACAGCACCGTGGTGGCGTCGAGGTGGGAAAAGGCGGTGTGGGGGGCCGGATCGGTGATGTCGTCGGCCGGCACGTAGATCGCCTGCAGCGACGTGATCGACCGGCCCTTCAACGAGGTGATGCGCTCCTGGAGCGCCCCCATCTCCCCCGCCAGCGTCGGCTGGTACCCCACCGCCGAGGGCATGCGCCCCAGCAGCGTCGAGACCTCGGAACCGGCCTGGGTGAAACGGAAGATGTTGTCGATGAACAGCAGCACGTCGAGCCGTTCCTCGTCCCGGAAGTACTCGGCCATCGTCAGCGCCGACAACGCAACCCGGAGCCGCACCCCCGGCGGCTCGTCCATCTGACCGAACACGAGCGCCGTCTTCTCCAACACCCCCGACTCCCGCATCTCCAGGAAGAGGTCGTTGCCTTCACGGGTCCGCTCCCCCA
>CAZQUB010000215.1:0-2795 GCA_964596225.1 uncultured Acidimicrobiaceae bacterium
CCCACCAGATGGACGAGGTGGTGCACTGCGATCGGGTCGCCATCCTCCGCGCCGGCACGGTCCTCACCGAGGAGACCCCGCAGCGGATCCTCACCGAGGGACGTGCCACCGTCACGGTCTGGACCGGCGAAACGCCGCACCGCCACGAGGTTGCCGACTATCCCGGCGAGGTTCCGCGGCTCTTACGCCGCTGGCAACTCGATCCGGCGGTGACCCGGATCGAGATCGAGGGCCAGACCCTGGAGGACGCGGTGCTGGCGCTGATCGAGGATGAGGAGGCAGGCGCCCATGACGGCTAGCCGCACCGCCGCGGTCGCCGCCCGGGTGTTGCGCCAGCTGGCTCGCGATCGCCGTTTCGTGGTGCTGATGCTGGTGGCACCCCTCGGCATCGTGTTCTTCACCAAGACCCTCTTCGACGCGGCGGACACCCCGCTCCTCGACGTGACCCCGTTCGCGGTGCCGTTCGGCTGCTTCATCATCCATTTCGCCACGTTCATCCTCACCGCCCTCGTCCTGGTACGGGAACGCACCGCCGAGACGATGGAGCGGATGTTCATCAACGGCTACCACCGCAGCGAGATCATCACCGGCTACCTGCTGGCCTACACCACGCTCGCCACGGCGCTGTCGCTGCTGGTGCTCGCCGAACTCCAGTGGCTCTTCGCCCTCGGCTACGGGGTGGGCCGGCTCGCCTCCATCTTCCTCGTCATGTGGCTGCTGGCGATGATCTCGATGGCGCTCGGCATCCTGGTCTCCAACGCGGCCCGCAGCGAGGCCCAGGTCATCCCCTTCATCCCGGCGATCGTGCTCCCCAGCCTCATCTTCTCCGGGATCATCGTCGCGGTCGATCGCATGCCGGTGTGGGCGCAGGTCCTGAGCAGGATCTCGCCCATGTACTACGCCAACGAGGTGTTGCAGGAGCTGATCGCCGGCTCGGGTCTGGGGGGCGACGTCGCCAGCGTGGTGATGCTCCCGGTCGGGGGGATCGTGGTCTTGCTGCTCGCGACCCAAACGCTGCGCGAGAAGGGGTAGAAGGGGATAATCTGTCAAAATGGCTACGACCGCCGACCGGCTCCTCGACGCCCTCCGCCACGATGGGTTCCGCATCACCCGGGCCCGCCGTGCGGTGTGCGAGGTGCTCGCCGCCGCTCCCCGGGACCATCTCAGCGCCGGGGACATCTACGCCCTCATCGGCCCCGACTTCGACCAATCCACCGTCTACCGCACTCTGGAGGCCCTCGAAGAGGCGGGACTCGTCACCCACACCCACATGGGGCACGGCGCCTCCATCTACCACCTCGCCGCCGATGCCCCCCACCAACATCTCGTCTGCTCCCGCTGCGGGGCCACCATCGATCTCGACCCGACCGGGATGGAGTCGCTGCTGGCCGAGGTCACCCGCCGTACCGGGTTCGTGCCGGACCCCGCCCATTTCGCCCTCTCCGGGCTGTGCCGGGATTGCGCCGCCAAGGCTTGATTCCGTTTCGGATCGGTCGTAGGATCCTTTCTGCAAATTCATTGCAATAAGGAGGCGGGTGTGCACATCCCCGACGGGGTGATCAACGGACCCACATCGGCCGGCTTTGGGGTCATCGCCGCGGGCGGAGTCGGCGTGGCACTCCGCCGCACCGGCGCCTACCTCAGCGAACGCCAGGTGCCGCTCGCCGGCCTCGTCGCCGCCTTCGTGTTCGCGGCCCAGATGTTCAACTTCCCCGTCATCTCCGGGATGAGCGGTCACCTCATCGGGGGCCTCCTCGCCGCGGTGCTGGTCGGACCATGGGCCGCCGTGCTCGTCCTCAGCGTGGTGCTCGCGGTCCAAGGGCTCTTCTTCGCCGACGGCGGCCTCTCCGCCCTCGGCCTCAACATCGTCAACATGGGCGTCATCGCCCCCCTCGGCGGGTACGCGGTGTACCGGCTCCTCGTCGGGATCCTCCCTCGCAGCACCCGTGTCGTCCCCCTGGCGGCGGGTCTCGCCGCCTTCGCCTCCGTCGTGCTCGCCGCCACCGGATTCGTGATCGAATTCGCCATCGGCGGCACGGCAGACGTGTCCACCGGCGCGGTCCTCACCGCAATGCTCGGCGCCCACGTCCTCATCGGAATCGGCGAAGCGCTCCTCACCGCGCTCATCGTGAGTGCGGTGATGGCCAGCCGCCCCGATCTGGTCTACGGAGCCACCGCCGCGCCGGTGGCCACGGCTGTGGAGGTGACCTGATGGATCGCCGGACCCGGGCCTTCTTCCTGATCGGTCTCCTGGTCGCCATCGTCTGCGGCGTCGTGGTCAGCCAGTTCGCCTCCTCCAACCCCGACGGCCTCGAGTACGTCGCCGAGCAGAAGGGGTTCATCGACACCGCCCAGGATCACGCCCTCAGCGACTTCGCCCTCGCCGACTACGGCGATGGTCTCACCGACAACAGCACCCTCAACACCGCAGTGGCGGGGCTGCTCGGGACGGTGGTGACCCTGATCGCCGGCTACGGCGTCTTCTGGCTGGCGCGCCGAACCCGCGCCAGAGACGAGGAACCACAGACGACGCACGGGCCCTGAGTGGGAACCGGCCACGTCCACGCCCTCTACCGGCACGGCGACACCCCGCTCCACCGGCTCCCACCCCACCTGAAGGTGGTGGCGGCGTTCGGGTTCGTCTTCGCCGTCGTCGCCACCCCCCGGGAGGCGTTTTGGGCGTTCGCCGCCTACGCGGTGGTGTTGGTCGCGCTCGCCACCACCGCCCGCCTCGGCGCCCGCTTCGTGGCGACCCGGATGGTGATCGAGGTCCCGTTCCTGCTCGTCGCCTTCAT
>CAZQUB010000216.1:0-2706 GCA_964596225.1 uncultured Acidimicrobiaceae bacterium
CTCATCGCCTTCTCGTCGGTGGGCCACATGGGCTTCGTCATGCTCGGCATCGCCACCCTCACCGACATCGGGATCAACGCCGCCATCATCGGCATGGTCGCCCACGGTGTCATCACCGGGCTGCTGTTCTTCCTCGCCGGGTCGATGGCGCACCGCTACCACACCCGGGAGATGGCGCGCCTCGGCGGCAACCAGAAACTCTTGCCGATCCTCGGGGCTCTGCTCGGGTTCACCGCCATGGCGTCACTCGGCCTCCCCGGTCTCGCCGGGTTCTGGGGCGAGTTCATGTCGCTGCTCGCCTCGTTCGATCCGCTGGGTGGTCTCTCCACCGGGCTGTTCCGCACCCTCATGGTGATCGGAGGGATCGGCACGGTGCTCACTGCCGGCTACATGCTGTGGATGCTGCAACGGGTCAACTTCGGTGAGCCGTCGGAGGAATGGGCCGGCCACGACCTGCACGACGTCGACCGGTTCGAGCTGGCGGCCTGGTCGCCGCTGGTGGTGTCGATCCTCGCCATCGGGGTGTTCCCGCGGCTCGTGTTCGGCGCCACCAACGACGCGGTGCAAGCCCTCGTTCGGAACGTGTTCGGAGGCTGATCGGTGTACGTCGACTACCACGCCCTGCTGCCCGAGATCATCCTCGGTGTCACCGTGCTCGCCATCCTGGTGGTCGACCTGCTCCCGGTGCGCACCTACTGGACGGCGGTGGTGGGGCTGGTGGGACTCGTCGCCGCCTTCGTGCCGTTGCTCACCCTCGGACTGTGCAACTCGCTCTCCTTCTGCACCGCGGGGGACCGGGTCATGTTCGGCGGGTCCTACGTGGTCGACTCCTTCTCCCTGGTGCTCAAGGGGCTCTTCCTCGGGGCGGCCTTCGTGGCGGTGCTGCTGTCGGTCGGCTACCTGGAGACGGGACGCTTCTGGGAGGGCGAGTTCTACTTCCTGATGCTCTCGTCGGTGCTGGGGGCCGTGGTGATGGCGTCGAGCCGTGACCTCGTCACCCTGTTCGTCGCCCTCGAGCTGGTGACCGGGCCCACCTTCCTCATGGCCGGGTGGCGCAAGGGTGACCCCCGCTCCAACGAGGCCGCCCTCAAGTACTTCATCATCGGGGTCCTCTCGGCCGCGGTGCTGCTCTTCGGGATGTCCCTGGTGTACGGATCGACCGGTCAGCTGACCTTCGCCGGGATCCGGGAGTCGATCGCCCGGCACCAGCTCGCCGATCCCGGTTTCGTCGACCAGCCGCTGCTCAGCATCGGCGTGCTGTTCACCCTGCTCGGCTTCGCCTTCAAGGTCTCGGCGGTGCCGTTCCACTTCTGGACCCCCGACACCTACGAGGGGGCGCCGATTCCGGTGACCGCCTACCTGTCGGTGGTGTCGAAGGCGGCCGGCTTCGTCGGGCTCCTCACCCTCACCTACCTGGCGTTTTCGGGGATGACGAGACTGTGGGGCCCCGCCCTGTGGATCCTGGCGGCGACGTCGATGACGGTGGGGAACCTCATCGCCCTCCGCCAGACCAACATCGTCCGCCTCCTCGGCTACTCGTCGATCGCCCAGGGCGGGTTCATCCTGGTGCCGTTCGGGGCGGCGGCGGCCGCCGGCGTCAGCGGCACCCAGCTCCAGGACGCGTTCTTCGCCACCGTCACCTACCTGCTGGTGTACGCCTTCATGAACCTCGGCGCCTTCGCGGTCGTGATCTCCGCCTCGAACCGCCTCGGGCGGGCCACCATCGACCACTGGTCCGGGATGTCGCAGTACGCCCCCGGCCTGGCGACGCTGCTCACCATCTTCTTCTTCTCCCTGGCGGGCATCCCACCTTTGGCGGGCTGGTTCGCCAAGTTCGTCATGTTCCGGTCGGTGCTGTCGGTCTCCGGAGGGTGGGGGATCAGCCTGGCGGTGGTGGCCGCGGTCAACTCGGTGATCGCCTTCGTGTACTACGCCAAGGTGGTCAAGGCGGCCTGGTTCGATCCGGTCCCCGAGGACGTTCCCGCCGGGGCGTTGCGGGACGAGAGGGTGGGGCCGCCGCTGCGCCTGGCCCTCGGTCTCACCGCCCTCGGCGTGGTCGTCATCGGGGTGTTCCCCGGCATCGTCGCCCACCTCGGGGAACTGACCCGCACCTTCGTCACCGGCTTCTGAGACCCGGCCCCTCCCCCCTCTACACTCGGTCCATGGCTCCTCCCGACGCCGCCGTTCCCGGCGTCCCCGTCCCGCCCCCCACCCGCCGGTGACGCTCGCCGATCGCCTCCGGGAACGGATCGCCGTCTCCGGCCCCATGTCGTTCGACGAGTACATGGAGATCTGCCTCTACGACCCGGAGGAGGGCTTCTTCACCACCGGGCCGCTGCGGAGCAGCGCCGGCGGCGACTTCCTCACCAGCCCCGAGGTGAGCCACTGGTTCGGGCGGATCCTGGGGCGGTTCGTCACCGCCGAGCAGGCACGCCTGGCCCCGGCGGCGGCGACGCTGGTCGAGGCCGGTGGCGGCTCCGGATCCCTGCTGGCCCCCCTCCTCGAAGAGTGCGGTACGGGAGCTCCCGACGAGGTGTGGGCGGTGGAGGCCTCGCCTGCCGCCCGTGAGGCGCTGGCGGGCATGCTGCCGCGACAGCGGGTCGTCGACGGCCCGCGGGCGCTGCCACCGGCGCTGGGTGGAGTGGTGATCGCCAACGAGTTGCTCGACAACCTCCCGGTCGCCCTCGCCACCCGGCAGGAAGACGG
>CAZQUB010000217.1:0-2681 GCA_964596225.1 uncultured Acidimicrobiaceae bacterium
TCCTCATCACCACCGAGGCGCTCGTCGTCGAGCGGAAGGAAGAGGAGCCGGCAGGTGCCGACCACAACCACGGCATGGAAGGCATGATGTAGCCGTTCTCCTGCGCACGATCCGACGGGGCCCCCGAAATCGGGGGCCCCGTCGCGTGGAGCACCTGGCGCGCCCTTGCGGAGCCTGCAGCGGAAGACCCAGTCTCAGCGGCGGAGGGCCTGCATCTGCGCTTCCCACTCCTGGCGGGTGACCCGGGCGCAGGTTCCGTTGACTTCGTCCCAGAAGGCGTCGCAGCTTCCGTTGAGCCGGTACTCCACCGACGAGATGGTGGAGAACTGGAACACGTTGGCGTTGAGGGTCGACACCAGCGCCCGGGCGCCGTCGTCGGTGGCGGCGGAGGGACCGAAGAGTCCGTCGGCGACGTCGACGATGGCGTCACCGGCGTTGAGGCTGACGCTGAGGAAGGATCCCTCCGAATCGGGCCCGAAGGGGGAGCGGAACCCCTCGCCCTGTTCCTCGGCGTCGGGCCCCTTGACCATCTCGGTCAGGGTCGTGGTGAGCACCAGTTCGGTGTTCGGCACCGCCCGGTACGCCCAGGCCTGGTCGGTGGCGATGGGGCTCAGCCCGCACGGGTAATAGACCCGCAGCAGGGTGTCGCCGTCCAGCGACGGCCGGGTGTCGGTGCAGGAGGCGTCCACCAGGATGGTGGTGGAAGTGCTGGTGCTCGACGTCGAACCGCCGTCGGTGGTCGAGGTCGTCCCGCCGGGGACCGTGGTCGAGGTCTCGTCCCCGGGGATGGTGAGGGAGGGGCCCGCGACGGTGTCCGACGTCCCCTCCTCGGGCGGCGCCAGCACCTTGAGGAAGGCGGTCACGGCGACGAGCGCCAGCACCACCGACACCAGGGCGATCAGGATGCGTTGGATCAGTTCCAGCGTCCGCGGCGACACGGCACCCCTTCGATCGTTGCTCGGTGGGGACGGCCCACCCTACCGTGATCCGGAAGCTGCATTGGGCTTTGCATGCGGAGCTGAAACGCTGCGCCGGGGTCCCCGGGTTCCCGGCCGCCGGCTACACCCAGGCCATCGCCTGGTAGCGGCGCCGCTCCACCCGCCACTCGTTCTCGAGCAGTCCCCACACGGTGTGGTCGAGCCAGCGGTCCCCGATCTTGACCTCACCGCGGAGGGTCCCTTCGAGGAGGAAGCCGAGCTTCTCGGCGACCCGCTCTGACGCTCGGTTCCCGACCGCGATCCGCATCGTGACGCGGTGGAGCCGCAACTCCTCGAAGGCGACGGCGAGCACGTGGGCGGTGGCCTCGGTACAGATGCCGCGGCCGGTTTCGTCGCTGCGCACCCAGTAGCCGATCTCGCCCACCAGGTTCGGCTTCGACGTGTACCAGACCGAGACGTTGCCGAGATGGCGGTTCGGGACGTCCGGGCGCCGGATGGCGAAGTCGTAGGCCCGTCCCTCTACCCAGGCCGCCAGCGAGTCGCGCACGAACTGTTGCGACACGGCCTTGGTGTAGTGAACGTTGGCCCACGGCAGCCACCGGGCCAGTTCCGGCAGCGATGCCAGCACCGCATCGTCGACCGCGGCGACGTCGCGGCGCCGGAACGGCCGCAGTTCGAGGTGGGGCGTGAGCCGTGATCGCTGGCTCAACTGGACGCTCATGAGGGGAGCCTATCGCCTTGGGGAGGCACCGTGGAGGCACGGGACGAGGGGGCCCTATCGTGGGGCACCGAATGCCGAGAATCTGGGACGTGCTCGCCGACCTGCCCCCTGTGGCGCACCCCGCCGAGGCGCGTGCCGCGGTGCTGGTGCCGCTCTACGAGGACGGGGAGGGGAGGGCCCGGGTGGTGATGACGAAACGGCCCGACGACATGCCGACCCACCCCGGCGACGTCGTGTTCCCCGGCGGGCACATGAACGACGGCGAGGGCCCGGTGCAGGCCGCACTGCGGGAAGCGGCCGAGGAGGTGGGCATCCCTCCGGCGGCGGTGGAGGTCATCGGGGGGCTCACCCCGCTCACGACCCGGAACCGCGACACCCTCATCGTTCCTGTGGTGGCCCGGATCTCGCGTCCTGCCGAGCTGCGACGGGATCCCCGCGAGGTGGACGCCATCCTGGAGCCGCCTCTCGACGACCTGCTCGACGAGTCCCGGTGGCGGAGCGCCGACTACGAGGGCCACCGGCTCTGGTTCTTCGAGTTTCCGGTGGGGACCTTGTGGGGGGCCACCGCCTTCATGGTGCGGGAGCTGCTCGGCATCATCCGGCACGGCATGGGCGTCGCGCGGTAACGTCGGAGGCCCTGGCGGGCGCTGAGCGAACCGATCGTCGGATCGGCTCCGCTCAGACCGGCGGGGCCAGCTCGTCGATGAGGCTCCACAGCCGGTCGACGTGGCGCTGCTCGGTGGTGGTCTGGCCCACCGTGACCCGGATCGCCGCCTGGTTGCGCAAGGTGGTGGGGCTCACCGCCACCACCCCCGAGTCGTTGAGGGCGGCTGCCAGCGCCGCGGTGGCGTCGTCGCCGGCGACGTGGCGGAACACGACCAGCCCGAACGGGTGGGGGGCGACGAGGGCGAACCGTTCGTCGGCTTCGAGCCGTGCCGCCAGACCCTGCGCCATCTCGATGTGGTGGCGGATGTGGTGCTGGAGCCCCTCGACGCCGTAGTGGCGGAGCACGAACCACAGCT
>CAZQUB010000218.1:0-2655 GCA_964596225.1 uncultured Acidimicrobiaceae bacterium
GCCGCCATGGCGGAGGTGGTGGGGGACACCGGCGAGGTGCGCGTCCTGCCCGTCGCGACCGAGGGGTGGACCTAGGCCGCCGCCCCGGGTCAGTGCCTGTTGCGCCAATCGGCGGCCCGCGCCGCCACCGCGGCCGCGATCTCATCCCGGCCGGCCCGGTACTCGTCGGGCCCGCCCAGGTAGGGGTCCTCCACGGGGAGCCCGTCGGGGCGGAGCAGGAGCACCCGGCCGTCGAGATCGGCGTAGCGGGCCAGCACCTGGTCGCGGTGCACGGCGGTCATCACGTACACCAGATCGGGATGGCGGGCCATCAGGTCGTCGAGCGCCGTCGAGCGGTGACCGGAGAGGTCGAGTCCGACCTCCGCCATGGTGTCGATGGTGCCGGTGGTGGCAGGCTGTCCCGACCAGCCGAGGGTGCCGGCGGAGGCGAAGCGGATCCCTGGAGCGCCGTGGCGGATGCGAGCGAACGCCTCCGCCATGGGGGAGCGGCAGCGGTTGGCGGTGCAGACGAACCCGATGAGCATGTGACGACGCTAGCGGCGCCGTGCCCTGCGGCGAGCGCGTTCGGCCGGCGTCGGCGGTCCGGACCGTCCCGACCGTCCGGATCGTCCCGACCGTCCCGATCGACGCCGGTCGATGAGCACGACGATGGCGGTCACCACCAGGGCGGCGCCGATGATGCCGATGGCGGCCAGCATGTTCTCCAGCAGGTCGGGCGCGATCAGCAGTACCAGGCCGAGGCCGGCCATCATGGCGCCCGACATCAGCTTCAGCACCCGGCCTTCCCCTTCGCTGAGCTTGCGGGACCCGAGGGTGCCGACAAACACCGCAACGATGACGAGCAGCGGGATGATGTACACGACGTTGTAGAAGGCGAGGTAGCCGTAGTAGGCCGGGGTGGAGAGGTCGCTGAGGGTGAGGACCCGGGTATAGACGAGCGGGAACCCGGCGGTGCAGAGCAGCTCGTAGCTGTTGGCGGCGACGGCGAGCGCCACCGTCCCGGCGATCACGGGGAGCATGGCGCCGGCGGTGGTGAGGCGCCGCATCCGGGTGAACAGGCCGGGCTTCTTCTCGTCGGGGATCGAGAGGGAGAGGCCTCTCCCGGGGAGGAAGTAGTCCTTGATGTTGATCACGGCCAGGACCAGGGCGATCGCCCCGGCGATGGCGGTCACCGCCCGCAGCTTCCCGGTGACGAGGAACACGTTGAGCCAGGCGGCCATGAACGCGAAGTACATGAGTCCCGAGAACAGGATGAAGATGCCACCCACCAGCGCCATGCGCCACCGGGAGCGGGCGTGGACCAGAAGGCTGAGCAGGAACAGCAGCACGAAGAAGGCGCACGGGTTGAAGGCGTCGAGCCCGGCGACGATGAGGGTGAAGAGCGGCAGCGACACCGCGTCGGGGTCGATGTCGCCGAGCACCGGCAAGGACAGGTCGTCGTCACCGTCCGCCGGAGGAGGCGCCTGCTCGGCCTCGATGGCGTCCCAGCAGGCCTTGAGGTTGGCCTCCAACTCCGCCCCGACCCCCTCGGCGTTGTCGTAGCCGACGTCGAGCCGCTCGCAGTAGAGGAAGGTGGGGACGTACTGGGAGGACTGGCCGATGCTGTCCTCGAGGCTGATGACCAGGTCCGCCTCCGCCTCGGTGTAGTTCTGGACGCTGATCCGGGTCACCTTCAGCCAGTCGTAGGTGTCCTCGAGTTGCTCGATGAACGGCTTGGCGGCGGCGCAGTGCGAGCAGGTCTCGGAGTAGATGAAGTAGAGCGCCACCGACGGGTGACCCTCGGCGGTGCCGGGGTACCAGTCCTCGGTGTGATCGACGACGGTGGTGGTCGTCTCGTCGGCGCCGCGCGCCGGGGCGACCGCGGCGAGCAGCAGCGTCGCCACCACGGCCAGCGCAACGCCGGCGCGGCAAATCAGCCTGTTGGACAGTGACCTGGCATGCAAAGGATCGTGCCTCCGGTGCGCCCAGCGTGGCATTCCGGTCCGAAACCGGCCAGAGGCGAAGGTCACGGTTACAGTCGGCCTCTCGGCCGCCCCGCGAGGAGCATTCATGGAGCCGGTGATCAGCGTCGCGCACCTCGAGAAGCGCTACCGGGAGGTGGTCGCGGTGGCCGACGTGTCGTTCGAGGTGGCCCGGGGCGAGGTGTTCGGGATCCTCGGTCCCAACGGCGCCGGCAAGACCACCATCGTCGAATGCCTCCAGGGATTGCGTGACATCGACGGGGGCGAGGTCCGGGTGCTCGGGCTCGACCCGGGACGGGACGCCGACCGGCTGCGGCGCCGGATCGGATCGCAGCTCCAGGAATCGGCCCTCCCGGAACGAATCAAGGTGTGGGAGGCGCTCGATCTCTTCTCCTCATTGACCGCCGGTGGACGTGACTGGGTGGAGGTGATGCTCGAGTGGGGTCTCGCCGACAAGCGCACCTCTCACTTCGGTGCGCTCTCCGGCGGCCAGCAGCAGCGGCTCTTCGTGGCGCTCGCCCTCGTCAACGACCCCGAGGTGGTGTTCCTCGACGAGATGACGACCGGTCTCGATCCGGCGGCGCGCCGGGTCGCCTGGGACCTGATCCGGCGGATCCGGGACCGGGGCACCACCGTGGTGCTCGTCACCCACTTCATGGACGAGGCCGAGACCTTGTGCGACCGGGTCGCCATC
>CAZQUB010000219.1:0-2650 GCA_964596225.1 uncultured Acidimicrobiaceae bacterium
ACCACACCCGACACCACCCCCAGCTCCGTCGCGAGGGCACGACGCTCTTCCTCGATCCCTGGGGCGGGCGCCGTGGCAGTGGCGAGCGCCAGTTCGGCGTTCGTGAGCCGGCGTGCCGCATCTCGAGGGGCCCGAAGCGTTTCCGAAACCCCAGGGGAACCCTCGGCGCGGAGCCTGGCCCGTTCGTTGCGATGTCGCTCCAGCGTGTTCGCTCGCTGACCGATTGCGGCCGACCTCTCCACGATCTTGACGCGATTGGAGCGGACCGCCTCGTAACGTTCGTCGATCTCGGCCGCCATGTCGGCCCGTTTCTCGTCGATCGTTCGGATGGCATGAAGGAGCCGGTGCGACGCGGTGGTGGTGATCCCATCCAGGGGGTTCCTGGTGTGGTTGGGGTCGGGAATGCCCGCGAGGGGGGAGAGCACCAGGCCGACATCGACATGGATCGACAGGGTGGTGCTGCGATACTCGACGATGGAGGCACTGTCGAGTTCGAAGTGGCTGCCGATGAGGGCTGCCAGCTCGTCCGGATAGGGCCCGAATTCGGGCTCGTCTTGGACCTCTACCGTCATGGTGGCGGCGACCTCGCGAGGGGCAGTGCGGAGCAGCCTCGGAGGCAACGTGTCGACGCTGCGACCCAGACGGCTCACGGTCACCACGATTCCGGATAGCGTGACGGCGGCGCGCGCCGCCTGCAGCAGCAGGTCGGGATGGTGCCGTCCGCCAATGGTGGCGTTGAGCACCACCGTGTCGAAACTGCCGTCGCAATACCTGGCCGGGATGACCGGGTGGGCGACGTACGAGACGTTCGACCGTTGATTGTCACGGGCGAACGCGGCAACGAGCTGGTCGGCCTGGTCCACCGCTACGACTCCGGCGCCGGCCTTGGCCAGGCCGCCGATGAGCGATCCCACTCCGATCCCGACGACGAGGATCCGGTCTCCGGTGGTGTGGTCGGCGAGCCAGCGCTCCCGGGCGAGGCGGCGCTCCATCTCAGTCTGTGACAGGCCGGTCAGCGGGTCCGCTCCCACCCGGTAGTTGAACCCGGGGAGCGCTTGATGCCGGGCGATGTCGGTAGCGGTGTTCGCGGGGTCAGGTGGGTCGGGGATAGCCATACCGCTCCATGAGCTCACCGCACACCGCGTCGAACACCTCGCGCTCATCGTCGGTCCAGTATGTGTGGGATTTACCCACGTTCGATCGCTTGGACAGCAGCAAATCCTCCAGGCGAACGCGTATCGGGATGCGCTTCTCGATCTCGGTGTTCCAGTAGGTCCAGTACCAGCAGAGCTTTTCGAACCGGCCCATCTCGGGGGCGTGCGGTGGCAGGATCTCGTTTCGGAAGGGGAGGTCGGTCGGGTCGTCGAGGTAGTGCTTCCTCTGCTGGAAGGACTTCACGACGGCCCGTCCGTCCCGGACAAGATGAACGTACGTCGCGTCTGGGAAGGCCGCCATCAGCTCGTCGAGCTGGCTCTTCCAGAAATGCGAGGTCTCCCCGTACAGCAACTGGCCACGGGCCCGCTCGAATACGGCGTCGATCGACGGATAGGGGCCGTCGGGCTCGTGGAGCAGCCCGTATTCGTCCGAGATCGATTGGGAACCGGCCCGTCCCGTCGAGATGACGAAGACCTTCACGGGGGCCGATCCGTCGTCGACGAATTCACGGGGTCCTCTTCTCATGGCGTGCAAGCCGGCGGACGCAAGCTCGAGCAGGCCCGAGACGAGTGCCGCGTGCTCGTCCCGGCCGGCGTCGGGGGCACGCTCCAGAGCGAGGACCGCGGTCACACCGACGTCCCAGTCCGAGGTGATGAGCTCGGAGCCGATCAGCCTCCATCCCTCCGGGAACAGGTCACCGAGCGCGGCGAGGTATCCCCCCGGGTCGTCGCCGGTGAGGAGATCCTCGCTGATGAGAAGGCGGCCGGACGGCTGCAGGATGCGGGTCAGTTCCCCCACCAGGGCCGCCGGCTGCGGTTCCCCACCGAGACCGTCGGCGAGCACGGCGCTCTGCATGCTCTCGTCGTCGATGCGCCCCAATCCTTCCCGCCGGTCGATGACGTGCACGGCACGACGGAACCGGTCCGGTTGATCCGCCAGGGTGCGCTCCAGCGCGGCCGGATCGTTGCCTGCCGGCGCCATCGACACCGAGAAGCCCTCATTGGCGAGGAGCAGGGCCAGAGCCCCCTGCACGCCGCCAAGCACGATCACCTCGGGCCCGGCGCAGTGGCTCGCCAGCCACTGAAGCTGACGGCGATGGTTGTCACGGGTAGCCCCGGAGGCGAAGCTGCCCAGGAAGAGTTCGAGATCTCGGTGGTGCATGCTCTCTGCTGTCGTCGGGCAGCGACAGAGTACCGGAAGCCGGCCTCCGCACTGCGGTTCCCGTGGGTTTCCGCTCTCCGAACTCGAGCGTGGCCGCGGTTGGCGCGTGCCGCTCGTACGGCCGCCTGTTGGTCTCGCCGAGTCTCTTCAGGAGCGAACGCCTCAGTCTGCCGGCGCCCCGTCGCCGCCGTTCAACAGCGCCCGGAACTCGTCGTAGTCGCGGATGTAGTCGGCGGGGTCGTAGGGGTGCGATGCGAGGACCAGCAGGATCGCGTCGGAGGAGAACTTGTACTGGATGCCCCACACCATCGGTGGGATGTGCAGGCCCACGTCG
>CAZQUB010000220.1:0-2636 GCA_964596225.1 uncultured Acidimicrobiaceae bacterium
CGGACGGCGTATCCGCCCGGCTCCAGCCCGTCGAAGTCGCCGGCGCCGGTTCCGGACGCGTCCGTCGCGATGGTTCCGAGTCGTTGGGGGGCCGGTGCGAAGGGGAGGATCGTCCTGCCGATCTCCAGGCCGTCCGCACCGAGGAAGGCGACGGCGATGTAGCCGCTGCCGATCGACGTCTCCGGCACCGAGTCGCCGATGGCGAACTCGAAGGCGGCGCCGGCACGCACCGGGAAGACACTCGAGTCGACCAGGAGATCCTGATCCGGCTGTGCCGCGAGGTGCAGCATCGTTCCGCTCCCGTGATCGGCGGCCTGGAACGTTCCGGACCCGGCGCCATAAGGGGTCCAGCCGTCGTTGCTGAACGAAGGGTCGGGGATGCCGTTGGCCCCGCCGTCCTCCGCATAGGTGGCGTCGTAGAGACGGATGTCGGCGGTGCCCGGTCCGGCGCCTTCGGTGTTGACCCGCACGATGGCAACGGCATCCACCGCTCCGTCCGGCACCCGGCCCGTCGTCGACTGCCGTTGCAGCTGACCGTCCCGCGGGGTCACCTCGACGGAGACGGTGGCGTCGGCAACCGGCTCGCCGGTGGTCGTCTCGAGCGTGGCGACAACCGGAAGCACCCCGGACGCCCCGGTTCCCCCTGACGTCGCGAGAACGGTCCTCGGCGCGAAGTAGCGGTCGATGAGCCCGGTGAGCGTGGCGGGGTCGGATTCCGGCAGGGTGTGTTGCGGGTAGTCCTCCCAGGAGGAGAACGGGACGTCGTCCGGGGTCCCCCCGGCCACCTCCTCGAACTCGTAGGCGTGTTCGGCCGCGAGTTGGGTCCATGTCTGATCGGAGATGCCTTCGGGACCGCCGAAGTAGATCACTCCGAACGGGACGTCCCGCTCGTCGGCGACGGCTTCGACCTCGCGGGCCACCTGGGCCCAGTCGGGCCGAGTCCAATCCATGTCGATGTGGAGGAACGCGAACGGTTCCCCCGCAGCGGCCTCGTAGGCGTCGAGCCAGGTGGCCATGTCGGTGGCGCCTATCTCGGGCTGGGCCCACATCGGTTCGATGACGCCCACGATGACGTTCGGGTTGAGAACGCGTGCCCTGCGGGTGAAGTCGGCGGCCTCGGCCGCGATCTCCTCGACGGACCGCTGGCACGCCTCAGGGCCATCGGCCTTGTGCCCGAAGGCGTAGGGCTCGTCGAAGGAGATGGCGTCGACGGTGCCCCCGAGGTCCATGACCCGTTGCATCATGTCGATCTCGTACGTTCCGCCGTAGCTCTCACCGCCCGTGCAGCCCTCCGAGGCTTCGGGGTCGGGCAACGGGCCCAGCTGCAAGGAAAGGGCGATACCGCGGCTCGCCAGCCCGTCGATCACGGTGCGCACCTGCCCGTCGGTCGCGTAGTGCCGCAGCCATGTCGTCGGCACTTCGAAGACGTCCACCCTCTTGGCGGCTTCCGTCCAGGGAGCGTCCGGTGGGAACAGGTCGTAGTAGTCGACGGACCCTGCGGCAAACGGCAGCGTCGGATCGGTGAGCGGCGGCAGGGGCTGCAACACCACGAGAGGACTATGCGAGTCGTCGAAGCGATGGGACCCGGTGGCCGCCACCGTGCCGCCGGTCGAGCTGTCCGGTGTGGCAACGGTCGTGCTCGGGGCGCCGGTGGTTGTGGCCTTCTGTGGTGTTCCGCTCGAGCAGGCGGTGGCCGTCAGGACACAGGCGGCAACGATCCACACCCGACCGACCCTCGTACGCATCGGCGCATCGTACCGACCTCCCCCCTCCTCGACGACGGTCCCGCGGATCGTGGAACTCCGCGCTCGGGAGTCCCGCCGGGAGGAGACGCCCGGTCTCCGCCGGCCTGCGATGCGGAACGCGGAGTGGTCGGAGCGGCGCCCGGCTGTCGTGGAGCAGTGCTGTCTCGGAGGGGGGGACTTCACCCATGTGACGCGAGTCGTCGGAGATGCATGGTTGGGGGGAGCGACACAAGGAGCTTCCATGGCAACCACGATGTTCCACTCCAGAGCCGTCGTGCCTGCGCCCACCCGTGCCGGTGACGGGGAGCTTCGGATCCGTCTGTGGGATCGTCTGGTGGATGCGCTGCTGCGGCCGATCGACCGGGTGCTGCACTTCGTCGGACCGCGCTACTCGTTGTTCTTCTGGATCGTGGCCCACGTCCCGCCGCCGGTGCTGGCATGGCTCGGCGACCTGCGGGCCCGTCGGGCCGTCCGCCATGCCCTCCGCCGAGTCCCGGCATACGCGGCGCACGTCGCCGCCGGCGAAGGTCCCGTGATCGACGTCGCCGGACTCAAGGTTCCCGAGACCGACAAGGTCGGCTACGTGAAGGCCCACCCGCTGCCGGGCCGGTGCACCGGTGGTGCGCTTCCGAGCCGCAACGTCGTCATCGACGAGTCGTCCGGCAGCACCGGCCAGCCGTTCAACTGGGTGCGGACGGCCGACGAGCGGCTCGCCACCCACGTGTTCGTCAGCCACTTCGCCCGCTACGACTATGGCGACGGTCCGTTCGTCAGCATCAACGCCTTCTCCATGGGGGCCTGGGCGACGGGCCTCAACATGGGGGTCGCCATGGAGCGCAACACCGTCGTCAAGAGCACCGGGCCCGACATCGACAAGATCCTCGCCACGCT
>CAZQUB010000221.1:0-2618 GCA_964596225.1 uncultured Acidimicrobiaceae bacterium
AGGCGCGCTGGCGCACCACCTCGAGGTCGGTGACGGTGGCGGTGAGGCGCCGGCGTTGCCGGCCGGCACGGGGATCGGTGGCCATCGCCACCATGAAAGCAGACCCCTGCCGGGAACGTCTCCGGCATGGGGGCGCTGGGGCGAAGCCCCCCGCACGGTGTCTGTCACGCGGGTAGGTTGGGGCACGACCGAGGAGGAGCGATGCAGAAGACCGTCAATCACCTGCTGGCAGAGAAGGGGCAAGACGTCTGGACGATCGCTCCGGACGCCACCGTCTACGACGCGCTTCAGCTCATGGCCGAGAAGGGGATCGGCGCCGTCGTCGTCATCGACGACGGCCGCCTCGCCGGCATCCTCTCCGAGCGGGACTATGCCCGCAAGGTGACGTTGCTCCACCGTGGATCACGCGACACCCCGGTGCGGGACATCATGACTGCCGACGTCTTCACGGTCGGGAGGCACCAGACGGTGACCGATTGCATGGAGCTGATGACCGATCACCACATCCGCCACCTCCCCGTGGTCGAGGACGGCGAGCTCGTGGGGTTGGTGTCGATCGGCGACATCGTGAAGGCCGTGATCTCCGAGCAGGCGTACCTCATCAAGCAGCTCGAGAACTACATCACCGGCTGAGCACCACTTCCCGTGGCGGCACGGTTGCGCCGGGAGGTTCCTCAGGAATCGCGTCGGGAATCTCCGACTCGAGGCGCCGTACCCGGCCAAAGAGCAGGGCGGCGGCCGCCACCAGTGTCGTGAAGAGCCCGAGGACGACGAACAGCAGCCCGACGCCCCGGCCCGGCCCGGTGCCGGTGAGCCTTCCCACCGTCCCGGCGAACGGCCCACCGGCGGCGAGTAGCGGTTCGAACACCGCGTCGGCCAGCGGGCCTGCCAGCAGGTAGGCGAGCGGGGTGGCGGCGAGGCCGAGCATCGCCTGGAGGGCGAAGACCCGTCCCTGGAGGAGAGGCGGGACTTTCGTCTGCCAGATCGCCCGGGCCGTGCCGTCGGCGATGGGGAGGGACACGAGCAACACGAACAGCCCTCCGGCGGCGAGGCCGACCGAGGGGCGGAGCCCCGCCAGCCCGTAGCCGGCCCCGGCGATCATCAGCCCCCCGAGGGCTCCGGCGACCCGGCGCCGAGGGCCGCCCCATGCGCTCATGGCAACGCTGCCGAGCACCATACCGAACGCCCCGGTCGAGATGACAGCACCTGCCGTCGTCGCCGACGCGAATCCGAGGAGCAGCGGGTAGATGAGCACCGAATGGAACCCGATGGCGAAGTTCGAAAGCGATGACGCGGTGAGGAGACCGAGCAGGCCGGGATGGGAGGTGACGAAGCCGAGTCCTTCCTTCGTCTCCGACCAGAGGGCGGGCCAGGAACGGTCGGGGCCGTGGGTCGCCGGCGCCGGTTCGGGGAATCGCACCACGAGCAGCGTGAGCACCGCGATCAGGAACGTGATGAGGTCGATGATGAAGATGGTGGTGAGCCCGGCGAAGACGAGGAGGGCGGCGCCGAGGGTGGGTCCCAACACCAGGCCGACGCTGCCGGCGAGTTGGACCAGGCCGGCGGCCCTCCCGAAGTGGCGCTTTGGCACCAGCAGGGTGGTGGCGGCTGTGTAGGCAGGCGCCTGGAAGGCGCCGAAGACCCCGGCAAATCCGAGGGTGAGGTAGAGGTGCCAGATCTCGAGGCGCCCGGTGGCGAGGAGGAGGGCGGTGGCGAGAGTGCCGAGCGCCGCCCCGGCGTCGGCGACGATCATCGCCCGGCGCCGGCTCCAGCGATCGACCAGGGTTCCGGCGAAGGGGGAGATGAGCAGCATCGGGGTGCGGGCCGCCACGATGACGAGGGCGAGGCGGGTGGCCGATCCGGTCTCGCCATACACCCAGAAGCCGAGGGCGAACGAGGTGAGGTTGGATCCGGCGTTGGAGACGAGTTGGCCGAACCAGACGACGAGAAAGGTCCTGAACCGGGGTTGCATCGTCGACTCCCAGGTGCTCTACCAGTTGATGATATGCCAGTAAATCATCAACCAAGATAGTACTATGGCGGCATGAGTACTCGACGCCACCAGGCCGGGACGAACACGATCCATCTCGGTCTCCTCCTCAAAGCCGAGATCGAGCACCGGGTGGGAGAGGCAAGCGGCATGCTGCTGGCGGACCACGAGGCGCTCGCCAATCTCGCCGAGCACGGGGGGGCGCTGCGGATGAGTGAGATCGCCGACCGGCTCATCCTGACCCGGGGTGGGGTCACCAAGCTGGTCGACCGGCTCGAGGAGGCCGGCTACGTGGAGCGCCGCTCCTCTCCATCGGACCGCAGGGTGGTGCTGGTGGCGATGACAGCGGAGGGCCGCGAGGCGTTGCAAGGATCACGGGCAGCGTTCGACGCCGCCCTGCACGACCTCTGGAGCCGCCACCTCTCCGAGGAAGAAGCCGCCACCCTGCTCCCCATCATCGACCGCATCAGGGCCGCCCTGCAGCCAACCCAGGGTTGAGAGGCCGCAAAACCGTGTACTGGAGCCCTGGGTTGGGAGCAGCGGAAGCGTGTACTGGAACCCAGGGTTGAGAGGCCGCAAAACCGTGGTCTGGAGCCCTGGGTTGGGAGCAGCGGTCAGACGCCGCGGT
>CAZQUB010000222.1:0-2604 GCA_964596225.1 uncultured Acidimicrobiaceae bacterium
CCGTGAAGGTCAGGTCGTCGACGACGTTGAGGCCTGTCAGCTCCGTGGGGATCATCGTCTCCCCCATGGTGGTGGTGGTCTCTTCAGGCGTGGTTGTCGCCTCGGTCGTCGTGGTGGTTGCCGCGGCCGTCGTGGTCGTCGTGTCCTCGCTGCTGCTACCGCAGGAAGCTGCGATGAGTGCAAAGAGGGCGATGATCACGACCACTCGCGATCGTTGCGCAAATGATCTCATGTGGGGTGCCTCCAAAGGGGTTCCTTGTCTTGCGTGTGCCTCTCCACGTTGGGCACCGGGACAAACTACACGACCGAATGACCGAGGACCGACGAGTTCCCCCGTCACATCCCCGGACATTCGCCGGCCGGAATCCGGCTGGTCGCTTCGTTTGTTCCGTCGTGTCGGCCCGTCACACCGATGGGCCGGCGCCAAGGGTAGCCTGCCTGTATGGCAGATGTCCCGCGCGATGGCCCCTCCCCACGCGCCTACACCGCGCTGGCGTGGAGTGTCTTGGCGCTGACCGTCATCGTGATCCTGGGCGGGGCCGTGGTGCGCGCCACCGGATCGGGCGCCGGCTGCGGGGAGACGTGGCCGCGGTGCCGGGGGCACATCATCCCCTTCACCGCCACGTCCGAGACGCTCATCGAGTTCACCCACCGGATGACGACGGTGGCGCTGGCGGTCGCCATCGTCGTGCTCATCGTCTGGACCCGCCGCCTCTTCCCTCCCCGCCATCGGGTGCGCCGCACACTGTGGGTGGCGCTGGGGCTCTTCGTGCTCGAGTCGTTGATCGGAGCGTCGCTCGTGGTGTTCGGATGGGTCGACACCAACGCCTCGATCGGGCGGGCCGTGGTGGTTCCGCTCCACCTCACCAACACGTTCCTGCTCCTCGCCGCCTTCGCGCTGGTGGCGCACTTCGGTGGAGGCGGCGAGAGGTTCGAGGTGCACCTGGAGCGACCATGGGACCGCCGGGTGCTCGGTGGCTTGGCGATCATCCTCGTCGTCGCCGCCTCGGGGGCGCTCAACGCCCTCGCCGACACGCTGCACGAGGCAGAGTCGGTGATGGGGGGGATCCGGGCCGAGTTCGGTCGGGCGGCGCCGTTCCTGTTGCGCCTCCGCACCGTCCATCCCGTTGTCGCCATCGCCGGTGGCATCGCCGTCTACCTGCTGGCGGGGCGTCTGGCGGAACTCGCCGGACCGGTGGCGCGGAGACTGGCGCGGGCGGTGCAGGTGCTGGTGTGGGCCCAGTTCGCGATCGGGGTCGCCAACATCGCGCTGCTGACCCCGCTCGAAGCCCAGGTCGTGCACCTGCTCGCCGCCGACGCCTTGTGGATCCTGTTCGTGCTGCTGGGGGCTCGGGTGCTGGCTGTTCCCGCGGCGCGGCGGGGACGGGAACCGGCGTCGCGCCATCCGGTCGGGGATCGGGCATGACCACCCCTCAGATCCGCATCACGGACCCGCGGGCGCTGCCGGCGACGTTCGGGCAGAAGGCGCGCGCCTATGTGGAGTTGACCAAGCCGCGGATCATCGAGTTGCTGCTCACCACCACCCTGCCCGCCATGGTGGTGGCCGCCGGTGGCTGGCCCGGTACCTGGCTGGTCATCGCAACCCTCGTCGGCGGCACCCTCTCTTCGGGCGGGGCCAACGCCATCAACCAGGTCATCGACCGCGACATCGACCGGGTGATGGCCCGTACCCGGCGGCGCCCGATTCCCACCGGGCGCGTCTCGGAGCGAGCCGCAATCGAATTCGGGCTGCTGCTGGGTGTCGCCGGGTTCGCCTGGTTGTGGGCGACGGTGAACCTGCTCGCCGCCCTGCTCTCCACCGCGGCGCTGGCGTTCTACGTGCTCGTCTACTCGATGGCGTTGAAGCGCAGCACGACCCAGAACATCGTGATCGGCGGGGCGGCCGGGTCGGTCCCGACGCTGGTGGGGTGGGCGGCGGTCACCGGCACCCTGGCCTTGCCGGCCTGGGTCATGTTCGCGGTCGTGTTCTTCTGGACGCCGCCGCATTTCTGGGCGCTGGCAATCCGCTACCGCGACGACTACGCCGCCGCCGGCGTCCCGATGCTGCCGGTGGTGGTCGGGGTGGAGCGGGCCCTCGACCACATCCTCGCCTACAGCGTGGTGCTGGTGGGGGTGTCGCTGCTGCTCCCCGCCACCGGGGCGGTGGGGTGGATCTATCTGACGGTGGCGGCGGGACTAGGCGTGTGGCTGGTGGCCGGCACCTGGCGGCTGCGCCGCGACCCGGGGGAGGCGATGCGGTTCTTCGGCTACTCGAACGTGTACCTGGCCGTCCTGTTCCTCGCCATGGCGCTCGACCCGCTGCTGCTGCGCTGAGCAGGACCGATGGTCACGCCCGGGCCGGCACGTCCAGGCTGTCCATGAGGACGCGGACCCGCTGCTCGATGTCGTCGCGCACGGTGCGGACCACGTCGAGCGGCCGGCCGGCCGGGTCGGTCAACTCCCAGTCCTCGTAGCGCTTGCCGGGGAAGAGGGGGCAGGCGTCGCCGCAGCCCATGGTGACGACGACGTCGGCGGCCCTCACGATCTCGTCGGTCCACGGCTTGGGGAACTCGGAGCGGATGTCGATGCCGACCTCGGCCATCG
>CAZQUB010000223.1:0-2602 GCA_964596225.1 uncultured Acidimicrobiaceae bacterium
GATCCTGAGAACCGGTCTGATCGCTTCCACGACCCTCATCACCGCAGGCCTGCTGATGGCGCTCCTGACCGGAGACCATCGGTTGAACGACCTCACACTCGGTACCGCGCTCACCGGCGGATCGCTCGATCAGCGCCTGGTACTCCTGGGCGTCCTCGCTCTCGTCGCAACCCCCATCTTCGAGGTGTTCGGCCTGATCGTGATCTGGACGCATCAGCACGACTGGCGTTTCGTCGCAGTCGGCGCCGCCATCGTCGCCATCCTCTCGCTGGTAGTCATCGTCGGATAGGCAGGTCGGGAAGAGCGCGTGTGCTCTCACATTGCCGTCCCAGCCGTTGGCGGCGGCTGGCGTGGAGACGGCACCGGGACTGGAGACAAGGGGGCGCGATCACCAGAAGGAGGCGGTGGACGGGGTGGCCGATGGAGGGCGTTTCGACCGTTCGGGCACTCGCCGCGTGATCAAGGGGAGGTCGGGCACAGCCATGATGATCGACGACTCCCTGGCGTCGCATCATCAGACCTCCGGAGCGACCAGCGCCGGGGTCAGTGCCTCGTCAACTCGGCGAGCAGCGCATCGACCTCGACGGTTGCGAAGCGGGTCGACGTGTCGGAGGCACCGTAGGCGATCACCAGCCGGCCGGCGTGGATGATCGATCCACACGAGTAGACGACGTTCGGCACATACCCCTCACGCTCGCCCTCGTCCGGCTCGAGAAGCGGTTCCCGGAGGTGTCCGATCACCACCCGCGGATCGTCAATGTCGAGCAAGATGGCGCCGAGGACGTAGCGGCGCAGCGGGCCCACCCCATGGGTCACCACCAGCCATCCCGCCTCCGTCTCGAGCGGGGCACCGGAGTTGCCGATCTGCATCAGCTCCCACGGGTAGGTGGGGAGCTGGATCTGAGCGGTGTCGTGCCAGAAGTGCAGGTGATCCGAGAGCATGAGGTGGTTGGTCTCGCCGTCGAATCTGCCCAGGGCGGCATACCGTCCGCCGACCAGGCGGGGGAAGATGGCGATCCCCTTGTTCTTGGCGGCCGGTCCGTTGAGAGTGGCGATCCGGAAGGTGCGGAAGTCCGCCGTCTCGATGAGCTGGGGGAGGACGCTGTAGCCGTCGTAGGCGGTGTAGGTCGCGTAGTAGACGACCGCTCCGTCCGGTCCCACGAACCGGACCAATCTGGCATCTTCCATGCCCTGGCTCTCGGCCGGACCGCTCGGGAACAGCACCCGCTGCGACAGGTCCGATTCGACGGGGAAGGCGACCTCGTAGTTCGACGACGCCAGCCAGTGCATCGCCTGGATGACATGGTGCACGGCATGCGACGAGGCTTCGTGTCGCCCGAGATCGGCGAGTGCCTCGTCGAGTTGCGCCATCGTGAACCGGTCGCCGAGCTGGCCGAGAGCCTGTTGGGCGAATCCGTCGCCTTCGCCGATCTCTTCGAGCTTGGCCATGAACAGGGCCTTGTGGAAGACCGGGGACAGGCGATGCCCGGTCGCGGGTGCTCCCGGTGCTGCGAGTTCGACATCTCCGTTCGGCCCGACCAGTCCGGTCCGGAACTCGATCGACGAGATGTGGCCCTCTCCCACCGCCCGGAGGCTGATCACGACCCGAAGGGATCCGGCGGGCGCATCGGTCTGGTCCGGCGCCTCCACGATGGAAGGGTTGGTGACGGCCGCCCCTTCGATGGAGTACTCGTGCATGAAGTACGCCCCGATCAACAACTGTTCCTCTTCGGAGAGGCCGGCCGCATCGGGGATCAGGTGGGCCACCACGAGGAAGCCTCGGAGGAGCACCTTGCCGAGATCGGCATGCCGTCCGCCGAAGTGGCGCCGAAGGCCCGCGAGGGTATCCCGGGCTTGGTCGGGTGGCATTGCCATCACCCGCTGGATCAGCCTCTCGACGCGCGTTCCTCCCTCGACGGTGTGGCGATCAGAAGGCAGATACGGCTTGGTGATGCACCGGGAGGAGTCGGGCAGCAGGCGAACGTTTGATCGGGTGACCGGAATGATCGGCATCAGAGGATGCCCTTCCCGCGATCATCGACGGCGCACATGGCGGCGATCTGAAGTGCGGCGATCCCGGCGAGGGTCGATTCGGCGCCGAGGTTGTCGTTGATCGAGTGCGGCATCAAGCCGTCGCTGGTTCCCCCCGTGGCCGCGTCGTGAAGCACCATTCCGGTGTCGTTGCGTCCCATCAGCCACTGTGCGGCCCCGGTGGCGCGGAGTCTCCACACGTCCTCACCGGTGACCGACCATGCCCGGTGGCAGGCCGTCGCCATCGCCCAGGCCTCGATCGGCTGCTGGTCGAAGGCGGGGCGTGACTCTCCGGGTTCCCATCCGGTGGACGGGGTGAAGCTGAAATGGTCTCTGTTCGTCTCGACCCGAACCAACCATTCCAGCAGTCTGGCGCCCGTCTTGATCAACCTGCCGCGGCCCAGCCTCAGGCCTGCCCCCAGGAGCGCCTCCGGAAGGCGTGCGTTGTCGTAGGTGAGGCGGGCCTCGGGCCAGGGGATCCTCGAGTGGGAGGCTTCGACGATCACCCTGGAGGTGCGCTCCAGCAGATCGGTTGCGGCCCGGTGGCCGGGATCGACGGCGAGCATCTCGA
>CAZQUB010000224.1:0-2297 GCA_964596225.1 uncultured Acidimicrobiaceae bacterium
CACCGACCCGGAGTTGGTCGCGGTCATGCCATGTTGATCACGACATCCTCGGCGACGCCGCCGAGCATCGTGTAGTCGGTGCGGACGGTCTGGAGGATCGATCCGGGGACGAACTCCGATACCGGGCCGTGGGCGACGAGGCGGGCAATGAACCGCTGCCACGAGACGCCACCGCCGATGTCGCCGTCGAGCCAGAAGCTGCGATGGCGTGCTCCCAGGATCTCGGCGGGTCCGATGGTGGCCGCCTTGGGCGGAACGGCCGACCAGTCGCTGCCGAAGGAATGCAGGGCGTTCTGCATGATGGTCATGGGGTGGAGTTCCACGATTCGGGAGCTCGCCTGCATGAATGCCGACAGATCGCCGTCGAACTCATGACCGAGGTGTGACTCCCAGAAGGCGATGTGGCCACACCACCCGATGCCGCCGTAGCAGGCGTCGGCGCCGCCGAGTTCGGCTATCTGTTCGCCGTACGTGTCGATGTTGTCCGAGGTCGGGAAGTGGATCTGCTCGAGAGGAGGGCGCAGCTCAGGGTCGATGAGGTCGAACAGGACACTGAACATCGTCTTCTGGAAGGAGCCGATCCACGTGCTGGGAGCGGTGTTCCCATCCTCGTCGGCATACTCATCCATGTTGAACGTGTGAAGGTGGTGGAGCGTCAGCTTCCGCTCGTTGATGATTCTCGCCGCCTTCCGGTATTGGGGTACCGGCCCGACGGGGAGAATCAGGATGCAGTCCTGCCCGCTCTCCCGAGCGGTGTCGATGCGTGACACCAAGTCCTCGGCGAACGCCGTATAGAAGAGGTCCGGGTCGTCTTGCACCGCGATCTTGAAGTCCGGATTCGGATGATCGGTGATGCGAGCACGCGGAATGGCGCGGACTCTTGCTGCTTGCTCGGTGTCTCGGAAGTCGATGAACCGGGCCGGAGAATACGAGAACTCAGACATTTGGCATCCTTACGGGTTCGTGGGTGGACAGGTTTGGGACAGTTTCAGCGGCGCGCTCCCGGGTGCTTCGCCCCGACACGACGGTGCCGATTCCCTGGGTCACGGCCTCGGTGGGCACGTCTTGGATCCGAGCGAAGAATCGAGCGTTGTCACGCAAGGTCGAGGCGCTGAGCGGCGGATTCATTCGGCAGCGCGGTTCCGGCGCGCAACGGAGTCCACGATCACGGCAACGAGCAGCACCAAGCCGGTGACGATGAATTTGATTCCCGACGGTAATCCGAGGAGGCCGAGGCCGTTGTCGATGGTCGCGATCACCACGGCGCCGAGCAGGGCCGAATAGATGGAGCCGCGTCCCCCGAACAGCGACGTGCCGCCGATCACCGGAGCCGCGACTGCGAACAGGAGGATGGGTCCGCTGCCCGCACTGGCATCCACCGAACGGAGCCGGGAAGCCAGCACAATCCCTCCCGTCACCGCCAACGAGGAGGCGAGCATGAAGCACACAACGCGAATGCGATCTACCGCGATCCCGGCCCGGCGAGCGGCTTCGGCGTTGCCACCAATGGCATAGACGTACACGCCGAATCGAGTTCTTCGGAGAACGTACGTCGACGCCATGCCCAGGATCAAGAGAAGCACGGCTACATAGGGCACGCCACGATCGCGGTACACGACGACGACATAGAACGCACCCACGGCCGCCGTGGGCAAGGCAGTCACAAGCGCTCGCCGCAGAGCGGAGGCGCCCGGGCCGACTTGGTGGCGCAGGCGAACCCGATAGGACGCGTCGATACCAACCAGGCCGACAACCACAGCAAGAAGTACCCACGCCAGCGGTTCCGGTAGGAAGCCGTTGGCGAGCTTCCAGACGAACTTGTCCTGGATGATGATGGTCCCGCGAGATCCGGCGAGTTGCAGTACGACGCCGCTCCATGCCAGCAACCCGGCGAGTGTCACGACGAATGACGGCACCCCCAGTTTCGTGATGATGAGACCGTGAAGTGCCCCGATGCCGAGCCCAGCGGTCAAGGCGATGACGATCGCCGCCGCCGGCCCGTACTCCCACCCTCCCCCAGGGAGCATGAGAATGGCGGTGATCGCACCCCCGACGCCGCTGACATACCCGACGGACAGGTCTATCTCGCCGAGCAACAACACGAAGACCATCCCCATTGAGAGGATGGCGACGCCCGCCATCTGGACCGTCAGGTTCACGGTGTTTCCCGGCGTGAGGAAGTTCTCGTTCTGGAGCTGGAATCCGATTGCGATGATCACCAGCCCGATGAGAACCGGGACGGTGCCGAGTTCCAGTCGCCGACCCCCCCGCCGGCGTGGATCGCCCCGGACTTCGAC
>CAZQUB010000224.1:2307-2601 GCA_964596225.1 uncultured Acidimicrobiaceae bacterium
AGGCTGGTCGGAGCTCCGTTGTCTGCGGCCCCGTTCTCGTCGTCCCCGGTTGAGGGGAGAGCGGGATCCGCCTCAGATGTCGTTCCCGCCGGGTTTGCATCCATCAGGCTGACTCCCCACTGCTCGGGGCGCTGCCGACCCGTCCCGTCGTGATCGCCTCCACCACTTCCGACCGCGTGACGTCCTGTCTTGTGAGCGTTGCAACGGTCCTACCGAGATACAGCACCGTGATGGAGTCGGCGACCTCGAACACGTCGTTGAGGTTGTGGGAGATCACAACCACGGCGAGTCCGT
>CAZQUB010000225.1:0-2585 GCA_964596225.1 uncultured Acidimicrobiaceae bacterium
CGATGAACAGCAGCACGATCGGGGCCAGCACCACCACGATGGGAATCACCATCATGAGGCGCCGGCGGGAAGCGGCCCGTTGCAGGTCCTCCCGGCGGGCGGCCCGCAGGTCCCGGCTCAAGTCGAGGAGTGCCTCGCCCAGGTCGGCTCCCCGGTCCTGCGCGGTGGCGAGCACCGAGTAGGTGCGGGCCGCCTCCGGCTCGGGGGTGAGACGGATCGCCCGCGCCAGAGCGCGCGACAGGGTCATCCCCGATTCGTGGAGACGCAGCACCTCGGCCAGCTCGTCGACGAAGGCGCCGTGACCGCGCACCACGACGTGGCGGATGGCGTCGAGCACCCCGCCACCCACCCGTGTCCGCATCGCGATGAGCTGGTTGATGGTGTACAGCTCGCCCCGGATCCGTTCCCGCCGCGCCAGGATCGCCTTGTCGACCCGGCTGCGGGCCTGCAGCACCCCGAGCACGAAACCTGCCCCACCGAAGATCACCATCCAGGCCGGGTCACGGATGACCAGGCCGACGAATCCGAGCCCGATGGCGAGGGCCACGGCCCGTACGAACGCCCGGATACGGAACTCCTGGACCCGCTGCGCCTCGGGGAGATCCGGATAGAGGCCGGCCTGGCGCAGCCGCACCGCGAGGCGCTCCACGTTGGAGGCCGAGATGAGCCGGGCGAACCCACGCACCATGGAATCGAACACCGGCCCGAAGAGGCGCCGCAGCGTCCCGTCGCCGAGCACAGGACCGGCGGTGGCGGCGCCGCGCACATCGGCGGGACGGGTCAGCCTCACCCGGGTCACCGTCGCGTAGGGGCGGACCCGCCCGGCGAGAGGACGCAGCGGCCGGGCCACCACCCAGGTCGCGGCGGCAGCGAACACCAGCGAGGAGACCAGAGCCGCCAGCTCGAACCCGGTGAGGCCGGTCATCGCGCCGCCGCCTTGTCCCGCTCGGCGGTGAGGATCGACCCACCGCCGAAGACCCGCACCTCCTCGACGCGACGCGAGATGACTCGCAGCAGCACCCACCCCACCACCGCCCACACCCCGGCGAGCAGCACCACGAAGCGGCCCTGCGGGGACCGGTAGAACTCCCGGTAGGCCTCGGGCACCGTGGCGAGGAACAGCAGGATCACCCACGGCGCCACCGCCACCACGACGCTCTCCAGGCGCTGCTCGAGGCCGGCGGTGCGGATCTGCTCGGCGGTGAGCTGGTCGGCCACCATCGTCTCGATCAGGTCGCGCAGCACCACCTGGAGCGTCTCACCGCCATGCTGGTGGGCGAGCACCAGCACCTCGACGACCTTGTCGGAGGACGGATCGGCCAGCTCCTCCTTGATGATCTCCAGGGCAGGGACGACACCGAGCATGCGGGCCTGCATCGGGAAGCGGGCGAACGCCTCCCGCAATGGGGCGGGCCCTCGATCGGCCAGCGCCTCGATCCCGGTCGCCAAGGTGGCCCCCGAGTTGACGTGGGCCAGGATCTCACGGAGCCCGTCGGGCCACGACCGCTGCACCTCGGCGAGACGCCGGGTCCGCTGCCGGCCGTACTGGAGGTAGGGGGCGAAGGACACCGCCACCGCCGGGATCGACGCCACCCACCAGGTACCGGCGAGCACCAGGAAAGCGAGGAAGGCGCCCAACCCGGCCCCGATCGACCCGACCCAGAACTGGCGCGGGGTGAGATCGGATCCCGCCTGCAGCAGCCAGAGCTGGCGGCGGGACACCTGGGGTCGGCGCACGGTGCGGGTGGTCGGGTTGGGGGCGAGCCCGACGAGGTGGGCCACCACCAGGTAGGCGAACACCGCCGAGCTGAGCGCCGCCAGCAGCCTCACGATCCCGGCCTCCAGGCGCCGTTGAGGATGTTCGCCACGGAGGCACCGTTCGGGAGCGCCCGGTCGATGCGATCCACGATCGGTTCCGGTGGGAGCGTCCCGGTCCAGCGCATCGGCTCCCCCAAGGCGGCCCGCCGGAAGATGGGTTCGGTGGTGAAGTCGTCGGCCGCCAGTGACGGGGTGACCGCCAGGATCTCGGCGACCTGGCGCCGGATGCCCCGGTCGCCGTTCTCGGGCCGGCGCACGTCCCGTTCCAGGTGCACCACGAAGTCGATCGAGGCGGCGAACACCTTGCGCACGATCGCCTCGGTGACGTTCTCGCCGGCCATGATGGCGGCGTTGACGATGGCGGCGAGGGCGTCGCGGGCCGAGTTGGCGTGGACGGTGCAGGCGAAGCCGCATCCGGCGTTGACCGCCCGGGTCAGCTCGAAGGCTTCGGCGCCTCGCACCTCCCCGACGCACAGCAGGTCGACCCGCTGCGCCAGGCTCACCTTCACCAGGTCCCGCAGGGTGTAGCGCCGCGACCCCTCCAGCGTCACCGGGGACGCCTCGTAGTAGCTGCTGTGGGGCGACAGCGGGATGTGCAGCTCGCGCACCTCCTCGCAGATGCGGATGCACTGGTCGTCGGGCACCGCCCGCAGCCAGGCGCTCATCAGGGTGCTCTTCCCGGCGCCGGTGGCTCCGGAGAACAGGATCGAGGTCGACGCCTGCGCCGCGGCCCACAGGAAGGCCGCCGCGGTCCGGCTGACGGACCC
>CAZQUB010000226.1:0-2582 GCA_964596225.1 uncultured Acidimicrobiaceae bacterium
GCCGCCAGCAGCCCCGGCGCCAGGAACATGAGGTAGGTCATGCCTTCGAGGGTGGCGGTGCCGGCGCCGCGGTCCACCAGGGTGCCCAACCCGAGGCCCATGGCCGTCAGGTAGAGCACCGGGTTGAGGAAGGTGCTGACCGCGCTCGCTCGCCAGGTGTGGCGGTAGATGCGGGCGCGCGACTCGAAGTACCGGATGGCGGGGGCGGTCATCAATCCACCAGGGTGCGGCCCGTCAGCCGCAAGAAGACGTCCTCGAGGCTGCTGCGGCGCACCACCAGGGAGGCGGGGGAGATGCTCCGCTCCTCGAGGCCGGCGACGATCGCATCCCCGTCGTCGGCCGAGATCAGCACCCGGTCGGGGAGCACCTCGAGATGGGTGCCGAGCCCGTCGAGGCGGGCGAGGGCCGCCTCCTGTGCCCCCACCGGGAACCGCAGCTCGACGACCTCGCGGGTGGCGTAGCGGGTGATCAACTCCCGCGGCGACCCTGCGGCGGCGATGACGCCCTTGTCCATCACCACCAGCCGGTCACAGAGCTGCTCGGCCTCGTCCATGTAGTGGGTGGTGATGATGAGCGTGGCGCCCCGTTCCTTGAGTCGGTAGAGGCGGTCCCACAGCACGTGGCGCGCCTGCGGATCGAGGCCGGTGGTCGGCTCGTCGAGGAGCACCAGGTCGGGCTGGTTGATGAGGGCACGGGCGATGGTGAGGCGCCGTTTCATCCCGCCCGAGAGGTGGTCGACGACGTCGCGGCGCCGGTCGGTCAGCTCGGCGAAGGCGAGCAGCTCGTCGATGCGTTCCCGGATCACCGCCCGCGGCAGGTCGAAGTAGCGGCCGTAGATGAGCAGGTTCTCCTCCACCGGCAGCTCCGGGTCGAGGTTGTTCTCCTGGGGCACCACCCCGAGGCGGGCCCGGATGGCGGCGCCGTCCCGGTCAGGATCGAGGCCGAGCACGGTGAGGGTGCCTCCGCTCACCGGGGAGACCGCTCCGATCATGCGCATCGTGGAGCTCTTCCCGGCCCCGTTGGGGCCGAGGAAGCCGAACGCCTCGCCGGGTTGTACGTCGAAGTCGATGCCGTCGACCGCGACGAAGTCGTCGAAGCGCTTGGTGAGGGCGCGAGCGGACACGAGTGGCTCAGTCACAGCCCGCCACCCTACCGGTCCGGAGCGACACCTCGATCCCGCCGTCTCGATTCCCGCAACGCAGGAATCCACGGGCCCGGGCGGCGCCCGGTAGAGTCCTGGCGGAGGCGATGCCGCAGAGAGGCCGCGTCCTCGATTCGGCGCCCCGGCACAGCGAAGGAGAGGAGCCGAAGTGGTACGCACCCTGGTACACGGCGGCACCGTCGTCACCGCCACCGAGACTCGGCCCTGTGACATCCTCGTCGAGGATGAACGCATCGCGGCCCTGCTCGACCCCGGCGCAGACTCGGTCGACGCCGACCTCCGTATCGACGCCACCGGCAAGCTGGTGCTCCCGGGAGGGGTCGACGCCCACACCCACATGGAGATCCCCTTCGGCGAGGCGACCTCGAAGGACACCTTCGAGACCGGCTCGATCGCGGCAGCCTTCGGCGGCAACACCACCCTCATCGACTTCCCGATCCAGATGAAGGGCGACTCGCTCATGGGGAGCTTCGAGGAGACGATGGCCAAGGCGGAAGGCCATTGCGCCATCGACTTCGGGTTCCACCAGATCGTCGGCGACGTCAACGAGCAGTCACTCGCCGACCTCGACCTCGTCTTCGCCGAAGGCGTCACCTCCTACAAGCTGTTCACCGCCTACCCCGGCGTGTACTACTCGACCGACGGCGAGATCACCAGGGTCATGCAATGGGCGGCCGACAACGGCTCCACCATCCTGATGCACGCCGAGAACGGCAGCGTCATCGACCTGCTGCGCTCCCAGGCGATCGCCCGCGGCGACACCGACCCGATCTACCACGCCCTCACCCGGCCTTCCAGCCTCGAGGGGGAGGCCGCCCACCGCGTCATCGTGCTCGCCGAACTGACCGGCGTTCCCCTCTACATCGTGCACATCAGTGCCGGGGAGGTCGTCGCCGAGATCGCCGCCGCCCGCCGGGTCGGCCTCAACGTCTTCGGGGAGACCTGTCCCCAGTACCTCTTCCTCGACCAGTCCCTGCTCGACCAGGGGTTCGAGGGCGCCAAGTACGTCTGCTCTCCGCCGCTGCGGGACCGGGCGGCCGGGCATCAGGAGACCCTGTGGCGCGGGCTCGCCGACGACGACCTCCAGGTGGTGGCGACCGACCACTGCCCCTTCGACTTCGTCGGGCAGAAGGACCTCGGGCGAGGCGACTTCACCCGCATCCCCAACGGCCTCCCCGTCGTCGAGCACCGCTACCAGCTGCTGGTGCACGCCGCCCTCGCCGAGCAGCGTCTCGACCTCGGCCGGGCGGTGGAGGTGGGCGCCACCACCCCGGCCAAGCTGTTCGGCCTCTACCCGCACAAAGGCACCATCGAGGTCGGCAGCGACGCCGACCTGGTCGTGCTCGACCCGGCGGGATCCACCACCATCTCGGCCGCCACCCATCACATGAACGTCGATTACTCCTGCTTCGAGGGCATG
>CAZQUB010000227.1:0-2576 GCA_964596225.1 uncultured Acidimicrobiaceae bacterium
TCATCGGGCTCACCATGCTGGTCCTGGCGATCGCCAACGGGTTCCTCGGCTACTCGATCGTGGACGATCTGCTCTCCGGCACCGGGTTGCGCATCGCCAACTCGGTGGTGCTCTCGGTGCCGCTGCTGGGCCCGGCCCTGGCGTTCCTCATCTTCGGCGGTGAATTCCCCACCTCGGCGACGATCTCCCGCTTCTTCTCGCTCCACGTCCTGCTGGTGCCGGTGGCGCTCGCCGCCCTCATCGGGCTGCACCTGTCGATCATCTGGCGCCAGAAGCACACCCAGTATCCCGGCCCCGGCCACACCGAGACCAACGTGGTCGGCACCAGGCTGTGGCCCGCATACGCCGCCAAGTCGGCGGGGCTCTTCTTCCTGGTGGCGGGCGGGTTGGCGGCCCTCGGCGGGTTGATGCAGATCAACCCGGTGTGGCTGTACGGGCCGTTCGACAACGCCGCGGTGACGGTTCCGGCCCAGCCCGACTGGTACGTCGGCTGGTTGGAGGGGGCGCTGCGGATCTTCCCGTCGTGGCAGATCCACATCTTCGGTCACCTGATCCCGGAGCTGTTCTGGCCGGCGGTCGTGATGCCGACCGTGACGTTCCTCCTGCTGTATGCCTGGCCGTTCCTGGAGGCGCGCATCACCGGCGATCACGACGCCCACAACCTGCTCGACCGTCCCCGGGAGCGGCCGGCCCGGACTGCGGTTGGCGTCGCCGCCCTCACGTTCTACGTGGTGTTGTTCCTGGCGGGCGCCGATGACGTGCTCACGGTCACCACGGGGTGGCCCCTGCGTAACTGGGTCTGGCTGCTCCGGGCGAGCGCCCTGTTGGCGCCGCTGGCGGCCGGGTTCGGCGCCTATGCCCTGTTGAGGTCTCGCGAGGCGACGGCGTGACCGGGCGGCGGCGTCACTTCTCGTCGGCGCGGTAGACGCGCACGTCGACCCGCTCGATGGTGACGAGGCCGTCACCGATCATGGCGTCGAGGGTGGGCAGGATCGCCTCGATCCGCTCGTGGGTGTCGACGCATTCGATGACGATGGGGAGATCGTCGGAGAGCCGCAGGATGTGGGCGGTGTGGAGATGGCTCGACTTGCCGAACCCTTCGATGCCGCGCAGTACGGTGACACCGGCCAGCTTGTGGCGGCGGAGTTCCTCGACGATCGCCTGGTAGAGGGGACGTCCTTCGTAGTCATCGGATTCGCCGATGAAGATGCGGAGGAGCCGGTTGTCGGTGTCCTGGTTCATGGAGCTCCTCTCAGTTGACCAGGTGGTATCCGAGGGCGGCGGCCGCCACACCCAATCCTGCCATGACGGCGAGGTTGGCGACGGCTCGGGGGGAGGGACGGGGAACGAGACCGAGTCCGACCGTCTCGATCATCCAGGTGGAGAACGTGGTGAACCCTCCGGTGAAACCCGCCGCTGCGATCGACCACACCGCGGTCGGGTCCCCGGCGCCGACGATGACGCCGAGGGCGAGGGCGCCGAGCAGGTTGACGGCGGCAGTCCCGACCGGGAGTGAGGTGTCGCTGCGTTGCTGCACTGCGCCGGAGAGCGAGTAGCGGGCGAGGGCGCCGAGGGAGCCGGTGAGGGACGCGATCAGCACCGTCATCGGCCGACCCTCCCGAGGCGCTGACCGAGCACGACGGCGGCCAGCCCGCCGAGGGTCGACGCCGCCACGTAGCCGGCGGCCGGCCATGCCGCGCCGGCGTCGAGGAGCCGCACCACTTCGACGCTGAACGCCGAGAAGGTGGTGAACGAACCGAGAACCCCGATCGCCCAGAACGGGAGGGTCCAGCGCGCCGCGACGGAACGCTGGCGGCGGGCCAGGTAGTAGCCGAGCAGCAGCGAGCCTCCGAGGTTGAGGGCGAGTGTGACGGTGGGGAATGCGGCGGGCACACTCGGGAACGCGGTGGTGACGCCGGCCCGCGCCGCGGACCCGGCAAGGCCCCCGGCCGCCACCGCGGCCGGAGCGGCGAGCCGGCGGAAGCGGGCGAGAGGGCGCGTACTGCGAGCGGAAGGACTGTGGGGCATGGCTCCGTTGTGGGTTGCGGGGGCAGGAGCCATCAGCCCGGAGGCAGTTGCGGCGAGCTCCATCGCCGTTGCCCTGATGATAGGAGATGCTCCCGCCCCCGCCGCCTCATGGGATGAAAGCGAGCCGGGGCGACGTTTCGACTGTGCCGGTATCGGGAATCGAAGCAACGACGGCGAGAGGAGTGACATCGTGTACTGGCACCACGTGGACGGCTGGAGTTGGGGTATCGGGCTCTTTGCCTTCCTCTTCATCGCGCTGCTCGTCACCCTGGTGGTGTGGCTGGTGTGGACCGCATCGCGCCCCGGTGCCCCACCGGAACACCGCGGCACCAGCGCCCTCGAGATCCTGGACGCCCGCTACGCCCGTGGTGAGATCGACCGCGACGAGTACTTGGAACGCAGGGCGGATCTGGAGCGGTGATGCACCACGGACCGGGCGAGCACGCCATGCCGGGCGGCGACCACGCCGGGCATGAGGGCCACGACAAGCACGAGGGCCACAGCCCGGAGATGTTCCGGGACCGGCTCTGGGTGAGCGTGGCGCTCAC
>CAZQUB010000228.1:0-2565 GCA_964596225.1 uncultured Acidimicrobiaceae bacterium
GAGGAGCCCTACTACTCGTTCGACCACGACGGCTGGCACTTCATCATGCTCAACTCCGAGATCGCCGCCGGGCCCACCTCGGCCCAGTACGCCTGGCTCCAGCAGGACCTGGCGAGCAACGACGCCCGCTGCACCGTCGCCGTCTGGCACCGGCCGGTCCGTTCCTCCAGCTCCGGGGACTCCCGGATGCAGAGCATCTTCGAGCTGAGCGCCGCCGGCGGCGTCGACCTGATCTTCAACGGGCACATGCACAACCTGGAGGTGTTCGCCCCGACGGACGCCACCGGCGCCTTCGACCCGACCGGGGTGCGCCAGGTCGTCGCCGGGACGGGAGGCGCCCCGCTGGCGCCGTTCTCCACCACCGCCGCCAACTCGGAGATCCGTGACGACACCCACTGGGGCATCGTCGTGGTCGACTACTCCTACGGCAACGGCTACACCATGACCGCCGAGTTCACCGACGGCACCACCCTCGACCTCGGCTACAACGTCTGCAACTGAACCGGCGGGCGCGACGGGAAGCGCTCCCCTACCATCCGGCCGGATGTCCGGCTTCGAGTACGACGTGATCGTCATCGGCAGCGGCTTCGGCGGCAGCGTCACTGCGCTGCGCCTCACCGAGAAGGGGTACCGGGTGGGGGTGCTCGAGTCGGGCCGCCGCTTCGGCCCCGGCGACTACCCGGCCACCAACTGGAATCTGCGTCGCTTCCTCTGGTTTCCCCGCCTCGGGCTGCGCGGCATCCAGCGCCTCACCCTGCTCCACGACGTGCTGGTGCTCTCCGGGGCCGGCGTCGGCGGCGGCTCCCTGGTGTACGCCAACACCCTGTACGAACCGCACGACGCCTTCTACCTGGACGAGCAGTGGAGCGGCATCACCGACTGGCGGCGCGAGCTCGCCCCCTACTACGACCAGGCGAAGCGCATGCTCGGCGTCGTGCAGCAGCCCCATGAGACCCCGGCCGACCGGGTGATGCAGCAGGTCGCCGCCCATTTCGGCGTCGCCGACACCTACCGGGCGGCCCCGGTCGGGGTCTACTACGGGACCCCGGGCGCCACCGCGGCCGATCCCTACTTCGGAGGGGCCGGTCCGGAGCGCACCGGCTGCATCGAGTGCGGCGGTTGCATGGTGGGCTGCCGCTACGACGCCAAGAACACCCTCGACCGCAACTACCTGTACCTCGCGGAACGGGCCGGGGCGACGGTGCACCCCGAGCGGGAGGCCGTCGACCTCGAATCGGTCGACGGCGGCTACCGGATCGCCACGGAGCGGCCCGGCGCCTGGCTCCGGAAACGGCGCCGCAGCTTCACCGCCGAGCACGTCGTGTTCTCCGCCGGGGCTCTCGGCACGACCCGGCTTCTCCTCCGCCTCCGCGACGAGGGGCGCCTCCCCCGCCTCTCCGACCGGATCGGGCGCCACGTCCGCACCAACTCGGAGGCGCTGCTCGGCGCCACCGCCCGCTCCACCGCCGTCGACTACTCCGAAGGGGTCGCCATCACCTCCTCGATCCATCCCGAGCCGCATACCCACATCGAGCCGGTGCGGTACCCGGCCGGCAGCAACGCCATGGGGCTCCTCGGCGTCTCCCTCACCGACGGCGGCGGCCGCCTCCCCCGGCCGCTCCGCTTCCTCGGCGTGGTGCTCCGCCATCCCGTCACGTTCCTGCGGTCCCTCTCGGTGCGGCGCTGGGCGGAGCGCAGCGTGATCCTGCTGGTGATGCAAAGCCTCGACAACAGGTTGAGGGTCGTGTTGAAGCGGGGCGTCTTCGGGACCCGGCTCCGCTCCTCCCAGGACGAGACCAGTCCCACCCCGAGCTACATCCCGGTCGCCAACCAAGCGGCACGGGTCGCGGCCGCGGCCATGGACGGCATCCCGCAGTCGGCCGTCAACGAGGTCCTCCTCAACGTGCCGACCACGGCGCACATCATCGGCGGAGCCTGCCTCGGGGCGTCCCCCGCCGGCGGGGTGGTCGATCCCTACCACCGGGTGTTCGGCCACCCGGGTCTCCATGTCGTCGACGGCTCGGTGGTGCCCGCCAACCTCGGGGTCAACCCGGCGCTCACCATCACCGCCATGGCGGAGCGGGCGATGGCGCTGTGGCCCAACCGGGGCGAGCCCGACCGGCGCCCGGCGCCGGAGGCCGGGTTCCGGGAGATGGCCCCGATCCCACCGCATCGACCGGCGGTCCCGGCCGGCGCCGGCGGCGCCCTCCGTCTCGGCGGCGCGTAACCACGGTCGGAAATTCCAGGGTGGGCGGACCGACCCGGTACAGTCCCCCCCAGTGCAAGGCAGCGCGTGCCGCGGGTCAGGATGCGGCGGGCGGGCTCCGAGCCGTCCTGCCTCTTCGATCCACGGCACCGACCCGCCGGTCGGGACACTGCCGTCCCGGTGGGAGGAGGAACAGGGCCACCGGCCCGCACGACACACGACCGAAGGGGGTCCCCCTTGAACAACCGACGTCACAGTGATGGCCGCGTGGAGGCCGCGCTCGTCACCCGGTGGCTGGTGGCGCTGGTGGTGCTGGCCGGTGTGGTGGCGATCGGGGGTATGGCGGTCGCCGACACCAC
>CAZQUB010000229.1:0-2562 GCA_964596225.1 uncultured Acidimicrobiaceae bacterium
GGGATGCCGTTGAGGTCGGCGTCCATCCGGTCGGGCCGGCCCTCCTCCACCCAGTACCCCACCGCGGACGCGTAGTCGTAGCCGTCGGCGGCAAGGTCGGCACAGAGGAGCGCGGCCGACGGCGCGGCCTGGCTTGCACCGACGAGGAAGGCGTCCTCCCAGATGGGACGGTCGGGAGGATCGGTGTCGAGCAACTCCCGCCACTCGTCGTCGTTGAGGCGCCCCAAGTCCTCCTCCCGCCAGAACTCGTAGTACGAGTACACCCCGCCCACCGCGAGCTGCATCTGGCCGGCGTCGTTGGGCACCAGCACGTAGAGGCGATCGACGTGGCCGGTGCCGATCTCCAGGTAGGCGAGCGTACTGCGCATGATGTCGGCCACGATGGCGCCGTTGGTGTCATCGGCGGAGGGCGATCCCAGGTCGGCGTCCCAGTCGGAGGTCTCCACCCACAGTCCCTCCAGCACCGACCCGATCGCCTCCAGCCAGTCGTTGTCCTCCTGCGAGATGGTGAGACCCGCCAGCTCGTCGTCGGCGATACGCCCGAACCGCTCCAGCATGGTCCCGACATCGTCGAGCATGCCGCTCATGTCGTCGCCGGGACCGATCAGGCCCCGATCGGTGAGACCGTCTTGGAGGAGGCGGACCGCCGCCGCCATCCGCTCGAAGGCGACCGGGTTGGGCTCCACCCAGTGGCGAGGCGGCACCGCGGGGGGTTCGTCCCCGCCTTCGGCGGCGAAGGACTGCTTGGCGTAGAGGATCGTGTCGTGCTTCAGCTCGGCGTACGAGCCGAGTCCCGACTGGAGGTCCTTGGCGACCCAGGTGTCGGTCTGCATGAACGCCGGGTAGCCGGCATCGTGATTTGCCCACACCGGTTCGAGGGCGTAGAGCCAGGCGTCGTAGACGGTGGACGCCCAGTCATCGGCGCTGCGGTTGGCGAGGAGGTCCTGCATCAGCGCGAACTGCTCGTCGAAGTGCAGGTAGTCCGTCAGATCCTGCTCCTCGAGGAGGTCGTAGCCGAGCGTGGAGCCGAGGGCGGCCACCAGGTCGAGGGGGGAGGTGTAGGTCCGCATATGATCCTCGGTGCCGACGTTGGGCCAGCGAAGCTGGTCGAAGACGTACGAGTCGATCACGAAACGAGCCCCCATCACCCGGACCGAGGCCGCCTCGGGATCGATGCCGACCGGGCGGGTGGCGATGAGGCCGGCCGCGGCCTGGTCCGCCGCCGCGGTGGTGAGGAGCGCAGGGTCTGCCCTCCAGCCGGGAGCGGCGGCATCGGCGGCGCCTGCCAGCTCCTGAAGGGTGTAGTCGTCGGCCATCCCCACCAGGAAGGCGGTCGGCTCGTAGATCAACCGCCAGTCCTCCTCCAGGCTCGGGTCGGCGAGCAAGGGCCGGGCGACGAGGGCACTCACCTGCATCGCCTCCGGCTCCTGGACGGGGAAGGCCGCCTGGCCCAGCAGCGACATCGCCCGGAAGTAGCGCTCCAGATCCTCGTTGCGGGTGTAGTGGCCGCGCGGCTTGAACTGCGAGTAGTCGGTGCAACTCGCCACCGACACCATCGGGTTGCACTCGCCGACCCCGACGGTGGGGGATGCGGTCAGCTCGGTGGCGGCGAGGGCGAGAGCGATCTCCTCCTCGGCCAGGGGGCCGATCGGTCCCACGTCGAGACCGAGGAGTCCCGCCGCCGCCTCCATGTACTGGGCGGCCCGGTCGGCCTGGTCCGCCAGGTTCGTGCCGGCGAGGTCGTCGCGTTGCGCCCGCGTCGCCGTCACCAGGCCGGAGACGAGATCCTCCAGGATGGGAAGCAGGGTGTACTGCTCGAGGTCGCGCAGCGCCTTGGAGAAGGCGAGGTGCATGAAGTGGTACCCGACGTCGGTGGTGACGAAGAACACCTCGTGGCCGTAGCTGAAGCTGGAGTAGGCGTCCTGGAACTGGAGGATGTCGGCGGGCTCGACCGCCGCCCCGTCGGCGAGCAGCTTGGCCTCGGTGGCCGGGCTCAGCTCCAGCCAGTACGGCATGACGACGCCGCTCAGGCTGGTGGGAAGAGCGAAATCGAGCGTGGGCGACGTCTCGCTGCGCAGCGGGATCGCCTTGAAGGCGGCGAAGGCGGGCAGCTGGCGCGGCGCCCCTGCCAGGCCGGTATCGGCCGGCGGGATGGTGGCCGTCGTGCTGCTCGTCGTCGCTGTCGTATCGGTGGCACTGGTCGTAGTGGACGTCTCGCCCGACGTCGTGGTTTCCTCGGCCCCGTCGTGCGTGCAGGCGGAAGCGAGGAGGAGCAGGGCGAGAAACACTATCCGGACGGATCTCATGGCAACCCCCGGGTCGTGGCCGCCGGACGCGACCGCCGTCCCATCATGCCACCAACAGGCCCGCCTGTGCCGGATCCCGTGTCCCGCGCCGTCATTCCCGGGTGAGGACGGGATCGGAGGCGCCGTCGTGGTCGACGTCACTGCACCCGGGGACGCCGGGTCCGGGCAGTTCGGCCGGGACCGTGAATCCGAAACCGCGCCACACCCAGGCGCTGGTGGCGACCACCCCCGGGTCGTCGAGTTCGTCGAAGGCGAG
>CAZQUB010000230.1:0-2554 GCA_964596225.1 uncultured Acidimicrobiaceae bacterium
CACCCCCGAGGGCTTCTACCGCATCGAGATGTTCGGTCTCATGATCCCGGCAGGCATCATGGTGGCCACCGTCGCCATCGCCACCGGGGCGATGGCCGGGGAGGAGAAGCGCAACACGATGGGGTTGCTGCTCGCCAACCCGGTCCGGCGTTCGTCGCTGGTGCTGCAGAAGGCATGGGTGATGGTGCTCTACGCCGTGATCATCGCTGCCGGGGCGTTCTTCGGCACCGCGGCGGGATCGCTGCTGGGCGGGCTCGGGATGAACATGGGCCACATCGCGGCGACGAGCCTGCTCGCGGCCCTGGTCGGTCTGGCGTTCGGCGGTCTGGCGCTCACGATCGGCGGGGCGACGGGACGTACCCAGATCACCGCCTACGGCACGGTCGGTGTCGCCGTGGTGCTGTTCGTTTTGAACGGGTTCCTGCCGCTCAACACGAGCACGGAGGCGTGGGCCCGGATCTCGCCGTTCCATTACTACCTGGGAAGCGATCCGCTCCTCAATGGGATGGCGTGGGGTCACGCCGCGCTGCTCGCCGGCCTCGCGATCGCGCTGACGTTCCTCGGTGTCGTGCTGTTCGAGCGCCGCGACCTGCGGCAGAGCGGGTGACGCCACCCGAGTGGCAGACATCGTGATGCCTGGCAGAATGAGGGCATGAAACGTCTCGCTGTGATAACCGCTCTCGTCGTGAGCGTTGCGGCCTGCACCAGCGAGACCCCACCGCCGACAACCAGGTCGCCGACCACGGAACCGACGACCACTCCTGCCTCGGAGGCGACCCCGTCCACGACCGCTCCCGAGGCCACACCCGAGCCGCTGGAAGGGTGGGGAAGGCTCGAAGTCGAAACCGAGATCTTCGGAACCGCGACGATCAACACCGGCGCTGCCGGCAACGGCCGATTCGTGCTCGGCGGCTGCCGGAACTCAGATGGCGGATTCCCGCTGTGGTGGTCCGACGATGGCTCCACATGGCAGCGTGCCCAGGGCCCCGGCGACGTGGCATGCGTCACCGACATCGAGGCTTCGGCATTCGGCTACTACGCCAAGACAGAGGGCGCCCAGAAGCTGCTCCACTCGGAGGATGGTGCCGGTTGGGAACAGCTCGACCTGTCCGACGACTTCGGCTCCGGCTTCACCGACCGCCTCGGGACCGTGTCCGCCGTCTTCGTCTCGCCCGACGACGACCGGGTCACCCTGCTCTCCTCACGCGCCGCCGAAAACGAGAGCCGGATCGCCACCCTGGTGACGACCACCGATGGCGTGACATGGGAGGAGGGACCCGCCGACTCCGCCGCCCTGTTCGACAGCTCGACCGTCTCGGCGGTCATCGAAGGTGGGTCCGGCCTCCTCGCGGTCGGAGCGTCTCCCGGCGGCGAGTTCGTGCCCACCGCGGCGGTGTTCACTTCGCCCAACGGCCTCGATTGGACCCGGGTCACCCCCCGCAACGCCGACTTCGACGACAGTTCCATGCTCGACGTGATGGCGATCGGCACCGGGTACGTCACCGTCGGCGCCCTCTTCAAGACCGGCCTGATGACGGCGTGGACCTCGCCCGACGGGATCGCGTGGAGCCTCTCGCCGTCACCGTCTGAGGAAACCGACCCGGCGGTGGCGTCCATGGCTGCCGAGACACTCACCACGGCCGGCGGCTCGATATGGGCGGCCGGTCTCGACTTCGACGCGAGACGCGGCCGTCCCGAAGGTCTCCCGGCGATATGGTCGTCCGCCGACGGCGTCACGTGGACTCGGGCGGACTTCGATCAGGTCAGAGGAACCATCCCGTTCGTGGTGATCGACACGCCCGGGATTCGCATCGGAGTCTGGCCACCGCCATTCAGCGTCGACCCCGGCCCGCTCCAGCTCTTCGCCGCCGACTGAGCACGCCCCGCCAGTCTGGGTGGCGGCGCCATCGGCACCATCCCCGCCTTCTCCCGAGATCCACCGCCTCGCCGCCCGGCCGCCATACCATCGGCGCCATGCCTGCCGTCCCGCCGCATGTCGGCACCCTCCGGGAGAAGCCGCTTCATGCCTCGCTGAAGCGCTGGTACGCCGAGGACGGTGACCGGGTGGAGGTGCCGGTCGACGGGTTCGTCATCGACCTGGTGCGCGACGATCTCCTCATCGAGATCCAGACCAGCGGGTTCTCGTCGATGAAGCGCAAGCTCACCACGCTGCTCGATCTCGGGCATCGGGTGCGCATCGTGCATCCGATCCCGGTGGAGAAGTGGATCGTCCGGATCGACGCTGACGGGACCGAACTGGGCCGGCGTCGTTCCCCGAAACATGGCACCGTGGTGGACGTGTTCGCCGAGCTGGTGAGCTTTCCGGCCCTCGTCGCCCACCCCGGCCTCGATCTCGAGGTGCTGCTGGTCCTGGCCGAGGAGCGGCGCCGCCACGATCCCACCCGTGCCTGGCGGCGCAAGGGCTGGGTGGTCGAGGAGCGGCACCTCGTGGGCGTCGTCGACGGCGTCCCCCTCACCGGCCCCGCCGACCTCGCCGCCCTGCTCCCGGACGGACTCCCGGATCCCTTCACCACCGCCGACCTCGCCGCCGCCC
>CAZQUB010000231.1:0-2534 GCA_964596225.1 uncultured Acidimicrobiaceae bacterium
GGGTCTCCGCCTTCCTCGGCGTCATCGGCGCCGGCGGCGTCGGCGCCGAGCTGGTGAGCCAGCTCCGGTTCCGCAACTTCCGGGCCGCCGGCACGGTGCTGCTGGTCACCATCGTCGTGGTGCTCATCATCGACACCGTGTCGTCGATGATCCGGCGCCGCATCATCACCGGCAAGGCGGGCAAGGAAGGCCCGACCGAGCTGTTCGAGGAACCGGCCGCCGTCGGCGTCCTCTGATCACGATGCGCCGCCTGACCCGGGAGGCCCGTGAGCTCCAGGAACGGGAGTTGCTGGCCCCCGATGCCACCTTGGCGTCCGCCTCACGGGGGCGCCGCCTCCCCGAGGAACCCGACGAGTACCGGACGTGCTTCGAGCGGGACCGCGACCGCATCCTCCACTCCAAGGCGTTCCGCCGCCTCAAGCACAAGACGCAGGTGTTCATCAACCCCGAGGGAGACCATTTCGTCACCCGGCTCACCCACACTCTCCAGGTGACCCAGATCGGCCGCTCCATCGCCCGTGCCCTCTCCCTCAACGAGGACCTCACCGAGGCGATCTGCCTCGGCCACGACGTCGGCCACTCCCCCTTCGGCCACACCGGGGAGGACGCCCTCAGCGACTACGTGGAGGGCGAGTGGCTCCACTCCGAGCAGGGGGTGCGGATCTTCGAGGTGCTGGAGCCGAGCAACCTCACCTGGGAAGTCCTCGACGGCATCCGGGCCCACTCCTGGAAGGTCCCCGAACCGCCCGGCACCCTCGAAGGGGCGGTGTGCCGGTTCGCCGACCGCATCGCCTACCTCTCCCACGACGTCGAGGACGCCATCCGGGCCCACGTGATCACCCCGGAAGACCTCCCCGCCCAGGCCCGCGCCACGTTCGGAGACCCCGGGAGCGAATGGATCGCGGCCATGATCACGGCGGTGGTCGACGAGTCCCTCCGGGTGGGAGCCATCGCCATGGACCCCGGGGTGCTCGACGTCATGCACGAGAGCCGCGCCTTCATGTTCTCCCGGGTGTACCTGCGCCCCGGGACCGAGCCGCAACGACAACGGGTCACCGCCATGGTCCACGAACTGGTCGACCATTTCCTCGGCCATCCCGAGGAGATCCCGGCCAGCTACCGCCACGGGGAGGCGCCACCCCTCACCCAGGTGCTCGACTACGTGGCCGGCATGACCGACCGCTACGCCCTCCGGGTCCACGACGAGCTGTTCCGGCCCGAGGTGAACGACTGAGGGGGGAGGGTGCCCGGCCGGCCTCTCACTCGCCGGCTTCGGCGGCGTCCCGCGCCTGCCGCCGCGAGCGGGCGATGAAGTACTTCGCCTGCGGGTGGTGGCAGATGAGCGCCGAGGTCGTCTGCTCCGGCTGGTACTGGTACCCGGTGTGGGGACCGACGTCGATCCCGAGCGCGTCCGCCTCCAGCAGGTCGGCCACGGTGGCGTTGTCCTCCAGGTCGGGGCATGCCGGGTAGCCCCACGAGTAGCGGCCGCCCCGGAACCTCTGCCGGAACAGCCCGGGGACGGTGGGATCGTCCTCGTCGCCGAAGCCCCATTCGGCCCGGACCCGGGCGTGCCAGTACTCGGCGAGCGCCTCGGTCATCTCCACCCCGAGCCCGTGCAAGAGCAGGTAGTCCTGGTAGCGGTCGGCGGCGAACAGTTCGGCGGTCCGCTCCGAGATCCGGGGCCCCATCGTCACGATGTGGAAGGCGGCGACGTCGAGCGGTCCGGTGACCGGCCGGAAGAAGTCGGCGATGCACAGCCACGGGTCCTGCTGCTGGCGGGGGAAGGGGAACCGGGCTCGCACCGCCCCCCGCTCGTCGTCCTCCCAGATGACGAGGTCGTCGCCGTCGGCGTTGGCGGGGAAGTAGCCGTACACCACCTGTGGCACCAGCAGGTCGGCGGTGCGGGCCAGCGCCAGCTGGTCGCGCAGCACCACCCGGAGCCGTTCCCGGAACGCGCCGTCGCCCTCACCCCGCTCGGGACGGAACTGCCATTGGTTGCGGAACAGGGCGGTCTCGTTGACGAACCCGGCGATCTCGTCGAGGGAGATGCCCTTGACCACCCGCCGTCCCAGGAACGGCGGCGGCGGGACCTCCACCTCGGCCACTGACGGGGCGCGGGCCGGGACCGCGGGCTGCGGCGCCGGGACGGCGGGTTCGCGAGGGACCCGGATCCGAGCCGGCTGGGTCGGGGCCGGTCCCTGCTCGGTGAGGTGGCGCATGGCGTCGAGCCCGGCGAAGGCGTCCTTGCCGTAGTAGAGGCGGCCCGGGTAGCGGGCGCGGAGGTCGTCCTCGACGTAGCTGCGGGTGAGGGCCGCCCCGCCCAGCAGCACCGGGACGTGGCCGAGGCCGCGACGCTCCAGTTCCTCGAGGTTGTCACGCATCACCAGGGTGCTCTTCACCAGCAGCCCGCTCATGCCGATGGCGTCCGCCCCCTCCTTCTCGAACGCTTCGATCATCTCGTTGATCGCCACCTTGATCCCCAGGTTGTGCACCCGGAATCCGTTGTTGGTGAGGATGATGTCGACCAGGTTCTT
>CAZQUB010000232.1:0-2516 GCA_964596225.1 uncultured Acidimicrobiaceae bacterium
TCGTCCCGCAGCAGCAGGTCCTCGGGCGGGTACCCGGTCACCGCCAGCTCCGGCAGCAGCAGCACGTCCGCCCCGGCCTCCTCCGCCCAGCGCATCGCCGCCAGGATGCGGTCGACGTTGCCGTCGATGTCTCCCACGGTGACGTCGACCTGGGCTCCGGCGATACGGAGGGTGTGCATGCGGTCAGGTTAGGAGGACTCCGTCAGGGTGCGGTCCTCACACGCCTTCCAGTGTCTCCTCGATGAGATGGTCGACGACAGCGACGAGAGCGTCGTGCTCGGACGCGCCGGCGTCGAGGGCTTCGCCGTAGATGGCGAGCTGACGGTGGGCACTGGTGCCGCGATCCAGGATGGTGCGGGTGTGGAGCACCTCGTCGAGGCAGCCCAGCTCGGCGGCGTCCCGCTGCACCAGCTCGATCATCTCCATCAGCAGCTCCGGGAACGCCACCAGCTCGCCACGCCCGAAGTCGATGAGGGCCTCGTCGATGCCGTAGCGCTGCGCCCGCCATACGTTCTCGTCGATCAGCAGCGGCGAGTAGCGGCGCCAGCGCTGATTGCCGAGCCGTTTCCGGTACAGCATCGCCAGCAGGGAGACGTACATGGCGGCCACCGAGACCGCGTCGTCGATCCGGGTGCAGATGTCGGTGCTGCGCATCTCCAGGGTCGGGTAGCGGGCGCTGGGCCGGATGTCCCACCAGATCCGGGTGGCGTCCTCGATCACCCCGGCTCCGGTGAGCACCGCCACGTGGCGCTGGTAGTCGGCCCAGCTCGTGAACTCGCCGGGGAGCCCGGTGCGGGGCACCGCCCGGAACACCGACGTGCGGTAGCTCATCAGCCCCGACTGCTTGCCCTGCCAGAACGGCGAGGAGGTGGTGAGGGCCAGCAGGTGGGGCATGAAGTAGACGACCTGGTTCATGAGGTCGATGCGGAGGTCCGGGTCCTCGATGCCGACGTGGACGTGCATGCCGCAGATGAGGAGCCGCCGCACCACGCCGCCCAACGCCTCGGCGAGCAGGTTGTAGCGCTCCCGGTCGGTGTGCTGCTGGCGCTCCCACACCGCGAAGGGGTGGGTCGAGGCCGAAATCGGCGCCAGCCCGTAGCGGTCACAGACGTCGGCGACGGCCCGGCGCAGCGAGGCGAGATCGTCCCGCGCCTCCCCGATGTTCTGGCTCACCTTGGTCCCGATCTCGATCTGGGATCGGAGAAACTCGGGGCTGACCTGGCCACCGATGATGTCCTCACAGTCCCTGAGGAGCCCGTCGGGCAGGTCACGGACCAGGTCACGGGTCTCCCGGTCGACGATGAGGTACTCCTCCTCGATCCCGATCGTGAACGCCGGCCGATGCCGACTCAACCCTCACCTCCCACGTGTGGTGGCTCAAACCTAGCGGCGCCGCCCCGACGCGACCGGCCGGACCGGCTGCGGGAGCGGCGTCACCGCAGATCACTACACTCGCCGCATGCCGTCCCGAACCACCATGTTGGCGCGTCTGGCAGCCGAGATCGCCCCCCGCATGATCGAGCTGCGCCGCGACGTGCACCGCCACCCCGAGGTGGGTTGGGCCGAGCTGCGCACCACCCGCGTCGTCGCCGACATGCTGCGGGAGTGGGGCCTCGAGCCGGCGCTGCGGCCCGGCGGCACCGGGCTCACCGTCGACATCGGCACCGGGGACAAGGCGGTCGGGTTTCGAGCCGACCTCGACGCCCTCCCCATCCTGGAGGAGGCCTCCCCCGCCTACCAGTCGACCGTCCCCGGCGTGATGCACGCCTGCGGCCACGACGTCCACCTCGCCATCGCCACCGGCATCGCCTGGTGCCTGGCCCAGCTCGACGACCTCCCCGGCCGGGTGCGGCTCATCTTCCAACCGGCGGAGGAGACCATCCCGGGCGGCGCCACCATGATGCGGGCCGAAGGCGTCCACCACGGCCTGTCGTCCCTCACCGCCTTCCACATCGATCCGGCGCTCGCCGCCGGCAAGCTCGGGGTGCGCGAGGGCGGCATCACCGGCGCGTCGGACCGGCTGGTGGTGCGCCTCTCCGGCCCCGGCGGCCACACCTCCCGGCCCCATCAGACCGTCAACCTGCTGCACGTGGCCGCCCGGGTCGTCATCGACCTCCCCGACCTCGTCCGACAGCGGATCGACCCCCGCCAGACAGTACTCGTCGTATTCGGCCGCATCGCGGGGGGCTCGGCCGAGAACGTCATCCCCAGCCACGTCGAACTCGGCGGGACGGTGCGCATGCTCGACCTGGAGCTGTGGCGATCCATGCCGAAGCTGATCGAAGGCATCGTCACCGACCTGGTGACCCCGTTCGGGGCCGGCTGCGAGGTCGAGTACCTGCCCGGCTCACCGCCCGTGGTCAACGACCCGGAGGTGGTGCGCATCATGGGCGACGCCGCCCGGGACTGCCTCGGGCCCGAGCAGGTGGTCGCCACCCATCAGAGCCTCGGATCGGAGGATTTCGCCTGGTACCTGGAGGACGTGCCCGGCGCCATGCTCCGCCTCGGCGGGGCGC
>CAZQUB010000233.1:0-2510 GCA_964596225.1 uncultured Acidimicrobiaceae bacterium
CGGCGGCGATGACGAAGACGACCTGCCACAGGTTGTTGATGTCCCGCGACATCGGGCCTTTGGGATCGAGGGAGGTCTGAGCCCCGGATCCCGAACACGACGCCAGCACGAGGGCAGCCGCCCCCAGCAGGAGTGGGAGCCGGAGCCGGCGGCCCGGGCGCTTCGGTTGTGGGCGATGCGTTGTCACTGTGTCGGCATGGGTCGGCGGACATACCCCGGAGCCTCGGGGCGTTGGGCACTGTAGCGGTCCCATAGTCGGAAAGTCACGCACTTTTTGTCTGACTTTTTACTTTTTGCCCCTTTTCGGCCTGATTTCGGGGACCTGCGATACTCAGGGCACGCACCGACGGCGGTTCCCGCGCCCCAACAGGTGCCCCTACCCTCCACCGTGGAAACGAGCCCGCCGTGCCGGTATCGATCCTGCAACTCGTCATCGCCCTCGGGGTGAGCCTGTTCGCGGCCGTGGTGCAGGGCACCATCGGGATCGGCTTCGGGGTCGTCTCGGTGCCGCTCCTGACGCTGGTGAACCCGGTGCTGGCCCCGGTCCCCCAGCTCCTCGTCGTCTTCCCGATGACACTGCTCATGGCGTGGCGAGAACACGGTCACATCGACCGGACCGGCATCCCGTGGATCGTCGCCGGCCGCATCCCGGGATCGGTCCTCGGGGTCGGCCTCCTGGTGATCGCGACGGTCCGCACCCTCGATGCCCTGATCGCGGTGGCGGTGTTGATCGCGGTGGCGGTCATCGCCACCGGCCGCAGCGTGCCCCGCACCCCGGTGAGCCTCTTCGGCACCGGCATTCTCTCCGGGGTGATGGCGCTGGTGGCGTCGATCGGCGGCCCGCCGGTGGCGCTGCTCTACAAGGATTCCGACGGTGCCGAGACCCGCTCGTCACTCGCCGTCGTCTTCTCCATCGGCATCGTCATCACGGTGACGACGCGGGTACTCGCCGGCAAGATCACCGGCGATGACCTGATCATCGCGGCGCTCCTCTTCCCTGCGATGCTGGCCGGCCTCGCCCTGAGTTCCCGCCTCACCGCCCGTTTCGAGGGGGTCTGGATGCGGCGGGGGATCCTCACCGTGGCGACCGTCGCCGCGGTCACGCTGCTGATGCGCGCCATGGTGGGCTGAGTCAGACGGCGAGCCCACCGATGACGAGCCCGATCACCTGTTCGGTGGTGTCGGTCGGCTCGATCGAGTCGAGGAGTTCGGAGAGGGCCGAGAACAACTCCTTGACCGCCCACGCCAGAACCATGAGGAGCACGACGAACACGGCGATGGTGAGCACCGCCCTGATCCAGTAGAGCCAGCGCCTCTTCGGATCGAACAAGGCGCGGAAGGGGTTGAGCCAGGCGTCCCAGGGCATCGGACGCCGCGGCGGGATCGTGATGGTGTTCGCCGGAACCGCCACCTCCGTCTGCGGAACGGGGAAGGCGGCACCGGCCGGCGGGAAGATGGCTTCGGTGGGGGCATCGGCGAGGTCGAGGACCGGGACCCCTGCCGGGGCGCCGGCCGGGGTTTCGTCGGCCTCGGGGACCGCGGCGACGTCGATGTCGAGGTCGGTGTCGGCCTCTGCCCACAGGTCATCCAGGTCGAGGTCGTCGCCCATCTGCGGTACCGCGTCGTCGGCATCGGCCGGGGCGGCGTCCGCGGGCGCTTCGGGTGCGGCTTGCCGGCTCGTGGCGCGCTCCGGTGCGGGAGCGACCGGGTCGGGTGCGGGCGCCGGGGAGGGTGCGGGCGCCGGGAGCATGGCGGCGATCTCACCGAGGTCGATTTCGAGCGTCTCGGCGAGGCGTTCCACCAGATCGGGGTCGGGGTACCCCTCCCCCCGCTCCCACTCACGGACCACGGCGGCGGTGCGGCCTACCTTGCTGGCGAGCTGGCCGAGGGAGTACCCCGCGGCCAGGCGGCGCTCTCGCACCAGATCGCCCAGTGTCGATTCGTCGATCATCTACTTCCTCGATCGGTGCGCGGCAGCATATCCCACGTTCCCGCAGAACCAACGCAGCGAGAGGGCGGTCAGGTTCCCAGGACGTTCTCGGCGGAGCCACACCCGGCCCCACGGCGGCTGTCAGGCTACCGGGTGTTCGGGTTCTATCATCAGGGGCGAGACCGCGACCCGATACGGAGTACCCATGGACGCGACGAAGCTGATGGTGTGGATCGATCAGGATCTCTGCACCGGTGACGGCATCTGCGAGGAGATCGCACCGGACGTGTTCCTCGGTCGCGACGACGGACTCTGGGTCGTGAAGGAGGAGGCCTCCTTCTTCGGGACGACCACTGTGTTCGACGGCGCCGAGGGTGAGGGTCACGGGCCGGATGGGGCACGGGGTGTCGCCCGGGTTCCCGACGACATCATCGATGCGGTGGTCGAGGCCGCCGAGGAATGCCCCGGCGAGTGCATCATGATCGAGCCCTACGACGCCGCCATCATGGCCAACCGCGGCGTCTGACCGCGGCGTCTGACCGCTGCTCCCAACCCAGGGCTCCAGACCACGGTTTTGCGG
>CAZQUB010000234.1:0-2505 GCA_964596225.1 uncultured Acidimicrobiaceae bacterium
TCCCGGCCCCAGATCTCGTCGGCGCCCACCCCGCAGTAGTAGCCGCCCTGCGGCGCCGGGAAGCCACCCAGCGGCCAGCCGTGGGGACGGCCGTCCTTGAAGAACGTGTACTCCTGCTCGATCCCGAACAACGGCAGGTGATCCTTGTAGCGCTCGAAGATCTCGGCGCACTTGGCCCGTGTGTTCGACGGGTGCGGCGTCATGTCGGTGAGCAGCACCTCGTTCATCACCAGCTTGTCGTCCCCGCCGCGGATCGGATCCGGCAGGACCATCACCGGCCGCAACACACAGTCCGAATTGCTGCCCGGGGCCTGCTCGGTGCTCGAACCGTCGAAGCCCCAGATGGGAGGAGCCTCACCATCGGGAACGATCTTGGTCTTGGACCGCAACTTGGCCGTCGGCTTCTGCCCGTCGATCCAGATGTATTCCGCCCGGTACGGCATAGATACTCTCTTTCCCTGCGTGGCTGCACGGTCGTGCGAGCCGTTCAACGCGAAAACTGCGCTGCCTCCTCGGCACGCGGCGGTCACACTCACAGCGGCGCATTACACCGGCGTTGCCGGAGTGTGAACGTTGTGTTTCGGACCGTACCGTCAACTGTTCCCGTCAAGCAAGGTGACGTACCATGATCCGGCGCAGGAGGTGCACACAGCGATGGGCAGACAAGAGCAGTACGTACTGAGGTCCGTGGAGGAGCGGGGCATCCGGTTCGTGCGGCTGTGGTTCACCGACATCTTGGGCACCCTCAAGTCGTTCGCCATCACCCCGGCGGAACTGGAGACGGCCTTCGATGAAGGCATGCGGTTCGATGGGTCGTCCATCGACGGCTTCTCCCGGCTCCAGGAGGCCGACATGCTGGCCAAGCCGGACCCGACCACCTTTCAGATCCTGCCGTGGCGGAGCGGAGACGCCGGCGTCGCCCGCATGTTCTGCGACATCGTCACTCCGGACGGGAAACGTTTCGAGGGGGATCCCCGCTGGGTGCTCGAGCGCAATCTGCAGAAGGCGGCCGACCTCGGCTACACGTTCTTCGTCGGGCCCGAGGTCGAGTTCTTCTACTTCGCCGACTCCGGCCCCAACCCGCAGGTCCTCGACCGGGGCGGCTACTTCGACCTCACCCCGCTCGACGTCGCCCAGGAATACCGGCGCCGCACCATCATGGCCCTCGAACAGCTCGGCATCCCCGTGGAGTCCTCCCACCACGAGGTGTCCCCCAGCCAGCACGAACTCGACCTCCGGTACACCGACGCCCTCTCCATGGCCGACAACCTCGTCACCACCCGCCTCGCGGTCAAGGAGGTGGCGATGGAACACGACATCTACGCCACCTTCATGCCGAAGCCGCTCGAACATCACGACGGCAGCGGCCTCCACCTCCACCTCTCGTTGTTCCAGGGTGACGACAACGCCTTCCACGACGAGAGCGACCCCATCGGCCTGTCCGCCACCGGCCGCAGCTTCATCGCCGGGCTCCTCCGCCACGCCGGGGAGATCACCGCGGTCACCAACCAGTGGGTCAACTCCTACAAGCGCCTCGTGGCCGGGTTCGACGCCCCCATCTACCAGAGCTGGGGGCGCAACAACCAGTCGGCGCTGGTGCTGGTCCCGATGGCCAAGCCCGGCAAACCCTCATCGACCCGGATCGAATACCGCTCTCCCGATCCGGCCTGCAATCCTTACCTGGTGTTCTCGGTACTCCTGGCGGCGGGGCTCGCCGGAATCGAGAACGACTACGAGATCCCCGAGCCGACCAACGACAACGTGTTCGAGATGACCCGCAAGGAGCGTCAGGCCGCAGGAATCCGGCGCCTGCCCACCAACCTCGCATCCGCGATCTCGGTGATGGAGCAGTCCGACCTGGTGCGAGAGGCGCTGGGTGAGCATGTGTTCGAGTGGTTCCTGCGCAACAAGCGCTCGGAGTGGGAACGCTACGAACACCACGTCTCGGACTACGAACTCGCCGAGTACCTCCCGGTGTTGTGACCATGTACGTGCCGATCTACCCGGCTTCGCCTTCGGCCTCTCTCACCGCGGCCATCATCAAGGCGGGACACCGGCCGGTTCCGATCGACTCGGTGACGAACCTGACCGACAAGCGGCCGCAGGCGGGGTGGGGGGTGGCGGTGGTGGAGATCACCGACGACGTCGGCATCGCCCTCGCCACCTCACGCAAGATCCGGGCCGACCACGCGGTCCCGGTGCTGCTGGTCTTCGACCGCACCCACACCGAGGACATCCTGGAGGAGACCGGCTTCGACGACTTCCTGCTGACGCCGATCGACCCCGACGAACTCCACGTCCGGCTGGGGAGGCTGGGAACCCCGGCGGACGGCGAACCGACCGAGGAGACGTTGCGGTTCCACGACCTGGTGCTCAACACCGCCACCTACCAAGCGACCGTCGACGGCGTCCCCCGCGACCTCACCTACATGGAGTACGAGCTGCTGCGCTTCTTCGTCGAGAACCCGGGCCGGGTGTGGTCCCGCGAGCAGATCCTCTCCAAGG
>CAZQUB010000235.1:0-2503 GCA_964596225.1 uncultured Acidimicrobiaceae bacterium
ACTCGACCCCCTCGAGGTTCTCCGCCATCGTCTTGCCGGTGACGGTGAGGGCGTCGCCGTGCAGCAGACCGGCGTCGAGCAGCGCCCGCAGCACGACCGGAACGCCACCGATGCGGTCGAGGTCGACCATGTGATAGTGGCCGAACGGCTTGAGGTCCCCGAGGTGCGGGGTGCGCCGCCCGATCCGGTCGAAGTCCTCCAGCGTGATGCCGGCCCCGGCTTCGTGGGCGATGGCGAGCAGGTGGAGCACGGCGTTGGTGGAGCCACCGAGGGCCATCACGAGGGTGATGGCGTTCTCGAACGCGGCGCGGGTCATGATGTCGCGAGGACGGATCCCGGCATCGAGCAGCGCCATCGCCGCCAGCCCGGAACGCGTCGCGTACTCGTCGAGGCGGGAATCGGCGGCAGGGACGCTGGCGCTCCCCGGCAGCGACATACCGAGCGCCTCACCCGACGACGCCATGGTGTTGGCGGTGAACATGCCCGCGCAGGAGCCGATCCCGGGGCAGGCGGCCCGCTCGATGGCGAGGAGGCGGCCCTCGTCGATCTTCCCCTCCGCCAGGGCTCCGATGCCCTCGAAGACATCGACGATGGAGATGTCCTTGCCGTCGAGGTGCCCGGGAAGGCTCGAGCCGCCATAGAGGAACACCGAGGGGAGGTTGTGGCGGGCCGCCGCCATCAGCATCCCGGGCAGCGACTTGTCGCAGCCGGCGATCGAGACCATGGCGTCGAAACGCTCGGCGTGCATCATCAACTCGACCGAGTCGGCAATGACCTCACGGGACACCAGCGACGCCCGCATCCCCTCGTGTCCCATCGAGATGCCATCCGACACCGCGATGGTGGCAAAGGTGAGCCCGACACCGCCGGCCTCTCTCACGCCCTGCTTGGCGGCCTCGCTGAGGCGAGGACCGCTGAGGTTGCACGGCGTCACTTCGTTGCCGGCCGACACCACGCCGACCTGGGGCTTGGCGAAGTCGTCCTCGGTGAGGCCGACCGCCCGCAGCATGGCCCGGGCTCCCGCCTTGGCGGAGCCGATCGTCACGTCCTGGGAGTGCAGCTTGTTCGTCATGATCCGCCAGCGTACCCCTTGACACGATCGCAGCGGGAACCCGGCGTGGCATCACCACGGCCGCGGGCTGCCCGCGAGAAGCGGGAACCATCGGGGGTGGCGCGTGCGTTCCAGTGGAGTTCGCCTATACCAAGGCGTCGGTACACTGACGTGCCGTTGCCGTACCATCCATCCTTCCGCTCCTGAAAGACCCCCGATGACGTCCACCCGTACCCGCGCCGCGTCTCCGAACGCGCCGACCCACCCGACCCGCCGCCGGCTCAGCACTGCCAAGAGGGTCATCCTCGGATTGCTCGTCATGGCGGTGCTCGCGGTCTTCGCCGCCATCGCCTTCGTGGTGTGGACCAACGCCAAGATCGATCGCATCCCCGCCGAGGACCTCCAGTCGCTCCAGCCCACCGCCTCCAACGGGGTCCGCAACATCCTCATCGTCGGCAGCGACAGCCGAGCCGACCTCCCCGACGGCTTCGACCACTTCGGCAACTTCAGCGGCGCCCGCACCGACGTCGTCATGGTGGCGCACGTCACCTCCGACGGCTTCGCCCAGCTGCTGTCCCTGCCACGGGATCTCAAGGTCCAGATCCCCGGGGAGGGCACCAATCGCATCAACGCCGCCTACGTGTTCGGTGGCCCCGACCTGCTGGTGCAGACCATCCAGAACAACTACGGGATCGACATCAACAACTACGTCGAGATCGACTTCGCCGGGTTCGCCAACGTCGTCGACGCCCTCGGCGGGGTGACGATGACGTTCAAGTACCCGGCCCGCGACACCAAGTCCGGGTTCTCGGTCGACGCCGGGACCCACAAACTCAACGGGATCGAGGCCCTCGGCTACGCCCGATCCCGCAGCTACCAGGAGCTGAGGGACGGGAGTTGGGTCAGCGTCAACGGCAGCGACATCGGACGCACCGAGCGCCAGCAGGAGCTGCTCCTCCTGCTGTTCGAGCAGGCGTCGTCGCCGTCGAAGGCCTTCAACCTGCCCGGTTTCGTCTCCACCTTCGCCGACCAGATCACCGCCGACGTCGGCCTCACCCCGGGCGTCATGGTCGACCTCGGGCGGCAACTGCTCGGCCTCGACTCCAGCGAGATCCAGACGATGACGCTGCCGGTGAAGGTCTCCAACGAGAACGGGCGCTCCTACGTGATCCCGGTCCAGCCGGAGGCCGACGACGTGCTCGACGCGTTCCGCCAAGCCGAGCCGTGGACCCTCGCCGCGTCCTGAGCCGAACCGTGGGCTGAGAGGCCTCATTTCCGTGTCCTGCAACCCAGGGTTGAGAGGCTTTGTTTTCGTGTACTGGAGCCCTGGGTTCGAGGCATGGGGTGGGGGGTCTACCCTCCGCTGACGCATGACGGATGCTCGATTCACGGTTCGTGCCGCCAGCATCGTGGCGCTCCTCGCCTCCCTGTACGTGGGGGCGCAGATCCTCT
>CAZQUB010000236.1:0-2486 GCA_964596225.1 uncultured Acidimicrobiaceae bacterium
CCTTCTGGGAGCCGTTGGAGGGCATGCTGGTCTCGGTGCGGCGTGCCACCGTGGTCGCCCCCACCAGCGCCTACGGCGAGTTCGCCATGCTCACCCGGTGGGACGCCCGGGGTCACTCCGGGTTCGTCTCCCGGGTCAGCCAGATCTTCCTCCGGGCGCTGTGGGGCGGCAACGTCGATTACAACCCGGAGCGGATCGTGGTCGACGACGCCACGCTCGACAGCGCCGTCGAGGTGCGGCCGGGTGACACCGTCCGCAGCCTCACCGGCGTGGTCGACTACACGTTCGGGATGTACAAGCTGCAGCCGACGGCGTACGACATCCATGCCGCTCCTCTCCCGACCGGGCCGGTGTCCCGTCGCAGCGGCCCGAGGGGTGACGCCACCATCACGACCTTCAACGTGGAGAACCTGTTCGACCTGGTCGACAACCCCGAGAAGGACGACGCCAGCAGCACCCCGACTCCGGCGGAGTTGGAGACGAAGCTCACCAAGCTCGCCACGGCGATCGAGGACGAACTCGAACTTCCCGCCATCCTCATCGTCCAGGAGGTGGAGAACACCGCCATCCTGCAGGAGTTGGGCGACCGGGTGAACGCCGCCGCCGGGACCTCGTACGTGGCGACGTCGTTCGAAACCAGTGACGCTCGCGGCATCGAGGTCGGGTTCCTGTGGGACGCCGACCGGGTCGACCTGCTCGACGCCTACCAGCTGAGCGGGCCCGACGTGGAGGCGGCGTTCGGTCCGTCGAGCGCCAGCCCGGGACGGGAGCCCCTCGTCGGGGTGTTCGAGATCTCGGGTCGTGAGATCACCATCGTCGGGAACCACTTCAAGTCGAAGAGCGGCGACGATCCGCTCTACGGCGTGAACTGGCCGCCGGAGCGGGTGACCGAGGAGCAGCGCAAGCTGCAGGCCCACGTGGTACGTGACTTCGTCAACACGCTCTTCGCCGCCGACCGGCACGCCCTCGTCATGGTGGCGGGCGACCTCAACGACTTCTCGTTCGCCGAGCCGGGCGAAGGGCCCGACCATCCGGTGGCGATCCTGGAGGGCTCGCGCCGTGAGGTGCGCCTCACCGACCTGGTCGACCGGGAATCGTCACAGGACCGCTACAGCTACATCTACGACGGCAACAGCGAGGTGCTCGACCACATGCTGGTGAGCCCCGAGCTGCTCGATCTGCTCGCCGGCACCGACATCCTCCACTTCAACGCCGCCTATCCGGCGTCCGTGGCGTCGGATGCCTCGACCGCGATCCGGTCGTCGGATCACGATCCGATCGAGGGCCGGTTCAAGCTTCGCCGCTTCCACTTCCCGTGGTGGTGGTGGTTCTGACCTGACGCGGACGCCGTCCCGGCCTCACCCCTCGGGGTCGGGACGGCCGCCGCCGCTCCGCACCGCCCTCCCGGGCGGTGGGGTCACTTCACGACGAAGGCGAGCTTCACGGTCGCCCGGAACTGGGCGATCTTGCCGTCACTGACCGTGGCGCTGAACCTCTCGACCTCGACACCGGTGATGCCGTTGATGCTCTCGGACGCCTTGGCGACGGCGAGCTGCACCGCGTGCTCGAAGCTCTCATCCGAGACTCCGATCACCTCGATGACCTTGATGGCTCCACGCTCGATGTGGCCGTTGCTGGCGATGATGCCTCCCGGGCTCGTCGCCCCGATGCTACCCCCGGTGGGGAGGCGGTACGCTGGAGCCGGTGACCCCCGACTTCAGTTTCACGGCGCGTCGAGGGGGGCTGCCGTTGCCGGTGGCAGGCGTGTTCGCCCTCGTCTTCCCGGTGGCGATCACGGTGCTCTCGATCAGCGTCAGCTTCCGGCAGGTGGGCGACATGAGCGACCTGGCGTCGTCGCTGCTGGCGGCCCTGCTGTTCCTCGTCGCGGCGCCGACGGCCTGGATCTTCGCCATCGACTTCATCGACGTGAACCGCCTCGTCGTCATCCTGGTCGGGATCGTCACCTCCTACCCGCTGTGGTTCTTCGCCGGGACCAGGCTCGCCCTCTTCGCCGCCACCTGGGCGGGCTGGCTCCGCCGCTACATCGTGCTCTGCCTCGCCTGGACGTCGGCCAACATCGTGATCCTGCTGGTGATCGGCCAGATCACGGGCTGAGCCACCCCGGCCGTCCGGCTGTGGCGGATCGCTATCATCCCCGGCACGAATCGCTCATCGAGAGCGGCGGAGGGACAGGCCCTGTGAAGCCGCGGCAACCGGCGGTTCCGCACGGTGCCAATGCCTGACCGATGAGTCGCCGCCGGCGGTCTCCCGCTCTCGGCGCTCTTCGCGAGCGTTTCAAGAAGACCGAGGAGGACGCGTGGACGATCTCGACCCCGCCTCTCGTCACCGCATCCTGCGGGTCGGTGTCGGGTGAGCGGCTACCTCGACGCCGTGGGGCGGGGCCTCGTCATCTTCGACGGGGCCACCGGAACCTCGCTGCAACGCGCCGGCCTGACCGCCGGCGACTTCGGCGGCCCCGATCTCGA
>CAZQUB010000237.1:0-2467 GCA_964596225.1 uncultured Acidimicrobiaceae bacterium
GGGTTCATCGGTTCACAGCTTCATCAGGTCGAGTTCGTCGACGTTGGCGGAGTGGCGGTTGCGGTAGATGAGCAGCACGATGGCGAGCCCGATACCCACCTCCGCGGCGGCGATGGCGATGACGAACAGGGCGAAGATCTGACCTCCGGCGAGGGTGTCGCCGAGGGCGATGTCGAACACGACCAGGTTGATGTTGACCGCCGCCAGCATCAGCTCGACCGAGAGCAGGACCAGGACCGCGTTGCGCCGGCTCAGCACCCCGTAGACGCCGAGGGCGAAGAGGGCGGCGCCGAGGAGCAGGAACTGGTTGATCAGCATCGGGCACCTCCGGTGGACAGGGCGCACGGGATCGACGGAGCCGTCATCGTGATCCCTCCCCCGCCACGGTCGACTCGGGGTCGCGCCGTGCCAGCACGATGCCGCCGATGAGGGCGGCGAGCAGGACGACCGACACCACCTCGAAGGGAATCACGAACCGCTCGAACATCGACTGCCCGATGTCGGCGGTGCGGGTGGCGGTGGCCGGCTCTTCGATCCGCTGGCCGGAGAAGGCATCGAGCAGGGCGCCGCCGATGAGGAGGAAGAGGGCGCCGGAGACGAGGGCGGCGCCGGCCCGCACCCGGAACGGGTGGCTGAGGGCGGTCTCGTGCCCGAGCGGGGCGCGGGTGATCATGATCCCGAACAGGAACAGCACGACGACGGCCCCGATGTAGACGAGCACCACGGTCCAGGCCACGAACTCGGCGCCGAGCAGCAGGAAGAGGGCCGCCGAGGCGGCGAGGGCGGCGACGAGGGCGAGCACGGCATGGACCACGTTGGGGCTGGTGACGACCCGGAACGACCCGACCAGCATCACGAGGGCGATCACGAGGAACACCCAGTTCTCGACCTGCCCGAACCAGTCTCCTGCGGTGAGGGCGATGAGCGGCATCATGACTCCAGTGCCGGGGGCTCGGGGACCGTCTCCAGCCATTCGGTGAGACGTTCCTTGTCGTGGAGCATGTCGGAGATCCGGTACTCGCTGTACTCGTGTTCGGGGCTCCAGTAGAGGGCGTCGAACGGGCACACCTCGACGCAGATGCCGCAGTACATGCACAGGGCGTAGTCGATGTCGAAGCGGTCGAGTTTGGCGCGCGAACGCACCCGGCCTCCCGGTTTGGAGGGGGGGACCTCCTCCTTGTGACCCTCGATGTAGATGCACCAGTCGGGGCATTCCCGGGCGCACAGCATGCAGACGGTGCAGTTCTCGACGTCGAGGGCGATGACCCCGCGTGCCCGCGGCACGAGGGTCTCCTTCTCGAGCGGGTACTGGACGGTGACGGGCTTGGTGAACAGCTCCTTGAGGGTCACCTTCATGCCCTTGAACAGCCCGCCGAGGGGGAACGAGGCCATCAGAACACCACCTTGAAGAACGCGGTCGCCATGATGTTGACCAGGGCCGCCGGGATGAGCCACTTCCAGGCGAGACTCTGCAGCTGGTCCTCCCGGAGGCGGGGGAACGTCCAGCGGAACCAGATGAACAGGAAGCAGAGCAGCAGCACCTTGCCGATGACGACCAGCGGCCCCACCCAGTCGAGCAGGTCGTTGCTGAGGCCGGGGAGCCAGTAGCCGCCGAGGAAGAGGGTGGCGGCGATGGCCGAGAGGGAGACCATACCGGCGTACTCGCCGAGGAAGAACATCGTGAAACGGATGCCGGAGTATTCGGTGAGGTACCCCATCGTCAGCTCGGATTCGGCGATGGGCATGTCGAAAGGGATCCGGCTCAACTCGGCGATGCTGGCGGTGAGGAAGATGAGGAACCCGATGATCTGGCCCGACACGAGGAAGGGCAGGGTCACTCCGAAGTCCCCGATGTGGAACCAGGGTTGCGCCTGGGCCTCGACGATGCCGTTGAGGGAGAGGGTTCCGGCCTGGACCGCCACCGCCACCGCGGCCAGCACCAGCGGCAGCTCGTAGGCGATGAGCTGGGCCCCGGCCCTGAGCCCCCCTATGAGGGAGTACTTGTTGCCGGAGGACCATCCGGCCATGAGCACCCCGAGGGTGGAGAGGGAGGAGACGGCGAGGACGTAGAAGAGCCCGAGGTCGAGGTTGCGGGAGACGAGGTCGGGGCCGATGGGAATGATGACGAAGGTCCCAAGGGTGCCCATGAGCACCACGTAGGGAGCGAGCTTGTAGACCCGGGCGTCGGCGCTGGAGGGGACGAGGTCCTCCTTCTGCATGAACTTGACGGCGTCGGCGAGCGGCTGGGCCCAGCCCCAGCGACCCCCGGCGAAGTAGGGCCCGACCCGGCTCTGCATGTGGGCCGACACCTTGAGTTCGCCGAAGATGACGACCAGGGCGAGGGGGAGGGCGATGGCGAGCACCACGACCACCTTCACCAGCAGTTCGACGGTGAAGCTCATCGGTCGACGTCTCCCAGCACGAAGTCGAAGCTCCCCATCGTCGCCACCAGGTCCGGGATGAGCTG
>CAZQUB010000238.1:0-2441 GCA_964596225.1 uncultured Acidimicrobiaceae bacterium
TAGAGCGCATCCCTGATAAGGATGAGGCCGCTGGTTCAAATCCAGCTGGGCCCACGAATCCCATACCCCGACGTCATGTCCGCGCGCAGCGGCAGGTGCCCGTCGCCGGCTGCCGGAACGCTCCTCTCCGCAACGCCGATCAGGCAGCACCGTAGCCACCTCGCCACCAAGGTGGAGAAATGTTCCACCGGTTGCGATACGAGCCACACCTCTGGCGTCAGGTACGCGCCCCGGTCACATCCGAGGAGAGGTGGGACGCCTCACCATCAGCCACACCGGAACACCCGACTCGGTGGCAGTGGTCTCCTCGATCACCTCGAATCCGAAGTGCTGATAGAAGGCCACATTGCCAGACGTCTCCGTATCCAGAAAGATCGAGGTGTTCTCGTGGTCCGCTCTGCGTATTCCTGACCGTAGGAGGGTGGACCCCAGCCCTTCGCCCTGACGTTCGGGCTCGACCCCGATGGTTGTCAGGTACCAGTGTGGATCTGGCATCAGGGCCTTCCTCCGCTCTTCCAACTGACGAAGCACTGCCATCATTCGATTGCGGTCCTTGGCGGGCAGGCTCATCGTGAAACGCGGCAGGGCGAAGCCCGACCTCACCATTGCCCAGAATCCGATGTTTCTGCCTGGCGGCAGCCACAGCGCAACGGCGTCGACGCCCGGAGTCGTCTCGGCCACACCTCGAGCCGCGGCAGTCGCCTTGACCGCCCCGGTGAGCATCCCCACAAGCAGTTCGAGTCGCTTGTCCGCATCAAGGAACGTCGCCCTCCACAGAGGATCGTCCAGGAACGCCCGGCCAAGTACCTCGGAGGCGCGCTTGTACTCGTTCGACGGCAGCGCAACGACCACATGGGAGTCAGGTCCGGTCACGAACCCACACTAGATGCACCCGGGTGCCCGCCTCGAGGTGCGCCACCCAGGCCCGCAGGGGGTGGTGTGGACTCCGGCAGGTCCTGATCTTGGTTCGCTTGACAATCAGTCTGTGATCGGTCGAGCGGACGGAGCGCCGTCGTGAAGATCAGCCTTGGTTCGACGTCATCCCTCCGCGCTATGGTGGACCATATGTTGGGATACCTTCCCTACCTCGGGTTCATCGGGGTGATGCTGGCCATCGTGTGGTGGGTGCGGCGAAGAGCGCGTGAGATCGACTCGGTCATCGAACGCGAGTACAAGGACCCACCGATCGCCGATCTCCAGCAAGGCCAGGGGCTCTTCTAGCCCGTCGAAGCGGTAAGGGCTCTCACCCGTTTGCAGCGGCTGTTCCGGCGCGGCACCCTGGCGGCGTCCATTCGGACCGAGAGGAGGGGACCATGGATGTCTGCAACGCCAGCCAGGACTTTGTCTGCGACTGGGTGTACGACGTGACCGGCAACGCCCGGTTGGCCGAGATCGCCGACTGGATCGTCGAGCGTCCCCTCAAGATCCTCGTCATCTTCCTCGCTGCCTACCTCCTCAACCGGGTGCTGCGCAATCTCATCGGCCGGGCCGAGCAGCGGATGATCACCGACCGGGACCGCAAGCTGGAAGCCCGGGCCGCCGAGGAGGTCGAGGACGGGCGGTTCCGGAGCCGCAGCGAGCGGGCGATCGCCAAGTCGGCGCTTCTCGTGCAGACCGCGGAACGCTCCAAGCAACGAGCTCGCACCCTCAGCACCGTGCTCGAATCGGCGTCGACGCTCATCATCTTCGGGATGGCGATCCTCATCGCCCTCGGCGAACTCGACATAAGTGTCGGACCCCTCCTGGCCGGCGCCGGCATCGTCGGCATCGCACTCGGGTTCGGAGCGCAGTCCATCGTGCGCGACTTCCTCGCCGGCACGTTCATGCTGATCGAGGACCAGTACGGCGTCGGTGACATCGTCAACCTCGGCGACGCCACCGGCATCGTCGAGGAGATCAGCCTGCGCACCACCAGGCTGCGCGACATCGAAGGCACGGTGTGGACCGTTCCCAACGGGGAGATCCGGAGGGTGGCGAACAAGTCGTACTCGTGGGCCCGGGCGGTGCTCGACATCACCGTCGCCTACGACACCGACCTCGACCACGCCGAACGCGTCATCAAGGAGGCCGCCGACACGTTGTGGCGCGACCCGCTCCCCACCGCCACCCTCCTCGAGGAGCCCGAGATCTGGGGCCTCCAGGACTTCGGAGACAATGCCATCGCCATCCGGCTCGTCGTCAAGACGGAACCGGGCGAGCAGTGGGCGGCGAGCCGCGAGATCCGGCGCCGCATCAAGGACGCCTTCGACCGCGAGGGCATCGTCATCCCGTTCCCGCAACGGGTGGTGTGGAGCGGCGAGGCCCCGGCACAGGAACCCGGGCCGGCCGAGCCCGAGTGACCGGCCACCCTTGGCCGGCCCGCAGATTCACCTTCCTAACGGCCCGTCGCTGACATACTTGGTCACCCACGAACCCGGGAGGATTCGATGCACATCCGCAAG
>CAZQUB010000239.1:0-2433 GCA_964596225.1 uncultured Acidimicrobiaceae bacterium
TCGTCGGCGGGTCGATCGGGATCGTGGTCGAGCTGGTGAAGCTGGCCCGGATCGCTGCCGGCATGTCGCAACCGGAGGCGTAGCCGCACTCGGTCGCCCCCTCGGCTCGCTCCGCTCCCCCTCACCCACCCCCCTGCCCCTTCTGTCGCCCTCCCTGCCGTGCAGGGAGGGCCGAAGAACGAGCCGAAGGCGAGTGATTCGGGGAGGGTCACCGTTCGCCCGGACAACGGCACACCCCCCTCGGCTCACTCCGTTCGCCGGTCCCCCCTTTCCACAAGGGGGGACGACAAGAACGAGAAGGGTGGGACAACCGACTCTGTCGCCCTCCCTGCTGTGCAGGGAGGGCCGAAGAACGAGCCGAAGGCGAGTGATTCGGGGAGGGTCACCGTTCGCCCGGACAACGGCACACCCCCCTCGGCTCACTCCGTTCGCCGGTCCCCCCTTTTCACAAGGGGGGACGAGAAGAATCACGAGCCGCGCCGCGGCGTCTCACCCCACCACGTCGGAGAACCCGGCGCCCTCCGGGCGTTCCAGCTGATCCATGGTGCATTCCTCCGGCTCCTTGTCGGGGCGCCACCGTTCGAAGCGGGTGGCGTGGCGGAAGCGGCCCGCCTCGAGCTGGTCGTAGCTGATCTGGATCACAACGCCGGGCGTCACCGGAACCCAGGACAGATCCTTCCCCCCGGTCCAGCGGCTCTCCGCCCCCGGGCGGCGCGCCTGCTCCCCGAAGCTCGACTCGTCCCGCAGCTCCTCGAACTGCGCCAGCATCTCGACCCGGTCCTCATCGGAGAACCCGGAGCAGTGGCCGATGAAGTGCAGCTCCCCGGCGGGGTCGTAGAGGCCGAGCAGCAGCGACCCGATCTTGTCGCCGTCCTTGTGGACCCGGTAGCCGCCGACGACGCAGTCGACGGAGCGGCGGTGCTTCCACTTGATCCACTGCCGCTTCCCCTCCACGTACGGCTCGTCGAGCCGCTTGCAGATGATGCCGTCGCAGCCGGCCGCCTCGTACTCGCGGAACCAGACCCGGGCCTCGTCGAGGTCGTAGGTGACCGGGGTGAGGTGCCAGGGGAGGCCGATCCCGGAGAGCACGCTTTCGAGCCGTACCCGCCGCTCCTGGTAGGGGGCGCTCCGCAGGTCCTCCCCACGATGCGCCAGCAGGTCGAAGGCCACCAGCTCGGCCGGGATCTGCTCCGAGAGCAGCCTGATGCGCGACGCGGCGGGATGGATCCGGAGTTGGAGGGAATCGAAGTGGGTGACGTCGTCGACGATCACCACCACCTCCCCGTCGACCACCGTCCCGTCCGGAAGGAGGCCCAGTGCCGGGAGCAACTCGGGGAAGTAGCGCAGCAGCGGCTTGCCGCTCCTGGAGTCGAGCCGCGGCTCGGCGCCGGACCATGCGACCATCCGGAACCCGTCCCACTTCGGCTCGTAGGCCCAGCCGGGCGGCTCCGGCGGCGTCTCCCGCACCTTGGCCTTCATCGGGTCGATCGGCGGCGTCAGGGTCATGGCCGCAGCCTACGGACCGAGCCCGGCGGCGGGGAGGGCGATCCGGTCACGGGGCCGGCTCGGGCTCGGGGTCGCCGCGGCGGGGCGCGATCCGCACCCGGGACACGGCACGGGGGCCCACCTCGACCACCTCGACCGTCCAGCCGTCGAAGGCGACGACGTCGCCGGGCCGGCGAGGGATGTGCCCGAGACGGTCGAGCACCAGACCGGCCACCGTGGTGTACTCGCCCTCCGGCAGCTCGACCCCGAGGTCGACCAGGTCGTGCATCGGGAACGAGCCCGGCATGAGGAACGACCCGCCCGACTCCCGCACCACCTCGAGCACGTTGCGGTCGATCTCGTCGTAGATCTCCCCCACCAGCTCCTCGACGAGGTCCTCCACGGTGACGATGCCCTCCGCCCCGCCGTATTCGTTGACCACCACCGCGAGTTGCTGATGCTGGGCCTGCATGGTGCGCAACGCCCGCACCACCAACAGCGACTCGGGGAGGATGAGCAGCTCGGCGGCGACCTCCCCCGCGGTGCGCCCCGACCGCCCGGCGAGGTCCCGCAGGTGGACTACCCCTGAGGCGTCGTCGAGCCCGGCGCTCACCACCGGAGCCCGGGAGTGGCCGGCCCCGACCAGGGTCGCCAGCGCCTCGGTCACGTCCGCCGTCGCCGCCACCGTCACCACCCGGTTGCGAGGCACCATGACCTCGCCGAGGGTGCGGTCGCCGATCTCGAACGCCCCCGAGATGATGCGGCGCTGCCCGGGACTGAAGCTCGACTGGGAAAGGGCGAGGTCACGCAGCTCGTCACGGGTGATCTCCTCGCGGTGCCGGTGCGGATCGCCGCCGAAGAGCCGCACCACCCCGTCGGTGGCGTGACCCAGGACCCACACCACCGGGGCGGCGAGGCGGGCGCCCATCGCCAGCGGCCGGGCCGCCA
>CAZQUB010000240.1:0-2418 GCA_964596225.1 uncultured Acidimicrobiaceae bacterium
GGGACAAGGCAGGTAAATACGGATTTCTCGGAGCCAAACTCGATCACGATTACTCGTCGAAGCGCCTCGTCGCTCAGGCCCAAGTCTTTGAGCCTTTGGATGGATACTTCCTGCCCATCCTGGGATAACTGTTCAACCGCTCGCGCGAACTCATGAGACTGGGGTGATGACCAGCTATCCAACGGGCAGTCAGGGCTACCTGAATAGTAGTGGCCGCTGTTGCACCGGATATACGCTCGTTTCATCCGTCACTACCTCCCTCGCCGGTCGGCGTGCAGGGCTACCTATCGTCGTTCTGGGCAAAGCGCAGCCGCAGCAGCAAATCATTCAGCAGAGTGCGTACTTCATCGGGCAGGAATTCAGGTAGATCACTTGCCTCGCCGGCTTGTTCGAGCAGGCGCTGAAGGCGCTCGTACTCGATTTCGTGCAGGGCCACATCAGCCTCTGGCAGGGCAGCTTCCTCTGCACCTCCGATTTTCCGCTCGACCAGCTCGTCGATGTATGGCAGTCCGAATACCTCGTTGAGGTGCAGCAAATTCGATTCAACCACTCCGGTCCGCATCAGCTGGATGCCGCAGAGCAACGACCGATAAACATAAAGCAGCGGTTTGACTCGTCGCGGCTCAGTCCTCTCAAACCGCTTCCATGCCGACGATGCCAGCCCCAGATAATGGCGGCTGTGTCGCCTGGTCATGCACTGTCTCGCTATTTTGCGCAATTCCTCGTGTTCTGTTGAGGTAGCCACCACCAGCGGCGAAAATATCTGGTCGAGCAAGTTACCGTTTGGCTTCAACAGGCGGGTGAAATAGAACTTCACATCGTGGGTGACAAGATCAAGGTGCAGCCCATCTACCTGCTCATCCACCGTGATGGTGTCCTCTGGTGGAGCGAGACCCAACACCTGCCTCATCGGCAAGATGTGTACCCCGCGCAGATCATAGTCTGAGTCGGGCGACGGGAAACCATACAAATGAGCGCCGCTGATTGTCGCAAAGAGCAGTGGATAGGGGTGGTTGCTTACCACGGATGCCAGTCGATCATCAATCAACATGAACCATACTCCGACGGGCTTTGATCAGGAAGGCGTTTGCTGCATCGAAATCGGCTCGATCAGGGAGATTGGTTTCCTCGTAGGCAGCATCAAACCGGCGATGCAAATCGAGCCGCCACCTGTCGATCTCCTCCCAGGGGGTTTCGCCGCGCTTGATACGCAGCAGTTGATCACGCAGCTCACCCACATTGACCTGTACTTCCGCTTCTTCCAAAATGGCAATACCGGAGATCAGCAGCCGGATGAGATGCATCGCATGCTTCCAACGAACCTCCCCGGTGTTTTCAAGGCTTTTGCGCAATTTTTTGAACTGAGAGAGCACGTAGCCATTGTAAGTCTGGTATACCAGCCTGGAGAGGAACACGGCGCGCATGGCACGTAACTCTTCTGCCAGCGGCGTTGCATAAGTCACCAGCGGGGTGTAAAGACACTCGATCACATTCGGGTTGGATTGTAGAGCCAGCCGGATGAACTTCTCGATCTCCCAATAGGTTTCCTCGGTTTCGGGGCTTTCCAGCTGCTCCGGCACACCGAAGAGCGACCAATGGGCATCGGCAGGTGGAAGGTATATCCCGCGCCGGTCGGTATCCGACTCGTCTGTTGATAGTCCGTATGCCTGAGAGCCAACGACGCAGCGATAGATAATAAACTCGCCCCAACGCTCGAAATCGGAGGAACGAACCGGGGCAGCGATCAGCTCACGCCGCTCGAAGTGTTTGCGTACCTCGAACTGAGATCGGAGCAGATCAACCTCCCTGCCATCAGTAAAACGTACCAGATAGCTGCCAGTGTGGTTACCCGGCGAAAGCAGGATGACACCGACCGTCCCCGCCGGGAGGTTGTCAATCGGCGTGGTGGTTACAACTTGTGTCCCTGCCGGATAGATATAATCGGGGGAATTGAAACGGTTCTCTGCCATCCGGTTATCTCCAGCTTTCGTTGTCTGGCCTCACCGCCCGGCATGCAGGCCGAGCACCGCCTGGCCCAGGCTCAGGCCGCCGTCGTTGGCGGGCACCTGCTGGTGGGTGAGCACCTCAAAGCCCGCCGAGCGCAGCGACTCACGCGCCAATCGCAGCAGCAGCCGGTTCTGGAACACACCGCCGGAGAGCGCGGCGACGGTTAAGCCGGTCTGGGCGCGAGCCTGCTCGGTAGCGGCGACGATCATGCCCGCCATCGCCAGGTGGAAGGCCGCCGCGATCTCGGCCACATCCCGGCCCCGCCCCACGTCGGCGACGACTGCCGACAGGGTCGGGCCGACCCGGATCACGCCGTCGTCGTCGAGGGCAAAGGGGTACGGCTCGACCTGGGCGATGTCGGCCCGGCGGGCCGCCAATTCGAGCGCAATGGCGGCCTGGGCCTCGAAGGTG
>CAZQUB010000241.1:0-2400 GCA_964596225.1 uncultured Acidimicrobiaceae bacterium
CGAGGTCCGTTTTCGAAGGGAGGGTGGGGAACATGCCCGCACGTATCCGCCGTCGCCTCGCGCCGTGGGTCGCCGCCGCCGCGCTCGCCTCCGTGGCGTTCGTGACCGTCGCCGCCGCTCCGGCCAACGCCGCCGCCACCACCTACGTCGTCGACACCGTCGCCGACAACGGCGCGCTCACCGCCTGCACACCGGCCGACGGTGACTGCAGCCTCCGCGGCGCCGTCACCGCCGCCAACGCCAACAGCGGCACCGACACCATCGAGTTCGACATCCCCGCCGCCTCCTGCCCGTCCGGGGTGTGCCGCCTCACCCTCACTGGAGGCCCGCTCACCATCACCGACCCGGTGAACCTCGACGCCACCACCCAGCCGCAGAACGGCGCCCCGCACGCCAACGTGTGCGCCACCGCAACCCAACCGTCGTACCTGCGCATCGAGATCGTCAGCGACCCCACCTCGGGGAGCGCCACCATCTTCAACGTGAGCAACGCCACCGGCGCCACGACCATCCGGGGCTTCGCCCTCGGCAGCGACGACTCGACCTTCTTCACCCCCGGCATCTTCCTCGACGAAGGATCGGGCCACCAGATCGCATGCAACCACTTCGCCCTCGACGGGCCCGGGGTGAGCCACCTCGGCAGCGGCGACTTCACCACCGCCATCGATCTCGAGCAGAACTCGTCACATGTGACCATCGGGACCGACGGCGACGGAACCGGCGACGTCGGCGAGCGCAACGTCTTCGGAGCCACCGGAGCGTACGCGATCTACGTCAACGGCGACGTGAACAGCACCGATCATCGAGTCTCCGGCAACTACTTCGGCTTCAGCGCCGACGGTACCGCCGTGCTCGGCGGCGGTCCCGTCTACCTGCGCCAGCTCGCCACCGGGAACCTCATCGGCACGGACGGCAACGGCGTCTCCGACGATCTCGAACGCAACTACTTCGGCGGCGCCAAGGGCGTCCGCCTCGACGGGACCACCTACGCGCTGGTCGACAACCACGTCGTCGGCAACGTGTTCGGTACCAGCCCGTCCGGGACGGCGGCGCCGATGACCATCGGGGTCGAGGTCAGCCTCAAGACCGGATCGAGCGACATCGAGATCCGCGACAACTACATCGGCTCGGCAACCGAAGGCGTCTATGTCACCGGCGACCCGGCGGTCATGGGCTTCGTCATCGACCACAACGTGTTCGGATCCGACCCCGCCGGCAACTCCCGCCCCAACAACGAGGCAATCCGGCTCTACACCGTCAGGGCGACGGTGGTCTCCAACAACCTGATCGCGGAGTCCACCACGACCGGGCTGGCGATGTCGGATGACGTGACGCTCGGCACCGGCTCGCAAGGAAACTGCATCGTCGCCAACAACGCCGGAGTGGCCAATTTCAGCACCACGAGCGTGACCTTCGAGAACAACTGGTGGTGGGATGCCTCCGGGCCGTCCGGTGTAGGCCCGGGGACCGGCGACAGCGTGAGCGCCTACGTCGACTACACCCCGTGGCTCACCGCCGAGCCGGCGGGCTGCGGCGCAGCGGTCAACGCCGTCGACGCCGCCTTCACCATCGCCGAAGACGCCGCAGCGGGAACCTCCGTCGGTACCGTGACGGCGTCCGGGTCGGGCATCTTGGAGTACTCGATCACCGCCGGCAACACCGGAAACGCCTTCGCCATCGACCCGGCGAGCGGTGCGATCACCACCGCAGCCGCCCTCGACTACGAGACCACCCCGACGTACACGCTCACGGTCGAGGTGAGCAACGGTGCCACCAGCGACACCGCCACGATCACCATCGACGTCACCGACGTGTACGAGACGCCCACCACGGCCACGTTCGATGACGTGCCCACCACCCACACCTTCTTCGCCGACGTCGAATGGCTGGCCCACGAAGGCATCACCCTGGGCTGCAACCCGCCGGACAACGACCTGTTCTGCCCCGGTGATTCGGTGACACGCGGTCAGATGGCGGCGTTCCTGCACAGGGCACTCGTCGACCAGATCATGCAGGGTCCTCCGGTCACGTTCACCGACATCGCGGGAACCGTGTTCGAGGCCGACATCCAATGGCTTGGCAACACCAGGATCACCAGAGGCTGCAACCCGCCGGCCAACGACCTGTTCTGCCCCGGTGATTCGGTGACAAGGGGTCAGATGGCGGCGTTCCTGGTGCGGGCGCTCGGGCTGACCGACGACGGCGGCGGCAACGCGTTCGTCGACGACGACGGGTCGATCTTCGAGACCGACATCGCCCGGCTCGCCCAGGCCGGCATCACCAGAGGCTGCAACCCGCCGGACAACGACGAGTTCTGTCCCGGCGAACCCGTGACGAGAGCCCAGATGGCGGCGTTCCTCCACCGCGCCTTGGGATAGGGGGTCCGGTCGTCCCCCCGGG
>CAZQUB010000242.1:0-2396 GCA_964596225.1 uncultured Acidimicrobiaceae bacterium
CGCCACAGCTGCTCGATCAGCCAGCCGGCCCGGGAGATGGCCTCGTAGCCCATGACCCGGGAGGTGCCTTTGATGGTGTGGCCTTCCCGCAGCATCGTTCCGGAGAGTTCGGCGTCGACCTCTCCTCGCTGCATCGCCTGGCCGCCTTCGACCAAACGCGCCACACGTTCCTCGATCTCCTCGAGGAACATCTCCTGAAGCTCCGGATCAGCGCTCCAGCTCACACACAGCCTCTCGTCGACGCAACGGCCCCTCACACGGGGGACACGATGCGATATCGACCCGTTGGGGGGCCAGCTTGAGGGCTCGCATCGCCGGATCGGGGTGGCGGGAGTCCCGCTATTCCCACTCGATCGTCGCCGGCGGCTTCGACGAGATGTCGTAGGCGACCCGATTGACGCCCGGGACCTCGTTGATCACCCGTGACGAGATGCGTTCCAGCACCTCGTAGGGGATCCGCGCCCAGTCGGCCGTCATGGCGTCGTCGCTGGTCACGGCCCGCAGGATGAGGGGGTAGGCGTAGGTCCGGCCGTCGCCCTGTACCCCGACGGTCCGGATCCCCGGCAGCACCCCGAAGGTCTGCCACAACTCCCGGTAGAGGCCGGCGCGCCGGATCTCCTCCAGCACCACGGCGTCGGCGGCCCGCAGCACGTCGAGCCGTTCCCGGGTCACCTCGCCGATGATGCGCACCGCGAGCCCGGGGCCGGGGAAAGGCTGGCGCCACACGATCTCCTCGGGGAGCCCCAGTTCTTCGCCGACGGCCCGTACCTCGTCCTTGAAGAGGTCCCGGAGCGGTTCGACGAGATCGAGTTCCATCTCGTCGGGCAGCCCGCCGACGTTGTGGTGGCTCTTGATCTTGGCGGCGTCCTTGGTGCCGGATTCGATCACGTCGGGGTAGAGGGTCCCCTGCACCAGGAAGCGGGCGTCGCTGATCTCGGCGGCGACCTCCTCGAAGACCCGGATGAAGGTCTCGCCGATGATCTTGCGTTTCTCCTCCGGATCGGTGACCCCGGCGAGGCCCTCCAGGAAGCGGTCCTCCGCCTTGACGTGCACCAGGTTGGTGCGGAAGGTGGAACGGAAGGTCTCCTCCACCTGCTCCGCCTCGCCTTGGCGCAGCAGCCCGTGGTCGACGAAGACGCAGACGAGCTGATCCCCGACCGCCTTGTGGACCAGGGCGGCCGCCACCGACGAGTCGACGCCGCCCGACAGCCCGCAGATGACCTGGTGCTCACCCACCTCGGCCTTGATGGCCGTGATGGATTGCTCGATGATGCCGACGTGGGTCCAGGTGGGGCGGGCCCCGCACGCCTGGGTGAGGAACTGTTTGAGGATCTCCTGGCCCCGGGCGGTGTGGCGCACCTCAGGGTGGAACTGCACCCCGTAGAAGCCACGTTCCCGGTCTTCCATCGCCGCCACCGGCGAGTCGGCGGTGGCGGCCGTGACCCGGAATCCCTCCGGCGCCGCCATCACCGTGTCGCCATGGCTCATCCACACCGCCTGACGGTCGGGAAGGTCGGCGAGCAGCAGCCCGGCTTGCAGCACCTCGAGCTCGGCCCGACCGTATTCGGCGATCTCGGTGCGAGCGACGGTGCCGCCCAGAGCGTGGGCCAGGACCTGGTGGCCGTAGCAGATCCCGAGGATGGGGATCCCCAGTTCGAGGATCTCGGGGTCGAGGTCGTAGGCGTCGTCGGCGTAGACCGACGGGGGTCCGCCGGAGAGGATCACCCCCACCGGGTTGCGTTCCCGCACCTCGGCGGCGGTGACGTCGCGGGGCACGATCTCGGAGTAGACGTGGGCTTCCCGCACCCGGCGGGCGATGAGTTGGGCGTACTGGGCGCCGAAGTCGACGACGAGGACACGGTCGAAGTCACCCGACGAGGCGTGCCCTGCCGAGCTTCTCTGCTCCCCCATCACCCCATCCCGACGCTCTGGGACCGCTGGTACTGCTTCCCTTCGGTCTGCAGTGCCGGCGCCACCATCACCTCGGCCTTCTGGAACTCCTTGATGTTGGCGTGCCCGGTGGTCGCCATCGAGGTGCGCAACGCCCCGAACAGGTTGCGGCGCCCGTCGTTCTCGTGGGCGGGCCCGACCAGGATCTCCTCGAGGGTGCCGAGCCGTCCCGTCGCCACCCGGGTGCCGCGAGGCAGGGTGGGATGGAAGGTGGCCATGCCCCAGTGGTAGCCGTGGGCGGGGGCTTCCGTCGCGGCCGTCAGCGGGGAGCCGAGCATGACGCTGTCGGCTCCGCAGGCGATCGCCTTGGCGATGTCCCCGCCGGTGCGCATCCCGCCGTCGGCGATGACGTGGACGTAGCGCCCCGTCTCCTCCAGGTAGCGGGTGCGGGCCCCGGAGGCGTCGGCGATGGCGGTCGCCTGCGGCACCCCGATGCCGAGCACGGC
>CAZQUB010000243.1:0-2391 GCA_964596225.1 uncultured Acidimicrobiaceae bacterium
CAGAGCCAGGCCGATCTTGGCTCGCCATCCATCCATGACTGTCTCCTTCTTCTCAGCCGTCCTTCGGCCCGGAGTCGCCACCCCGCGCACGCGCCGGCAAGGGCATGAGGGCATGTGGCCGGACGGGGTGATGCGGGCATCGGAGCACGGAAGACGGCACGCGGTGGAAGCGGAGCGCCTCGTCCCCCTCGGCGCCTCCACGGCGTTCGTCACGCTTCTTCAGCGGATCGCTGTCTCCGTAGAGAACCACTCTGATGCCCTCTTCATAAAGGTGCTCGGGCCGAAGCAGTGAATGCTAGGAAACACCGAATTGCTAACTGAAGAATGTTTCTGAGGCCCGCTGCACATGGTGGGAAGGCGGGCGGCAACGACCATCGAGAGAGGGGCGAAGCGCCTCAGCCGGTCGGGAGCAGGTACCGGATGACGTCGGCCGCGGTGTAGGTCTCGGAGTCCGGTGGCAGGAAACGCGCCACGTTGGCGACGTCGTCGCCGGAGGTCACCAGACGTCCCTCCGACTCCCCGCTGCGGCGGACCTGGCCGAGCCCGATGTTCGCCATCAGGGCGTTGCAGAGGCACTTGCGGCCCACCAGCTCCTCCTCGGCGCCTCCCTTGCGAAGGAAGTCGGCTTCCGGCTCCGAGGGGCAGCGCCAGCCGAGGGTGCCGTCCTCCCGCCGGTAGCCGGTGCGCAGGTAGCCGAGGTCACAGATCCGGCCCCGCTTCTCGTACTCATCCGCCTCCGACAGCGTGCCGTCGATCTGAACCACCTTGAACGGGAACCCGGTCGGGGACGCCACAGGGTCGGTGAAGACCTTGGCCTGCCCCTCCCTGCTCAACTTGATCACCTGCCGCTTGACGTCGTCGTCGAAACCGGACTCTTCGCAGTAGGCGAAGGCGGTACCGATCTGCACCCCTGCCGCCCCCAGTTCGAGAGCTTCCTGCACCCTCTCCGGCTCGGCCTGGGACCCGGCGAGCCAGAACGGAAGGCCGAGGTCGCGGATCGCCTCCAGGTCGGGGACGTCCCGTTCCCCGTAGTGCGGCTCGCCTTCCTCGGTGAGATGGAGGCGTCCCCGCGGCGGGGCGTTGTGCCCGCCGGCGGTGGGGCCCTCCACCACGAAACCGTCGACAGGCGGCGACACCTTGCGAGCCAGCATGGTGGCGAGCACGTGGGAGGACACGATGGCGAGAAACTTGGGACGGCTCGCCTTCGGGAGCGGCTCCCCGGCGTACTCGACAGGATCGAACCGGGTGACGAACTCCTCACCCGGCTCGGCGTCCTTGACGTCGAGCTTCTGCTCGACCGACTTGCCCCGCGAGAGGCGCTCCAGGAAGCGGGGGATCGCCTTGGGGATCCCTGCCCCCATCAGCACGTAGTCGACCCCGGCCAGCATCGCCCCGTACAGAGACGGCAGCGTCGGAAGCTGGATCTTCTCGAGGAAGTTGATGCCCACCGGACGGCCGTGGCCCTCCTTGGCGAGGAACACCTCGACGAAGTTGGAGGCGACGAGGAGGTCGAGGAGGCGACGCGACGGCTCCGCCTTCGGCATCGGCTTCGCCCGGAACGGGTCGGTGGCACGCTTGCCCCCGGGAACGAAGTAGCGCTCGAGGATGCGGCGAGCCACATCGGGGATCGGGAAGGAACGGAGCGCCCGCCGGATGTGACCCTCGAGGTCGCCCAACTGCAGCCGCCGCACGAGGGTGGCGTCGACCCCGGTGCCGGAGACGACACCGAGCTGACCAGCGCCGGAAACGGCATTCGCCAACCGCCAACCCGACACTCCCACCCCCATGCCGCCCTGGATGATGACCGGGAGTGCGCGGGGCATGCCCGCATGCTAGAGATCTCAGGAGGCTCCGGTGCCCGCGTTTCGTCACGGCCGGAAATGAGGGGGAGGCGCCGCTCCCGCTACTGTCGGACTCCCAGAGACCACCCAAGCATCGACCCGTCACGGACCGGGGAGGATCAGTGAGCGACCACGGAGCGAATGGCACGGAGCGGCTCTACGGGGGCATCGAAGCGGGAGGCACCAAGTTCATCTGCGTCGTGGGAACCGGCCCCGACGACATCCGGTCCCGGACCCGCATCGACACGACCCTTCCCGGTCCCACCCTCGCGTCCGCCGTCCGGTTCTTCCGCGACGCCGTCGCTTCCGGCGCCGACATCGCCGCGGTCGGCATCGCGTCCTTCGGCCCCATCGAGCTACGGCCACGGCACCCCGACTACGGATCCATCACCCACACCCCCAAGGCTCACTGGTCGGGGACCGACATGGTCGGCCCCATCGCCGAGGCGCTCGGCGTCCCGGTCGGTTTCGACACCGACGTCAACGGCGCTGCCCTCGCCGAAGGCCGGTGGGGCGCCGCCCGCGGCCTCGACACCTTCGTCTACGTCAC
>CAZQUB010000244.1:0-2390 GCA_964596225.1 uncultured Acidimicrobiaceae bacterium
CGACCACGATCCCCTCCACCAGGTTGTCGCGGACCTCGTGCTCCCGGCTCTCCATCTCGGCCGGGATCTCGCCCTCCGCCGCGTTGCCGCTGTCGTAGAGGTAGGCCTTGTCACGGAACAGATCGGCGACACCGTGGAAGTCTGCCTGGTCGCCGATCGGCAGCTCGATGGGGGCGATGCCGGCCCCGAAGCGGTCCCGCAGCTGCTGCAAGGTCCGATCGAACGACGCCTGCTCCTTGTCGAGCTTGTTGATGAACACCATGCGGGGCAGCCCGAGCCTCTCGGCCTCCCGCCACGCCGTTTCGGCGCCGACCTCGACGCCGTCGGTGGCGCTGATCACGAACACCGCCAGGTCGGCGACCCGGAGGGCGGCGTCGACGTCCCCGACGAAGTCGGCGTAGCCGGGGGTGTCGATGAGGTTGATCTTGTGGCCCTTCCATTCGAAGGGGGCGGTGGCCAGCGACAGCGAGATACCCCGCTTGTGCTCCTCCGGGTCGAAATCGGTGACGGTGGTCCCGTCCTCGACCCGCCCCAGCCGGTCGACCGCTCCGGCCCGGAAGAGGAGCGCCTCGGCGAGGGTCGTCTTCCCGGATCCGCTGTGACCGACGAGGGCGACGTTGCGAATCTTCTCGGGTGGGTACACCTTCACAGCCGGATCCTCCGTGGGGTCGAATGGTTGTCGGAACCCGGAGACTAACCGAGACAGGGGTCGACACTCCAGACGGGCCCCCGTCGGGGCAGGTACGCTGCGGGCCGCGCCCGGGTGGCGGAACTGGTAGACGCGGCGGACTTAAAATCCGCTGTCCCTTCGGGGGCGTGGGGGTTCAAATCCCTCCCCGGGCACGGTGCGGCGCGGGCCGGCTGGGTAGGCCCCGCCCCTTCCTAGAATTCGGGGGTCGGCCCCGGTGCCAACCGGAAGCGCGCCGGGGGTACTTCCGCCTCTATGCGGCCTCCCCACCCGGCCGCACACTGGGGGGACACAATCGGAGGCCCCTGTATGAATCGCGTCATCGAAGCCAGATTCCTCGCCCCGGAGGTGAAGTACCTCCGGATCGAGGCGCCCAAGATCGCCCGCAAACGCAAGGCAGGCCAGTTCGTCATCCTGCGTCCGCGGCCCGAATCGGAGCGGATCCCCCTCACCATCGCCGACGGCGACCCGGAGGAAGGGTGGATCGCCCTCATCGTCCAGGGCATCGGCAAGACCACCAAGACGCTCAACCTGCTCGAAGCCGGCGACCACATCCAGGACCTCGCCGGACCGCTCGGCATGCCATCGGAGATCGAGCAGTTCGGCACCGCGGTCGTGATCGGCGGCGGCGTCGGCACCGCCATCGCCTACCCCACCGCAGTCGCCCTCGCCGCCGGTGGCAACGACGTGATCGCCATCATCGGCGGCCGCAGCAAGGACTACGTCATCCTCGAAGACGAGATGGCCGCCGTCTGCACCGAGGTGTACCCCACCACCGACGACGGCAGCTACGGCTACCACGGGTTCGTCACCTCGAAGCTCACGGACCTCATCGACGAGGGCAGGGCCATCGACTACGTGATGGCCATCGGTCCGGTACCCATGATGCGGGCGGTCGCCGAGGTGACCCGTCCCCACGGCATCAAGACCGTGGTCAGCCTCAACCCGATCATGGTCGACGGCACCGGCATGTGCGGCGGCTGCCGCGTCACGGTCGGCGGCGAGACCAAGTTCGCCTGCGTCGACGGCCCCGAATTCGACGCCCACCTCGTCGACTTCGACCTGCTGGCTCGCCGCAACACGTCGTACGCCGCCTTCGAGCACTTCCGGCGTGAGGAGTTCGAAGCCGCTCACGAATGTCGCCTCGCCGCGGCGGAGGTGAAGTGATGGCCCGCGAACTCACCCGACGCGAACGCATGAAGCTGCCCCGGCAGGAGATGCCGGAGCAAGACCCGGCGGCACGTGCCGTCAACTTCGAGGAGGTCAATCTCGGCCTCTCCGCCGAGGCGGCGGTGGCCGAGGCGGAACGATGCCTGGTGTGCGCCCACCCCACCTGCATGGAGGGCTGCCCGGTCGGTGTCGACATCAGGGAATTCGTCAGCGCCGTCGCCGACAGCCGCTTCGGCGACGCCGTCGGAGTCATCAAGCGCGACAACTCGCTGCCGGCCATCTGCGGGCGGGTCTGCCCCCAGGAGGAGCAGTGTGAGGGCGCCTGCGTGCTCGCCAAGAAGTACCGCCCGGTCGCCATCGGCTACCTGGAGCGCTTCGTCGCCGACTACGAACGGGAGCACGGCGGAGCCGAGGTCGCCCCGGTCGACATCAAGACCGGCAAGAAGGTCGCCGTCGTCGGCAGCGGCCCATCCGGGCTCGCCTGCGCCACCGACCTCATCAAGGCCGGCCACGACGTCACCGTGTTCGAGGC
>CAZQUB010000245.1:0-2383 GCA_964596225.1 uncultured Acidimicrobiaceae bacterium
TTCCTGCTCGAGAACCTCACCGAGATGGTGCCCATCGTCTACACCCCGACGGTGGCGTCCGCCTGCCGTCACTGGAGCAGCATCTTCCGCCGTGGCCGCGGCATCTACCTCACCCCCCGTGACCGGGGCAACATGGCCGCGGTGATGCGCAACCACGCGCCGGTGGAACGTCCCGTCATCGTGGTCACCGACAACGAGCGCATCCTCGGGATCGGGGACCAGGGAGCCGGCGGCATGGGGATCCCGATCGGCAAGCTCGCCCTCTACACCGCGGCGGCCGGGATTCAGCCCTGCCGTTGCATCCCCATCTCCCTCGACGTCGGCACCACCAACCAGGAGCTGCTCAACGACCCGCTCTACATCGGCTACCGGGAGCCCCGGCTGCGCGGCGACGAGTACGACGACTTCATCGCCGAATTCGTCGACGCGGTCCTCGAGGTGTTCCCCGGGGCGCTGCTGCAATGGGAGGACTTCGCCAACCGCACCAGCTTCCGCAACCTCGAGCTGTACCGCGACCGCATCGCGTCGTTCAACGACGACATCCAGGGCACCGCCGCCATGGTCGTCGCCGGGCTGATGGCCGCCACCAGCTACCACGGGGGCCAGATGCGCGACCACCACGTCGTCATCGCCGGATCCGGATCGGCCGGAGTCGGCATCCGCCACCAACTCGTCACCGCCATGGTCGGCGAGGGCGCCGATCGGGGCGACGCCGAGCGCCGCATCTTCGTGCTCGACAGCAAGGGCCTCGTCGTCGACGACCGTCCCGACCTCCCCGCCCACAAGCGAGGTCTCGCCATCCCCCGCGATGCCGTCGCCGGATGGGACATCCGCCATCCCGACATAACCCTCGTCGACGTGGTGCGCAACGTCGAGACCTCGGTGCTCATCGGGGTCAGCGGCACCCCGGGGCTGTTCACCGAGGAGATCGTGCGTCACGTCGCCGCCGGCACGGAGCGTCCCATCATCATGGCGCTCTCCAACCCCACCGAAAAGACCGAGGTGCTCCCGGCCGATGCCCTCGCCTGGACCGACGGGAGAGCCGTCGTCGCCACCGGAAGCCCCTTCGCCCCGGTGGATCTCGGCGGCAACACCCACTGCATCGGTCAGGCCAACAACGTGGTGGTGTTCCCCGGGATCGGGCTCGCCGCCCTCGTGAGCGGCGCCCGGCGGATCAGCGACGAGATGTTCCTCGCCGCCTCGAAGGCACTCGCCGCCCTCGTCGACAACGAATGTCTCAGCGTCGGCCAGATCTACCCGCCGATCTCGCGGATGCGGGAGGTGTCGAAGTCGGTGGCGATGGCGGTGGCACAAGAAGCGATCTCCAGCGGGCTCGCCGACCCGTTGGAGGACCTCGAAGCGGAGATCGAAGCTGCCATGTGGTACCCCGAGTACGTGGCCTACCGGCCCATATGACGCTCGGCGACCCGATCCCTCCCGAGCGCGGCATCTTCGCCAACCGCACCGTCAACCTGCGGTCGATCAAAGCCATCGGCTACGACATGGACTACACCCTGCTCCACTACCGGGTCCAGGAGTGGGAGGCCGAGGCGTTCGAGCACGCCAAGGCCAGGCTGCTCGCCGACGGCTGGCCCGTGGCCGACATCCGGTTCGATCCGAATACCGTGATCCGGGGCCTCGCCATCGACCTCGACGAAGGCAACCTGCTCAAGGCCACCCGTTTCGGGTGGGTGATCCGCGCCGCCCACGGCACCCGGTTCCTCGACTTCGACGAGATGCGCACCACCTACGCCGGGGTCGTCGTCGACCTCGCCGAGGAACGCTTCGAGTTCCTCAACACCCTGTTCTCGCTGTCGGAGGCGAGCCTCTACGCCCAGCTCGTCGACCTGATGGACGCCGGGGTCGTGGCCTCCCGGCTCGGCTACCAGGGCTTGTACCGGGCCGTGCGGGATGCCCTCGACACCGCCCACGCCGCCGGGGAGCTGAAACGGGCGATCGTCGCCGACCCGAAGCGCTTCGTCGAACCCGATCCTGACATCGTCCCCACGCTGCTCGACCAGCACAACGCCGGCAAACAGCTCATGCTCATCACCAACGCCGAGTGGGATTACACCGAGCAGATGATGGCCTACGCCATGGACCCCTACCTGCCGGACGGGATGGGATGGCGTGACCTGTTCGACACGATCATCGTCTCGGCCGACAAGCCGGGCTTCTTCACCAGCACCCGTCCCCTCTTCAAGGTGGTCGACGAGGACGCATCGCTGCTGCTGCCGCACCCCGGCCCGATCGAGCCTGGAGGGGTGTTCTTCGGGGGATGCGCCCGCCATGTGGAGTCGTCGCTCGGCATCGGCGGGGACGAGATCCTCTACGTCGGCGACCACATCTTCGGCGACGTGCACTTCTCCAAGGCGCTGCTGCG
>CAZQUB010000246.1:0-2362 GCA_964596225.1 uncultured Acidimicrobiaceae bacterium
ACGCGGTGCTCAAGGACGTCTTCAAGACGGTGGTGTACCGGCTGGCGGAGTGGCGGAATCGTTCCGGCGAGGTGATCCCGCGGGCCATCATCGACAAGCCGCCGTCGGCCGAGCTGCGGCCCGACCAGAAGGACTCCGACTCGCTGCCCGACTACGAGATCCTCGACGCCATCCTGGCCCGCTACGTGGAGCAGGACGACTCGGTGGAGGACATCGTCGCCGGCGGCCTCGACGAGGCGCTGGTGCGCAAGGTGGCCCGCATGGTGGACCGTAACGAGTACAAGCGACGCCAGGCGGCCCCCGGGGTGCGCATCACCCGCAAGGCGTTCGGCAAGGACCGCCGCCTCCCCATCACCAACGGCTACACCGGGTGACGGGGAGGGACCGCGGCATCTGGCGGTAGCATCGCCCGATGCCTTCCCTCGGCCCGGTGCTGATCGACGGGACGGCGGTCGCACCCGCCGACGCCGCCGTCTCCGTGTTCGACATCGCCCTCCAACGCGGCTTCGGATGCTTCGAGGCGCTGCGGGCCTACCAGGGCGCGGCGTTCCGCCAGCAGGCCCATCTCGACCGGCTGGAACGGTCGGCCGCGGCCCTCGGGCTGCCGTTGCCTCCCCGTGCCGACCTCGATGCATGGGTGAGCGACCGGTCGGCGGAGGGGGACGCCGTGGTTCGGGTGGTGGTCACCGGCGGCACCGACAGCCACGCCTCCGGCGAGGGCTCGCGGGTGATCGTGTTCGCCGAGCCGATGCCCGATCTGGCGCCCGAGATGACGCTGTTGCCGGTGGCGGCGCCGTGGCATCCCGACGGGGAGGTCTCCGAACTCACCGGGGCCAAGACCCTCTCGTACGGTCCCAACTTCGCGGCGCGGCTCGCCGCCGCCGCGGCCGGATTCGACGACGCATTGCTGGTGGGGCGCAGCGGCCGGGTCCTCGAAGGCCCCACCTACAGCATCGCCTGGGTGTGTGACGGGGTGGTGGAGACGCCATCGCTCGATCTGGGGATCCTGGCGTCGGTGACCCGCGCTGCGGTCATCGAGGTGGCGGAAGGGCTCGGGTTCGAGGTGCGGGAGGGTCACTTCCCGCTGGCCCGGGTCGGGGAAGCCGCCGAGGTGATGCTGCTTTCGACGGTCAAGGAGGTGACTCCGGTGGTGCGGTTGGGGGAGACCGTGGTCGCCCGCGGTCCGGTCGTGGCCCGCCTCCAGGAGGGGTTCACCGCGCTGGTGCGGCAGGAGCTGAGTCTGGCGTGAGCGCGGGTCGGTATCTCGGGCTGCTGGCGTCGGTCGACGACCTGTACCGGGCGGTGGTGACCGAGCCGGAGGGGTGGACCGAGCAGGCGTTCGCCGACTGGGCCGGGGACGTGCTCGGCGACGTGGCCGATCTGCCCCGCCCGGCGCACCGGGAGCTGCGGCGCTGCCTGCAGGCGGCGCGCAAGTTGCGGGGGTTCTGGGCTTCCCCGCAGGCGCCGTCGCCGGGCGACGGCGATTGGCGGTCCTTGGTGGATGTCGGCCTCGGGGCGCGGGCGTGGCGTCCCACCCTGGAACTGGCCCGTATCGGCCTCGACGAGGTCCCCGATCCGGAGCTGTTCGACGAGGTGAAGAACCGCTTCCGGGTGGTGCATTCCGAGCGTTGGATGGAGGGTGTCGACTTCGCGGCATGGCTCGCGGCACGCGAGGGATGACGCCGCACACCTTCATGTTGCCAACTGCGGCGCCGCGGTAGAGTGGCGCCATGCGATCCACTCGCGGTCTCGCCTTGCTCCTGGTGCTGGTCGTGGTGGCCTGTGGATGCTCCGGGAACGATTCCGAGGAGACCACCACCACCCTGCCCAGCGAGACGATCACCACGTTGCCTGCCGCCGACACCACCGCGGCCGTGACCCTGGACGAGGGCAGTACCACGACCTCATCGCTGGTCCCGTCCACCGGCATGCCCGCCTTCACCATCGTGACCCGGGAGGCCACCGATGACGGCGACCGGGTGGTGATCCTGCTCGATCCGGACAGCTACGAGTCGCTCAGCGACATCGATCTCCAGAACGTGCTGACCGAGGTGGTGGAGGAGCATCCGCCGGTGTACGAGGCGTATGTGGTCGATTCCGAGGCGGCGGCGGAGGCGGTGCTGGTCGATTCCCCCGACGCCGACCAGCTCGCCGAACTGGCGCAGCACCATCTGGTGACGCTGGAAGAGGGGTTCCGGATGCGGTTCACCGGACCGTTCGCCAGCACCGGCGTCGTCATCCTCGGTTCCTGACCGTCCCGGACCGCCCCGCCGGTTGATCCCTCCGTCCCGTTACAGCAGCAGGCTGGCGGTGATGAGGAACCCGGAGAAGCCGACGGTGTCGGTGACGGCGGTCATGAAGA
>CAZQUB010000247.1:0-2349 GCA_964596225.1 uncultured Acidimicrobiaceae bacterium
TCTACGTCGGCGACCACATCTTCGGCGACGTGCACTTCTCCAAGGCGCTGCTGCGATGGCGGACCGCTCTCATCTTGCGGGAACTGGAATCCGAGATGCTCGCCCTCATCGAGTTCCAGCCCCGCCAGCACGAGCTGACCGAGCTGATGCAGCGCAAAGTGGAGCTGGAGTCGCGGCTGGCGACGCTGCGTCTCGTCGAGCAACGCACCCGCCTCGGCTACGCCCCACCCCTGGTCGAGGTGGGGCGCCCTCGCAGCGAGATCGACCGGATCCGCAACGCCATCGCCCAACTCGACGTCACCATCACCCCGCTGGCGATCGCGGCCGGGCGGCTCCGCAACGAGGCGTGGGGCCCCCTGATGCGGGCCGGGGTCGACAAGAGCCTGTTCGCCCGCCAGGTGGAGCGCTACGCCGACTGCTACACGTCGCGGGTCTCCAACCTGCTCCACGCCACCCCGTTCGCGCTGCTGCGCGCCCGCCGCACCGACCTGCCGCACGAGCCCGACGCCCAGGTCACCGAAGCGGACCGCTGACCCCGGCGGACCTCCCCCGCGACCCATCTAGAGTCTCGACTGCGGTGAAAGACGTGCTCGAGATCTACGATCGTTGGCGGTCCGCCGGGAAGCAGGTCGTGGTGGCCACCGTGGTCCGTGTCCACGGCTCCGCTCCCCGCCGGGAAGGCTCCAAGCTGCTCGTGTCGTCGGACGGCGACATGGAGGGCTCGGTCAGTGGCGGCTGCGTCGAGAACGACGTGATGCTCCACGCCCAGGAAGTACTGGAGACCGGAGTGAGCCGGCTCGTCACCTACGGGATCGCCGACGAGCAGGCCTTCGAGGTCGGCCTCACCTGCGGCGGCACCATCGACGTGTTCATCGAGAAATGGTGAAACGGTCCCTCTCCACGATCCGCGACCTCGTCGCCCACCAGCGGCTGGGGGCGGTGGTGACCATCATCTCCGGACCCGGCACCGGCTGGCGCACCGTGCTCGAAGCCGGGAGAGGGGTCGTCTCGGGGGAGTTGCCACCCGAGATCGCCGACGACGTGATCGCCGACGCCGAACAGCTCATGGCACGCGAACAGAGCCGCACCCTCACCTACGGCGAACGGTCACTCTTCGTCGAGACGGTGGCGCCGCCCCCGGCGCTACTGGTCTTCGGCGCCGGCCACACCGCCCAGCCCCTCGTCACCGTCGCCAAGCTGCTCGGGTTCACGGTGGTGGTGGCGGACGCCCGGGCGACGTGGGCGACCGAGGAGCGGTTCCCGGACGCCGACGAGGTGATCGTCGGCTGGCCCGACGCCGTCTTCGCCGACCGTGACCTCGATCACCGCACCTACCTGGTGCTGCTCAGCCACGACCCCCGGTTCGAGGACCCGGTGTTCGCCGCGGTGCAGGGAGCACCGGTGCGCTACCTCGGCGCGGTGGGGAGCCGGCGCACCCACCGGGCCCGGCTCGAACGGCTCCGCAACGCCGGTTGGAGCGACGAGGAACTCGCTCGCATCCACGGTCCGATCGGGCTCGACATCGGCGCCGAGACCCCGGCCGAGATGGCGGTGTCGATCATGGGCGAAGTCATCCAGGCCCGCTACGGGGTCGGGAGCGGCATGTCGTTGCGGGGGACGGACGGGCCCATCCATCCCTATCAGCCGGTCGAGGAGGCCGGCGCCCCCGAGCGGTGACGTCGGGCCCCTACACGGCCCGCCGGTAGGCGCGCACCGCCAGCGGCACGAACACCAGCAGGATCCCTGCGATCCACGCGGCCGAGTACCAGATGTGCGGCGTGACCGGAGTGTCGAGCACCAGGGCACGGATGGTGTCCACCGTCACCGTCACCGGGTTCGCCTTGGTGAACCCCTGCAGCCAGCCGGGCATCGACGCCACCGGGACGAACGCCGAGCTGGCGAACGTGAGCGGGAAGATCCACACGAAGCCGGCCACCTGTGCCGTTTCGACGTCCTTGACCGTCATCCCGATCCAGGCCGAGATCCACGAGAACGAGTAGCCGAACAGCACCGCGACGACGATGGCGGTTCCCGACTGGATGAGGGAGCCCGCGAAGCGGAAGCCGACCAGGTAGCCGACGACCGTCATCAGCCACACGACGAACAGGTTGCGGAGGCCGTCGGTGGTGGTACGGCCGATGAGCACCGCCGAGCGGCTCATCGGCAGGGAGCGGTAGCGCTCGATCAGGCCCTTCTTCATGTCCTCGGCCAGGCTGACCCCGGTCTGGGTCGATCCGAAGATGGCCGCCTGCACGAAGATCCCGGGGAGCAGGAAGTCGACGTAGTTGACCGCCTGCACCTTGATCGCCCCGCCGAACACGTAGGTGAACAGCAGCACGAACATGATCG
>CAZQUB010000248.1:0-2314 GCA_964596225.1 uncultured Acidimicrobiaceae bacterium
CCCCGGAGGCGTCGGCGATGGCGGTCGCCTGCGGCACCCCGATGCCGAGCACGGCCCGGGAGGTACAGGCGGCGCCGGGTCCGACCCCGACGAGGACCCCGGCGGCGCCGGTGCGCATCAGGTGCAGCGCTCCCGAGTAGGAGGCACAGCCTCCCACGATGACCGGCACCTCGCAGTCGGCGATGAAGCGGAACAGGTCGAGCGGCTCGGTCGTCGACGACACGTGCTCGGCGGAGACGACGGTGCCTTGGATGACGAGGATGTCGAGTCCGGCCGACAGCGCTTCCCGGTGGTAACGCTCGACGTGCTGGGGGGTGAGGCTGGCCGCGGTGAGGTACCCGGACGCCTTGATCTCCTTGATGCGGGGCCCGATGAGGTCGGGGTCGACCGGGGCCTCGTACACCTCCTGGATGGTGCGGGTGGCGTCCTCGGGGGAGGCGGCGGCGATCTTCGCATAGGCCTCGGTGGGGTCGAGGTAGCGGGTCCAGAGCCCTTCGAGGTTGAGCACGGCCAGCCCGCCGAGGCGCCCCACCTCGATGGCGGTGGCGGGACTCACCGCCGAGTCCATCGCCGAGGCCATCAGCGGCAGGTCGAAGGTGAAGGCGTCGATCTCCCAGGTGAGGTCGATGTCGTCGGGGTCGCGGGTCCGCCGTGACGGGACGATGGCGATGTCGTCGAAGCCCCAGGCGCGACGACCGGTCTTGGCGATCCCGATCTCGATCTCCACGTACCCCTCCGCGTTGGCGCCGGCGAGGCGTCAGCGTACCAGCAGGTGCCGCGCCCTCAGAGGAGCCTCGCGACCGAGTCGGAGACTTCGCGACCCGAGGGTGTGAGACCCGACCGGGGCCCAGGTCAGATGCGGTCGAGGCCGACGGCGCGGCGGACTTCCTGCTGGAAACCCTCGGCCCGGGTCCGGGCGTCGAGCGCTCCTCGTTGCATGAGGCGAGCCACCTCGGCGTCGTCGAGGTTGCGGTAGGCGCTGCGGATCGGAGCGAGGGCGGTGATGACGGCTTCGGCCACCGCCTCCTTGAAGGCGCCGTAGCCCCCGTCGACGTATTCGTCGGCGAGTTCCAGGACGGGCCGGCCGGTGCAGCCCGACATGATCTCGAGCAGGTTGGAGATCCCCGGCTTGGCCCCCCAGTCGTAGCGCACCGTCGGCTCCGAGTCGGTCACCGCCGACTTGATCTTCTTGCGGACGACGTCCGGCGGGTCGAGCACGAGGACACGGCTCCGCTCGTTGGGATCGGACTTCGACATCTTGGTGGTGGGGTCGGTGAGCGACATGATGCGGGCCGACGTCTCGGGGATGAGGGCCTCGGGGATGGGGAACACCTCGCCGAACCGGTGGTTGAAGCGCTCCGCCAGGTCCCTGGTCATCTCGAGATGCTGGCGCTGGTCGTCGCCGATCGGCACGAGGGTGGCCCGGAACAGCAGGATGTCGGCCGCCATCAGCACCGGGTACGAGTAGAGGCCGAGGTTGGCGGAGAGGCCCCGCGCCAGCTTGTCCTTGTACTGGGTCATGCGGTTGAGCACCCCGGTGGGGGTGAGGGTTCCGAGGATCCAGGACAGCTCGCTGTGCTGCGGCACCTGGCTCTGGTAGTAGAAGAGGGAGCGATCCGGGTCGATGCCGATCGCCAGCAGCGCCTTCGCCGCCGCCAGCCGGTCGTCGTGGAACTCCTTCGGGTCGTAGTCGATGGTGATGCCGTGGAGGTCCACCACGCAGTAGACCGCGTCGTAGTCGTCCTGCAACGCGACCCAGTTGCGGAGGGCGCCGAGGTAGTTGCCGATGTGGATGTTTCCCGTGGGCTGCAACCCCGAGAACACCGTTCCCTTCTTCTCCACCGCCACTCCTTCCGCTGCAACGAGAAACGCCGGGGCCACCGGCCTCCGGCGTGTCCCTCGTGGCGCGCCGCGGCCGTCAGCCCAGCCAGCGCCACCAGGTCGTCGACGTCATGGTCACGCCGGCGAGAATACCGGACGAAGCCGATTCCCCCCAATGCGTTCGGGCCGAGCCGGCGCCGCTGCCTTGACCGCCTCGCGGGGTTGGTCCATACTGCGTGGACCATGACAAGCACAGGCCGCCTGGCCGCCATCGCGATTACGTAGGCGCATGCGCCGCCCATAGGCGTGTGCGCCCCTCGACCCTCCGCCACCCGGAGGGTTTTGTTTTGCCCTCATCCACCCGAGAACGGCCCCAGGAGTGACACCATGACTGCCCGAAGCGTCGAGATCTACGACACCACCCTGCGCGACGGGACCCAGCAGGAGGGGATCTCGCTGACGGCGCGCGACAAGCTGGCGGTGGCCCGCCTGC
>CAZQUB010000249.1:0-2313 GCA_964596225.1 uncultured Acidimicrobiaceae bacterium
ACGGCGTTCGCACCAGCACGGTACGGATCGGCACCCCGATCGACTGACCGGCGCCCCGGGTCCCGGCCTACAGCGACCCGGGATCGAGCGCGGGGAAGGCCTCCGCGGGAGCATCGTCGTGGACGGTGAGGTAGGCGTTCACATACGAGGCGGCGCTCCACGCCTGGTGCGCCTTCCCCATCGGCCGCCCCGTCGTGCCGTGGAGCCACTCGTTGAACTCCCACTCCCCGTAGATGCCCTGCCGGCAGGCCTCGGCGAGGGCAGCCAGCTCACGGTGCGCCAGCTCGGTGCGCCCGATCGCCACCAGCTCGCGCACCCACAACCCACCGATGAAGGGCCAAATCCCACCGTTGTGGTAGTGGTCGGGCAGGTTGAGGAAGTTCACCAGGAAGTAGTCCTTCCAGTCCTCCGCCCCCGACAGGATCGGCGGGTAGAGACACACCACCGGGAACGGCGAGTTGACTCCGACGCCCCACAAGAACGAGAAGAGACGTTCCCGCTTGTGTTCGTCGAGCAGACCGCTGAGGGCCGCCAGCAGGTTGGCGTACACGTCGCAGCGCCATCCGTAGTCGAACGGGGTCACCTGGCTCAGCAGGTAGGAGGCTTCCCCGGCGCTGAACCGGCCGGTGGTGGAGCCGGTGAACTCCATGAGCTGGTCCCCGGTCGGCCAGAACAACCTCGTGATCTGATCGACGACCCGGTCCGCCTGCTGATCCCACCCCGACCCGTCGTTGCCGAGCGCCTCGAACAGCACCGCGGTGTCGCGGCACGCCTGGTACCACAGCACCTCGTCGTACAGGACGTTGTAGGAACGGGGAAAGAGGTCCATCCAGTCGGACGCCTCCGGGATCTCGATGAGCCCGTCGTTGTTGGCATCGTGGGCGGCGAGCCATCCCATCGCCCGAGTCACCGGCTCCTCCAGTTCCTCGGCGAGGGCACGATCGCCGGTGTGGAAGGCGAGCCGGATCGTCCCGATCACCCACCACAGCACCGAGTCGATGCTGGCGATGCCCCCCACCCCCGAGTAGTCGGGTGAATCGTCGACGAGCCGGACATAGGAGGGGATCTGCCCCGAGGGCGCCTGATGCCGGGCCAGCAGGCGGATGGTGCGCCGGAAGGTGTCGATCAGCTCCGGGTCATCGAGGGGCAGGGTCCACAGCCCGGTGATGACGCCGTCGCGGGCCCACACCGCGGCGTAGTTGGCGTCGTGGACGCTGAGCGGGTTGTCCTCGACGGAGGCGGCGGTGAACCCGGACGCTGCGATGTTCCGCCGCAGCGAGTCGACGGCACGGTCGAAGGCGGTCTCATGCACATCGGGCGCCGACACGCTGGAACGACCCAGGAGGCGCACCTCCCGCAGCGCCGCGATCAGCTCGCCGTCGGCGACCACCGGGGCCCACGCCCCTTCGGCCGGTTTCTCCTCCCCGCCCACCCAGATGACGTGCTCGACATCGCCGAGCAGGGAGCGCCCGGCGCCGATCACGAGGAAGACATCCGAGGGCGGGATCATGAGGGCCTCCGCCACGTGATCCAGCGCCGATTCGAGGTCGGTGCGCCCGTCGTCGCCGGGCCACCCCTCCAACGATTCGCCGTCGCTGTGACGCACGATGGCGGGTTGCTCCAGATCGACCACGTAGTCGGGATCGGGAAGCCCCAGGAGGCGGTCGCCACCGATGAACACCAGGGTGGTCACGGCCCGGATCGACGACAGCCGGTCCCCGACCCGTGGCAATCCCTCCGCCGGGGGGTCGACCGTGTCGAGATCGATCGCCAGCAGGTGGCGGGGTGACCGTGGATCAGACGACGATGTCATGACAGAACCCTTCCCTCGGCCGGAATCCCCGGCTCAACCCTCGGCGTTCTGCCCACCCTTGAAGACTCTCCTGCCCCGCAGCCGCGCCCACCACAGGTACACCGCCCCGACCGCCAGCACCGCGGTGGCCAGCATCTGGTACCAGGTGTACCACTCGTACTCGCCGATCGACCAGCTGTAGAGGAAGGCGAGCGCCCCCAGGGTGAGCTGGAGTGCGCCGGCGGTGACGAAGACGGCGCGCCCTTCGGGGCGGGCCAGGACGAGGATCCCGGTGATCGCCCACGCCAGGATCACCGCGCCGACCCATCGCAACCCACCGAGCTGATCGGCGACCACCTTGTCGAGGCCGATGGCATCGAAGAAGGCGGATGGGAAGATCACCAGCGGCAACGCCAGCGCCAGGTTGATGAAGATGTACACCACCAGCGCCGTCGTCAGTGTCTGCGCCGGATCCCGCGGCTTGCGGGGTGGTTGTGCCGGTTCGGCCGCCTCGGGCGAAT
>CAZQUB010000250.1:0-2310 GCA_964596225.1 uncultured Acidimicrobiaceae bacterium
ATGATCGAGGCGCTGCGGGACGCCGAGATCCCGGTGATGGGTCACCTCGGGTTGACGCCGCAGTCGGTGCACGCCATGGGCGGGTACCGGGTGCAGGGCCGGCAGGCGGCCGACGCCTACGAGCTGATCTCCGAGGCGCGGGCCATCGCCGACGCCGGGGTGTTCGCCGTCGTCCTCGAAGGCGTGCCGGATCTCGTGGCGGAGATGATCACCGCCGAGGTGGCGGTGCCCACCATCGGGATCGGCGCCGGCCCCGACTGCGACGGTCAGGTCCTGGTGTTCCACGACCTGCTCGGCCTCGGTGAAGGGTCCGTACCCAAGTTCGTGCGCCGGTACGCCGATTTGGCGGACACCGCCGTCGCCGCGGTGGAGGCCTTCTTCGCCGACGTCCAGAGCGGGGCATTCCCCGGCGAGGCCGAGACCTATCACATGCCGGCCGAGTCGGCGGCCATCCTGCGCGAGCTGCGTGAGGGCGCCACCACCTACCCTCTGAGCGGGGCGGAGGGCGACCATCTCCTCGCCGACGAGGCGATGGAGAGCTGAGCCGCGGGTCGAATGCTGCGGTCGTAGGCTGCCTGCAATGGTGAAGCGGTGCCGTACCTTCCTCATCGTGCTGGCATTGGTCGTCGCCGGATGCGGCTCCGGCGCCACGACCACTGCGCCGTCGACCACGGCACCGGCGGTGTCGGAATCGACCACCACGACCATGGCGGAGACCCTCCCCGGATTCGCCCACCGGGACGTGGTGGTGGCGGGCCGGATGCTGCACGTGGCGGTCGCCGACACGACCGACCTCCGTACCCAGGGCCTGATGGGGGTCACCGATCTGGGGGCGCTGGACGGGATGCTGTTCGTCTTCCCGGCCGACTCCGCCAGCGCCTTCTGGATGAAGGACACGCCGATCCCGCTCGACATCTGGTTCTTCGACGCCGGCGGCGTCCTGGTCGACGCCCTCACGATGGATCCGTGCGAGGCGGACCCTTGCCCGCTGTACGAGGCGTCCGGCGTCTACCGCTTCGCCCTCGAGACGCCGGCGGGGAGTCAGCCGGCACCGGGAGCGGGTGCCACGCTGGAGGATCCGGGGGTCTGAGGCGGCCCGGGCTGGTCCAGCGGCGAGGCGACGCCTACAATCCCTCCCGCTCACGAACACCCCTGCTCCCGGAGCGTCCGGGGGCCTCTCGCCACGGCGAGTGTCCAGAGGAGGTGATGTTTCATGCGTTCGTACGAGCTGATGATGATCCACCGGCCGGAGATGGCCGAAACGGACGTCCGCTCCCACATCGGCGAGGTCGAGACCGCCATCGCCGACGGCGGGACCGTCAGCGACACCGATTTCTGGGGGAAACGGCGCTTCGCCTACGAGATCGACCACGTCCACGAGGGGTACTACTCGGTGCTCCAGTTCCAGGGCGAGATCGAGTTGGTGCAGCGCCTCGACCGGGCGCTCGGGCTGCACGACGCCATCCTCCGCCACAAGATCATGCGACGGGATGCCTCGTGACGGAGGTTTCGTGTCGCACCCCGTCCCCACACTGCCCATGAGGAACGAAGAGCGAAGAGAGCTGCGATGAGCAACAACAGTGTGACCCTGATCGGAAACCTCGTCGACGATCCCGAGCTGCGATTCACCCCGTCCGGCGTCGCCATGGCCCGGGTGCGGTTCGCGGTCAACCGTCGCTACCAGGACCGCAACAACGAGTGGCAGGAAGAGACCAGCTTCTTCGGCGGCACCTGCTGGCGGGAGATGGCCGAGAACGTCGCCGAGTCGCTGCAGAAGGGAACCCGGGTCATCGTGACCGGGCGTCTGGAGCAGCGGAGCTGGGAGACGTCCGACGGCGAGAAGCGCTCCACGATCGAAGTCCGGATCGACGACATCGGTCCTTCGGTGCGGTGGGCGACGGCGTCCGTGACCCGGACCCCGCGCAGTGGTGGCGACTTCGGCGGAGGAGGTGGTGGCGGCGGTGGCTCCAACGTGCCGCCCGCTCCGACCGGCCGTGACGATTACGGGCCCGACGAGGCCCCGTTCTAGGTTTCGAGGAGGACACCGAACATGCCCCCAAAGAAGCGCGCCAAGCGCACCAGACGTCCCTCGGCGGCGGATGCGCGCCGCAAGAGGAAGGTGTGCCAGTTCTGTCGTGACGGCGCCGAGCCGATCGACTACAAGAACATCGCCGTTCTACGCAAGTACATGTCCGACCGTGGCAAGATCCGCGCCCGCCGGGTCACCGGCGCCTGCGGGATTCATCAGCGTCGGATCGCCATGGCGATCAAGAACGCCAGGGAGATGGCCTTGCTGCCCTACACCCAGAC
>CAZQUB010000251.1:0-2302 GCA_964596225.1 uncultured Acidimicrobiaceae bacterium
CCGATGTCGCGGGACATCAACAACCTGTGGCAGGTCGTCTTCGTCATCGCCGCCGTCATCTTCGTCATCGTCCAGGTCGGGCTGCTCTACTCCCTCTGGCGCTACCGGGCCCGCAAAGGCGACGACCGTGAGCCGGTGCAGCTCCACGGCAACACCCGTCTCGAGATCATGTGGACGATCATCCCGGTCGTCATCCTCGCCAGCATCGGCGTGCCCATCATCAAGGGGATCTTCCGCATCCACGAGATCCCCACGGGCCCCGACGTGGTCCAGGTGAAGGTGACCGGGCACCAATGGTGGTGGGAGTTCGAGTATCCCGATCTCACCAGCGACGACGGGCGCACCGTCGTCACCGCCAACGAACTCCACATCCCGGCCGGGCACAAGGTCAACCTCACGATGACATCGGCCGACGTGATCCACAGCTTCTGGGTACCGTCACTGGCGGGCAAACGGGACCTCGTCCCCGGCCGCATCACCCACCTCACCCTCGACGCCGACGAACCCACCCCGCCGGGGGAGCCACTCCCGGGCCAATGCGCCGAGTTCTGTGGCCTCTCCCACGCCGACATGCGGTTCAAGGTCTTCGTCGAGACCGAGGAGGGATTCCAGGCATGGGCCGACGCCCAGCTGGCGCCGGCCTCGGTCCCCACCGACGCCCCCGCCACGACCGGCTGGGAGGTCTTCTCCACCACCTGCACCGCCTGCCACCGTGCCACCCTCGATCAGGACGGCACCGTGAGCGTCGTCGGCGTCGAACGCCGCATCGACGTCCGCGGGGAGAGCTTCCTCGCCTCCCTCGCCCCAGACCTCACCCACTTCGGGACCCGCACCACCTTCGCCGGCAGCATCTTCACCAACACCCCCGAGCACGTCGCCACCTGGCTCACCGATCCGCCGGCGGCGAAGCCGATGAACCCCGACCGCAACGACCTCACCGTTCCCCGGGTGCTCGGCATGCCCAACTTCGGGCTCGACGCGACACAGATCGAGGGTTTGACGGCGATGTTGGAGAGCTGGAAATGACGGCGAGAGAGGGTGATCCGGCGTGACGATGACCGCCGACCAGGAGCTGCTGCCCCGCACCGGTCCCACCGGGATCTGGAGCTGGATCACGACGGTCGACCACAAGCGGATCGGCATCATGTACGCCGTCACCGCCTTCTCCGCCTTCTTCATCGCCGGCCTCGAGGCGCTCCTCATCCGGGTCCAGCTCATCGGCCCCAACCAAGACTTCCTCAGCGCCGACGCCTACAACCAGCTCTTCACGATGCACGGGCTCACCATGGTCTTCGGGGTGGTGATGCCCATCGGCGCCGCCTTCATGAACTACCTGATCCCGATCATGATCGGCGCCCGTGACGTCGCCTTCCCCCGCCTCAACGCCTTCAGCTACTGGCTGTTCGCCTTCAGCATCCTGCTGATGATGTCGTCGTTCGTGCTCGGCGGTGCCCCCGACGGCGGCTGGTTCGGGTACGCGCCGCTGTCCACCGAGCTGCGGGAGGTGGTCCGCATGGACTTCTTCTCGGTAGGGGCGCAGCTCCTCGGCGTCGCCTCGATCGCGGCGTCGGTCAACTTCATCACCACCATCTTCACGATGCGGGCTCCCGGCATGACGATGCTGCGGATGCCGGTGTTCGTGTGGATGTCGCTGGTGACCTCGTTCCTGCTCGTGTTCTCCCTCCCCATCTTCGGCGTCGGCCTCTTCCAGCTCTTCTTCGACCGCAACCTCGGGGCCCACTTCTTCTCCTCGGGGGGCGACCCGCTGCTGTGGCAACACATGTTCTGGCTCTTCGGCCATCCCGAGGTGTACGTGCTGATCCTGCCCGCCATGGGCATCGTGTCGGAAGTCCTCCCCACCTTCGCCCGCAAGCCGCTGTTCGGGTACCCGTTCGTGGTGTTCTCCGGCATCGCCATCGGCTTCATGGGATTCGGGGTGTGGGTCCACCACATGTACACCGCCGGACTCGGGCCGCTCGCCGAGGCCGGGTTCGGGGTCGCCACGTTGATGATCGCGGTGCCCACCGGCGTCAAGATCTTCAACTGGATCGGCACCATCTGGGGAGGGCGGGTCCGCTTCGAACCGCCGATGCTGTTCGCCATCGGGTTCATCGCCATGTTCGTCATCGGCGGCCTCTCCGGCGTCACCCACTCGGTGGTGCCCGCCGACACCCAGCAGCACGACACCTACTACGTCGTCGGCCACTTCCACTATGTGCTCTTCGGCGGCGCCATCTTCGGATTCGTGGCCGGCGCCTACTACTGGTTCCCGAAATGGACCGGCCGCATGCTGAACCGCACC
>CAZQUB010000252.1:0-2302 GCA_964596225.1 uncultured Acidimicrobiaceae bacterium
CCGCAGTCGTGGACCTCGTGGCCGGCTTCCCGCAGTTTGAAGGCGAGCCGTTCCTTGAGGGGGTAGCCGCCGTGGTCGGCGCCGATGGCGATGGCGTCACTCCCGGGCCGGGGGGCCCGCTCCTCGCCGCCCGGATCGGGCGCCGGCGCCGCTGTGCCGGAGGCGAACAGTTCATCGACGGCACGGCCGACGAGGCGGCGGACCTCGTCGGGGTCCGGCGGCCGCGGCCGGGCCGCGGCGTCGCTGGCGGTTGGCTGTGTCATCGCACCGTTCCCATGGGGGAGGAATGCGCTCATCCTAGGGGGGAGAGCCCTGGCAGGGCCGCCTCCCTTGGGGCAGCGGCGAAGCCGGCAGGCCCCGTATGATGCCCTCATGACCGACCGGGACCCCGCCTTCCTGTGGGAGACCGCCGCCATGCGCTCCGCGGCGCAGCGGCGGGCCCGCGACGAGGCGGGACGCAGCGGGGAAGACGACACGGTGTGGGTGACGCTGCGGGACGGTCATCGCGCCACCGGCATCCCGGTGGAGACGCTGCGCAAGTGGGCACGGCGCAGTGCGGTCCCGTCGTATCTGGAGGAGGGGCCGTTCGGGACGCGGCGCATGGTCGACCTGGTGGCGGTGCATCGCCGGGCCCGCACCTTGGGGCGCCGGATCGTGCCGGTCCCTGAACCGGAAACCGCGGCGCCTGCCGCTCCGTCGCCGGAGCGGTCTCCGCAGCCGGTGGCCCGCCCGGAGCCGGTGCCCCGCCCGGAGCCGGCGGCGCAGCCTCCCGAGCCTCCGCCGGGGACGATGATCGTGCCGATCGCCGCCTGGGACAAGATGCTGCTCCAACTCGGCAACCTGCACCAGGCGGGCCAGCAGCTCGCCGAGGCCCGGGAACGGGCCGGCCGGGCCGAGACCGAAGCCCGGTTCCTCCGGGAGCGTCTCGCCGAGATGCGTCAGGAACGGGACGGGCGCCCCGCCGCCACCCCCCCGGAACCGGAACCCGAGGCGGAGCCCGCAGCGGAACCCGAGCCGCCCGTGGAGGCGGCGCCTGCCGTGAGCCACCAACCGGCGCCGCCCGCTCCCCCCGTCCGCCTTCCGGTGTCGACCCGCATCTGGCTCGGGATGGTGCGCCGCCTCCGGTCTCCGCGACGCTGAAGGCGCTTCAGACCGCGCCCAGCCAGCGGAACTGGCGGGGACCCAGGGTCATGTCCCGACCGGCCGGCACGTCCTCGCCGGAACGGAGATCGACCCGGGCCACCGCGGCGTCGACGTCGAGCACGGTGGACTGGACGGTGGTCGCCACGTTGGCCACCACCAGGATCGACGCACCGCCCTCGTCGCGCCGAGTGAAGGCGAGCACCGCCGGGTTGGAGGACGGCACCGGCAGATAGGCGCCGGTGCCGAACACCGGGTGGCGCCGCCGCAGCGCCAGCAGGGACCGCACCCAGTGCAGCAGCGAGCCCTCGTCGGCCCGCTCCGCCGCCACGTTGACGGTGGCCGGTGCGAATCCGGGGGTGTCCACCACCGGGAGGTAGAGGTCCGCGACCGGAGCGGTGGAGAATCCCGCCGTCGGGGACGCATCCCACTGCATCGGGGTGCGGACGCCGTCCCGGTCGTCCAGCAGGTACTCGTCGCCCATCCCGATCTCGTCGCCGTAGTAGATGATCGGGCTCCCCGGCAGCGACATCAGCAGGCCGAACATCAACTCCAGGGTGGGACGGTCGTTGCCGAGCAGCGGCGCCAGGCGGCGCCGGATCCCGATGTTCTTGCGCATCCGCGGATCGGGGGCGTACTCCCGCCACATGAACTCCCGCTCCTCGGGGGTCACCATCTCCAACGTCAGCTCGTCGTGGTTGCGCAGGAACACCCCCCACTGGCAGTTCGGCGGGATGGCCGGGGTCGCCCCCAGGATGTCCCGCACCGAGGCGGCGCTCTCCTGCTTGAGCGCCATGAAGAGACGCGGCATCACCGGGAAGTGGAACGCCATGTGGCATTCGTCGCCGTCCCCGAAGTAGGCGACGACGTCCTGCGGCCACTGGTTCGCCTCCGCCAGCAGGATCCTCCCCGGGTATTCGGCGTCGACCACCGCCCGCAGCCGCTTCAGGTAGGCGTGGGTCTCGGGCAGGTTCTCGCCGTTGGTGCCGTCCCGCTCGTACAGGTAGGGCACCGCGTCGAGGCGGAGCCCGTCGAAGCCGGCGTCGAGCCAGAAACGCATCACGTTCTCGATCTCGTCCCGCACGTCGGGATCGTCGAAGTTGAGGTCGGGCTGGTGCTCGAAGAAGCGGTGCCAGTAGTAGGCCTGGGCCTGCTCGTCCCA
>CAZQUB010000253.1:0-2297 GCA_964596225.1 uncultured Acidimicrobiaceae bacterium
TCGCCATGGCGATCAAGAACGCCAGGGAGATGGCCTTGCTGCCCTACACCCAGACGAGATCCTGATGGAAGTCATCCTCACCACCGACGTCCCCGACCTGGGCGACAAGGGCGACATCGTCGACGTCGCCGACGGCTACGCCCGCAACTTCCTGCTCCCCAAACGCAAGGCGGTGGCGGCGACGGCCGGGGCGGTACGCCAGGCCGAGTCGATGCGCCGCGCCAGGGAGGAAGCCGAGATCCGGGCGAAGGGGGACGCCGAGCAACTCGCCCAAGCCCTGGTGGGCTCCCGGGTGGTGGTGGCGGCCCGCTCCGGTGACGAAGGCAAGCTCTTCGGATCGGTCAGCGCCGCCGACGTCACCCTGGCCATCAAGAAGTTCACCGGCATCGATGTGGACCGCGCCATCGTGCGGGTAGACACCCCGATCAAGGAGATCGGCCTTCACGAGGTCGTCCTCCAACCCCATCCCGAGGTCGAGTTCCGGGTGACGCTCGACGTCATCCCGGCCTGAGACGACGCCGGACCGGTCCCGGAGCCCGTGACGCGGCGCTCCGGGACCGCTCGCGGCGCTCCCGGGCGGCAGGCCGGGAAAAGAAATCACGCCTCGCGAAATCCCACCTGCCTGACGGGTTTCGAGATGCCGGGGTGGCTCGTACACTCCAAGTGCTCTTCCCCGAACGCTCGCATCGTGGTCCTCGCGCGCTCTGGTGGTCGTGGCAAAAGTGTCACGGGCAGCCTGTAGAACCAGGGAGAGCGGAGGAGGGGCCCGTGACGAGGAGGACCACAACGTGACATCTGTGATCGACCGGGAGAGCCAGCTCCGGGTCCCGCCCAGCAGCGCCGAAGCCGAGGAGTCGGTGCTGGGTGCGGTGTTGCTGTCCTCCGACGCCGCCAATATCGCCCTCGAGAAGTTGCACGCCGAAGACTTCTACCGCCCCGCTCATCAGAGCATCTTCGAGGCGATCGCTTCCCTGTTCGACGCCAACGAACCGATCGACGCCGTCACCGTTGCCGAGGCGCTCCGCCGCACCGGCGCCCTTGAGCGGGTCGGCGGTGTCGGCTACCTGACCCAGGTGCTCGACTCGGTGCCGACGGCGTCCAACGTCGAGCACTACGCCACCATCGTCGAGGAGCACGCCCTCCGCCGCCGGCTGATGCGAGCCGGCGGCGAGGTCGGGTCGCTGGCGACCGCGATCGATCAGCCGATCGGCGAGGTACTCGACCGGGCCGAGCAGGCCGTGTTTGCGGTGTCGGAACGTCGGGTGGGGGACGGGCTCGAGTTGATCGATCCGCTCCTGGGGCCCGCCATCGAACGGGCCGAGGAACTCAACCGGCGCGGCGCCGACGTCACCGGCATCCCGACCGGATTCCGCGACCTCGACCGCGAACTGGCAGGGCTCCACCCCTCCAACCTGGTCGTGATCGCCGCCCGCCCCGGCATGGGCAAGACCGTCCTCGCCCTCAACATCGCGCAGCACGTCGCCATCCAGGACATCCCGGTGGCCATCTTCTCGCTGGAGATGAGCCGGGAGGAAGTGGTGACCCGGCTGCTCAGCGCTCAGGGCCGCATCGACTCACGCCGGCTCCGCAACGGCCAGCTCACCGAGACCGACTTCACCAAGCTCTCCCACGCCGCCAGCATCCTCTACCACAAGCCGATCTACGTCGACGACTCGCCCGGGCTCACCGTCACCGAGATCCGCGCCAAGTGCCGCCGGCTCAAGCGCCATCCCGGCCTCGGCCTGGTGGTGGTCGACTACCTGCAGCTCATGCAGGGCACCTCCGGCGAGAACCGGCAGCAGGAGATCGCCACCATCAGCCGCAACCTCAAGAACCTGGCCCGCGAGCTCCACGTCCCCGTGATCGCGGTGTCCCAGCTCAACCGGGCCCTGGAGGCGAGGGAGGACAAGCACCCCCACCTCGGCGACCTGCGTGAGAGTGGCGCCATCGAGCAGGATGCCGATGTCGTCCTGTTCATCTACCGCCACGAGTACTACCACCCCGAAGCCGAGGAGACGAAGGGCCTCGCCGAGATCAAGATCGGCAAGCACCGCCAGGGCGCCACCGGCAAGATCGACCTTTCGTTCCTGGCCGAGTTCACCCTCTTCGCCGACATGAGCCGCGACACCCCGGTGCTGTAGCCGCGACGGCAACCCCCCGCCCGCCGCGAGGCTCCGGCGTGTCCCTCAACCCTGGGCTCCAGTACACGGTTTTGCGGCCTCGCAGCCCACAGTTCGGCCCGTGCGTGCAACCCTGGGCTCCAGTACACGGTTTTGCGGCCTCTCAACCCTGGGTTG
>CAZQUB010000254.1:0-2294 GCA_964596225.1 uncultured Acidimicrobiaceae bacterium
CGCAAAACCGTGTACTGGAACCCAGGGTTGGGAGGCCGCAAAACCGTGTACTGGAACCCAGGGTTGGGAGGCCGCAAAACCGTGTACTGGAGCCCTGGGTTGGGAGCATCGGCGGCGACGAACGGTGCCCCAGACAGGATTCGAACCTGCGCACCCGGCTCCGGAGGCCGGCGCTCTATCCCCTGAGCTACTGGGGCGGATCGCGCCGGAGTGTACCAACCCGCCGGGCGCTGCGGGATGGCGGCCTATGCTTGCCGACCACCATCCGACTTCCGCCCGACGACCGGCGAGGCCGCCCCACCATGTCCCTCATCAGCCAGCTCTCGGAGCGCTTCGGCGCCGCCTTCGCCTCGCTCGGACTCGACCCGTCCCACGGAGAAGTGGTGGTGTCGCAGCGGCCCGACCTCGCCCAGTTCCAATGCAACGGGGCGCTGCCCGCCGCCCGGGAGGCGGGCCGTGATCCTCGGGCGCTCGCCGAGGCCGTGATCGAGGCCATGGGCGACGTGTCCGAGCTCGCCGACCTCTCCGTCGCCGGCCCCGGGTTCATCAACGTCACCGTCGCCGACACCCACCTCGGCACGACCGTCGCCGCCATCGCCGGGGACGAGCGTCTCGGTGTGCCCCTCCCCGCCACGCGGCAGCGGGTCCTCATCGACTACGGCGGCCCCAACATGTCCAAGTCGATGCACGTCGGCCACCTGCGGGCCTCCATCATCGGGGAGAGCCTGAAGCGCCTCTTCCGCTTCGCCGGTCACGACACCTGGGGGGACGTCCACGCCGGCGACTGGGGCATGCCGATCGGTCAGCTCATCATCGAACTGCAGCGGCGCCGGCCCGATCTGCCGTACTTCGATGCCGGCTTCACCGGGCCGTACCCGGCCGAGTCCCCGGTGACGCTGGACGATCTGTCCGAGATGTACCCGATCGTCGTCGCCCGCTGCCAGGACGACCCGGAGGAGGCGGAGCGGGCCCGCCAGGCCACCTTCGATCTCCAGAACGGGCGACCCGGGTACCTCGCCCTGTGGCGCCACTTCCACGACGTCTCCGTCGCCGAGCAACGCAAGGACTTCGAGGCCCTCGGGGTCGAGTTCGACCTGTGGAACGGGGAGAGCACCGTCCGGGACCGCCTCGCCCCGATGGTGGCCGACCTGGTGGCCCGCGGCGTCGCCGTCGCGTCCGACGGTGCCCTCATCGTCGACGTGGCCGAGCCGGAGGACGCCACCGAGGTGCCGCCGTTGCTGCTGACGAGGTCCGACGACTCGTACCTGTACTCGACCACCGACCTCGCCACGCTGGAGCACCGGATGGAGGAGGGGTTCGAGCTGATCCTCTACGTGGTCGACGCCCGCCAGGCCCTCCACTTCGAGCAGGTGTTCCGGGGGGCCCGCAAGGCCGGCATCGTCCCACCCTCCGTCGGGCTGGAGCACATCCCCTTCGGGACCATGAACGGCCCGGACGGCAAACCGTTCAAGACCCGGGAAGGCGGGGTGTTGCGGCTCCAGGACCTCATCGGCATCGTCACCACCGCCGCCGAGGAGCGGCTCGCCGAAGCCGACATCGCGCAGGCGTACCCGGCGGAGGAGCGGGCCGAGATCGCCCGCAAGGTCGGGCTGGCCGCGCTCAAGTACGGCGACCTGCGCAATCACCGCCAGTCCAACTACGTGTTCGACCTCGACCGGTTCACGTCGTTCCAGGGGAAGACCGGTCCCTACCTGCTGTACGGGGCGGTCCGCATCAAGTCGATCCTGCGCAAGGCGGCCGAGCAGGACCTCACCCCGGGGGCGGTCATCGCTCCCACCGTGGACGCCGAGCGGGCTCTCATGCTGGAACTGGTCCGCTTCCCGGAGGTGCTCGACCGGACGATCGAGTTCCGCGCTCCCAACCACCTCGCCGAGTACGCCTACGAGGTCGTCACCGCCTTCAGCCGTTTCTACGAGGAATGCCACGTGCTGCGGGAGGAGGATCGGTCCCGCCAGGCGTCGTGGCTGGCGCTCCTCGGATTGACGCTCCGCCAGCTCGAGGTGGTGCTCGACCTGCTCGGGCTCGAGATCCCGGAGCGGATGTGAGCGCCCTGCCCCGCTCCCTGCTCCCCGCCACCGCCACGGTGGCCGGCTCCGGGAGGCTCTCCATCGGAGGATGCGACGTCGTCGACCTGGCGGAGCAGTACGGCACCCCGCTGTTCGTCTACGACGAGGACCATCTCCGGGCGCGGTGCCGGGAGGCGGTCGCCGCCTTCGGCGACGGCGTCGCCTACGCCACCAAGGCGTTCCTGTGTGGGGCGATGGCCCGCCTCG
>CAZQUB010000255.1:0-2278 GCA_964596225.1 uncultured Acidimicrobiaceae bacterium
AGCGCTTCACGGTGCCGGGGCGGGTCCCCATGTGGCGTGCCACCTCGTCGACGGAGAGGTCCTCCCAGTAGCGAAGGAACACCGCGGCGCGTTGCCGGGCAGGGAGCGCCGCCACCGCCGCCACCACCTCCCAGTCCGGTTCGGGGATCGGGTTCCCCGCAGTGACGGGCGCCGGCAGGGTCGAACTCCGCCGGCGCGCAGCACACCGCGAGCCTCGTTGAGGACGGCCCGGAACAGATAGGGGCGGGGTTCGTCGAGGGAGGCGAGGGTGCGGCGCCGCAGCAGGCGCACCATGACACGGGAGACGACGTCATCGGCCCGATCCGGGCCCACGAGCACCGTGGCGTACCGGATCAGGTCGTACTTCTCCGTGGCGTAGATCGCCGCGTCGTCGTTCACGCCCAAACCACGCGCCGGCTCCCCGGAACGTTGCACCGATCGAGGCCGGCGGGAGAGGTCAGTCGGGTCGGTCGAGCTGTTCCCGGATCGTGTCGCTGGCCGAGGCGAGCTGCTGGCTCACGACATCCCGGGCCCGGGCCGTGCCGTTGTCGGCGAGCTGCCGGCCCTGGTCGACGACCTTGCGAACCTGCTGGTTGGAGGCGACCCGCCGGTACGCCTTGCGGATCTGCTCGTAGCGGTCCCGTCCCGCCTTGGAGCCCAGCACGTAGCCGGCGGCGAATCCGACGATGACACCGGTGCGAAACTTCATGGGGCCATTCTGGCATCCGTCCGGCGGTGGCGCGCCGCCGAGCAGCGAGTGGGCTTCCGGGGCTGTGATACCATCCGGCGGCTCCATTCGGGGCGGCCTTCCGGGGTAGCTCAATCGGCAGAGCAGCGGACTGTTAATCCGTGTGTTGGGAGTTCGAGTCTCCCCCCCGGAGCAAGGGCGGTGGCGTTGCAGTGCAACGGGTTTCCGCCGAAATCCCTTATGCCACAACGGTTCTTGGCCTACATTCGGCCCTCACCGTGTCTCGCGGGGTGTCGCGCGAGTGGAACTCGGTTTCGCGTGTGGTGCGGCACAGAAGCGGCAAAGAGCGGTGAGCCGCGGTGGGACTCGATGGCTCCAGCCATACTCGAGTGATCACCCACACCTGTCGATACCGGATGGTGTCTTCTGTCATTCTCCGGGGGGCACATGGATGTAGCGCAGGCCATTGGAACCGTCGGCGGACTTGTCGGTTCGGCAGCTACCGTGTATGCGGCGGTCCGATACAAGGACATCGAGCGATTCCGCTCCCAGCAGCAGCTGGCAACATAGACGAACCAGACGCGGTTCTCCCGGTTGCATGAGCGTCAATTCATTACCATCGCCGAGCTGTATAGACTCATCGCCGATCTCGAGCAGAAGCGCACGACTTTGTCGAAGCGAGAACAGCTCGGGAAAGAGGTCCTATCCCCTGAAGACGAACGGCGGGTCTTCGAAGTCGCAATGCCCTCATGCATACTTCAACGTTCGCGCACATGCCGGGGGTGTAGGTCGGGATCTTCTTGATGATGGGTGCCGGGGGACTGGTTCCCGAAGTGCACAGGGAGCCGTCCGGACTACGTCTGCTGCGGACGGTCTTAGGGGGCAGGATTCATGCTCGTGGTATCCGTCATCGTCAAAGGGTGACCGAACCAATCCTCAGTGACATCGCGCAGCCGAGCGTCGTATTCAAATCGCCGAGCCGAACGACCTCTTTGACCTCTCCCGTGCACATCGTCTGGATCGAGTCGCTGACGAACCGGTGGCTCCCGTGCCACAGGTCACGTCTCTGGTGCCGTTTCCCTCCAGTGTCCCGCCTATGACGTACGGCACCCCGAGATGGCGCCGTGAAGTTCCTGGTCACGTGTTCGCGAGACTGTTCTTCGCCGCCACCTTGACCGTTTCGGACTCGTCTGACGGTAATCGTTGGTTCGTTTGGGTGTGACGGTCGATGATTCGTACCGACTTTGGAACGTAAATCCGCTGGTTCGGAGGCTTCCCACATGTCGGGGTAGATGTTCTGGTCGTGGTGCCGGCGACGCTATTGTTCAATCTCCCGCCCCGAGGATCGTCGCGTGACTCAACTGGATCCGGCCGCGCTTGTCGGCCTTGTGGCCATCGGACTCGCCGCAGGGTGGCTGGGCGCCCTGGTCGGGATCGGTGGTGGCGTGCTCGTTGTCCCCGCTTTGGTATTGGTGTTCGGTGTGGACATCAAAGTCGCGGTCGCCGCCTCGCTGGTCTCGGTGATCGCCACGTCGGTGGCGGCGGTGAGTGTGTATACCGGTTCGGGGCTGACCAACATGAGGCTCGGAC
>CAZQUB010000256.1:0-2269 GCA_964596225.1 uncultured Acidimicrobiaceae bacterium
CCGGCGCGGAGGATGGCGACCCGATCGCAGTGCACCACCTCGTCCATCTGGTGGGTGCTGATGAGGAGGGTGGCCCCATGGGTGGTGAGGTCGCGAAACCGTTCCCAGAAGGAGTGGCGCAGCTCGGGGTCGACGCCGGCGGTCGGCTCATCGAGGAGCAGCACCCGCGGTTGATGCACCAGCGTCGCCGCCAGGGAGACCCGCTGCCGCATGCCTCCCGAGAGGGTGCGCACCAGATCGTCGGCGCGATCGACCAGATCGGTGAACTCGAGACTGCGCCGCACCGCGTCGCCGACGTCGTCGAGGAGGTGGCCTCGTGCGAAGAAGGCGACGTTCTCGGCGGCGGTCAGGTCCTCGTAGAGCACCGGGGCCTGCGGCATGTAGCCGATGTGGGAACGGACCCGGCGACGTTCTCGCCGCAGGTCGGCGCCCAGCACCTCGATGTCACCCTCGTCCGGGGCGAGGGCCCCGACGAGGAGGCGCATCAGGGTGGTCTTCCCTGCCCCGTTGGGGCCGACGACGCCGTAGACCGACCCGGCAGGGATGGTGAGGTCGACCCCGTCGAGGGCGGTGACACGGCCGTACCGCTTGGTGATCCCTTGCAGCCTGACGGCCAGATCCATGAGAGAGAGTTTCGCCGTTTCGTCGATGCGGCATCAACTCGAAGGGTGATCCCGGCTTCGGCGGCAAACGGCCGCCCGGCGGCTCAGGTCGAGCCGCCGGGTGACCCGCTTGCTGTCCCCGGCTCAGAGCTGGAATGCCTCCGAGGGTTGTGGACCCACGTAATCAGAGTCGGGGCGGATGATCCGGTTGCCATCCATCTGTTCGAGCATGTGCGCCGTCCAGCCGACGCTGCGGCTGATGGCGAAGCACGCCGGGAACAATGCCTCGGGGATGCCGACCAGATGGAGCACCACGCCGGCGTAGTACTCGACGTTGGTGCGGAGCTCCCGCTCCGGTCGGTGCGCCTGGAGCGTCTCGAGGATGGTCTTCTCGACCTTGACGGCGAGGTCGACGAGGGGATCGTCGAATCCTTCCGCCACGCCGCGCAGCATCGCCGAGCGCGGATCCTCGGTGCGGTAGACGCGATGCCCGAAACCCATGATGCGATCGCCGCGGGCCAGCGAGGCCTGCACCCAGGCGTCGGCCCGGTCGGCGGTGCCGATCTCCTGCAGCATGCGGAGGCAGTGCGAGGGCGCCCCGCCGTGGAGCGGCCCGGAGAGGGCGCCGGTCCCTGCAGTGAGCCCGGCGCCGAGGTCGGCGCCGGTGGAGGTGACGACCCGGGTGGCGAAGGTGGAGGCGTTGAAGCCGTGGTCGATCGTCAGGATGAGGTATTGCTCGAACGCCCGGGCGCTGCGGGGGTCGGGCGTGACACCGTGCAGCATGTGAAGGAAGTCCTTGGCGACGCCGGCGGTGGGGTTGGGGGCCACCGGCGCCAGCCCGTTGCGGGCCCGCCATCCGGCGGCGACGATGGTGGGCATGACGGCGGCGAGCCGGGTTGCCTGGGCCGCCACCTCCTCGGCCGGCTGGCCGAGCCAGGGGGTGAGCCCGAGATGCTGGGCGACGAGGGACACCGCGGTGCGGACCCACGACAGCGCCAGGATGTCGTCGCCGACCTTCGCCACGTCACCGATGAGGGCGACGAGGTCGTCGGGGAGGGCGCGCAGCTCGCCGAGGCGGTGCCGGAATTCGGCAGCCTGCTGCGGTGAGGGGAGCGAGCCCTGGTGGAGGAGGTACCAGACGTCCTCCAGGGTCCTTGTCTCGGCGAGGTCGGGGGCCGAGTACTGGCGATAGTGGAAGAACCCTTCCTTGCCGCGCACCCCGCCGAGGGCGGTGTCGGCGACGACGACACCCGCGAGTCCGGGCGGCGTCCGCATCTTCTCGTCTGCCATGTCCGCCCTCCTTGCCCGTGTCGAGTCCAATATTGACTCAGATGACGATATTGATCAATATTGACTGATCAACATGACAGTCCTGATCTCGACCGAGGAGACGGCACGGTTGCTCGGCGTCAAGCCGGCGACCGTCTACGCCTACGTCAGTCGCGGCCTGCTCACCCCGGCGGAGCGCCACGGCGGCCAGGGGAGTTGGTTCTCCCGCGACGACATCGTCGACTTCCGCGCCACCCATTCCCGCGGGCACCAACCTCCCGCCATGCGGGTCGACTCCGGCATCACCTTGGTGGAGGCCATCGGGCCCTCCTACCGGGGCTACGACGTGCTCGAGCTGGCGACGTGGGCGAGCTGCGAGCAGGTGGCGGCGTTGCTGT
>CAZQUB010000257.1:0-2244 GCA_964596225.1 uncultured Acidimicrobiaceae bacterium
CGTGCCGCGACGCCGGCGTGTGGCCGGAACGCTGGGGTGATTGGGGGCTGCTGCTACGCACCAGCGAAGGATCCGGTACCCAGGTGCTGCTCGACGCCGACGGCACGGAGGTGGCGAGAGGACGCCTCAGCCCCGACGGGGAGTGGTTCGTCGGCGTCGGACCGGCCGGGACCACGGTGTGGACCGAAGGCCCGGCAACGGGTGACGCGTCGTCGTTCCTCCTGTCTCCGGATGGTGCCGACCGCACCGCGGTGCCTGGACTTGGAGAGGGCGAGCTCCTCCGAGCCGCTCTGGTGTCTCCCGACGGCTCGCTCCTCGCCCTGGTGCCGGATCTCGCTGCCAGCCACGGATCGGTCGTCCGCATCGTCGTCGCCGCCACCGGCGCCACGGTCGCCGAGATCGCAGAGCCGAGCGCGCAGGTGGACCGGATGGTCTGGTCGGCCGACAGCCGCTTCCTCGTGTACCAGCGGTGGCCCGACACCGAATCCAACCGGGCTGGTGTGCCGCAGCAGGTCGAGCTGGTGCTCTTCGACACCGAGGGCGGTACCGGGGTGGCGTTCCCCATCCCCGGCTTCATCGTGGCACTGCGCTCCTTTGCCGGCTGAGGGTGTGGTTCTCGGGAACCGGGAACCTTCCGGCGGCGACGACGCCGGCCGGATGAGCCGCTGATCGGAGCCGAGGGGGACACGTGGTCCTGAAACCGCGACGGAGAGCCACCCGACGTGACGTGGTGGGTGAGGTCACCGGTGTGGCAACCGTGGGGATCGCCCGATTGGACCTTCTGGCAGTACTTCGCGGGCCAGCGAGCAGGTGTCGACGGCCGGGTCGACCGCAACGTCTTCCGAGGGACCGAAGACGACCTTCGCGCCCTCACCGAACGGCGCCCCGTCGAGTCGGTGATCGCCGCCTCCATCACCGGCCGGCGCCCCCACCCCCAATCAGCGCTTGATATCGGTGATCCAATCGCCGAAGGGAAGAGCATGGAACAGGACTTCCAAGGCCAGATCGACCAGGCCACGGCCGGCCTCAGCGCTCGCGCCCGTGCCTTCGGCTACCCGCTCGGCGGATTGATCCTGATCGCCGCCGGCATCCTCCACACCTGGGGAGGATGGGTGCTGATCGCGGCGTACGCCGCCATGGTGGCGGGAGCCGTGTACCACATCGCCAAGCCGGGGCCGCTGGGGTTCTGGACCACGTACCGCGATCTCCTCGTCCCGCCTGTGACCGCCCTCCTGGTCGGCCAGGATCCGGCGAGCATGCACCTGCTGGTCGCGGCGCAGGTCGGCGGGATACTGCTCGCTCCCCGTTCCAAGCACACCCTTTGGTTGGGGGTCACCGCCGCAGTCGGGATCGTCGCCGGATTGGCCCTCGAGGGCACCACCCCGCTCATTCCCCTCCCGCCTGGAGGCTACGTCCTGGCCAACCGCGGCGCCGTCGTCCTGGGGATGCTCCTCGGGATGCTGCTGGTCACCGTTCTCCTCAACCGCAACTGGAGCAACCAGCGCAAGCTGGCCGCCTACGCCGAGCGGGAGCGCCGCTCCGCCGAAGTCCAGAAGCACCTCGTCTCAGTCGTGAGCCACGAACTGCGGACCCCGATCGCGTCGATCGTCGGGTTCTCCGAACTGATAGCGACCGAGAGCGAACTCGGTGACGAGGAACGGTCCGAGTTCGCCACCACCATCAACGCCGAGGCCGGCCACCTCTCGCGCCTCGTCGACGACCTCGTCGATCACCTCAAGCTCGAGCTCGATCGGATCTCCGTGCGGTCGGAGCCGTTCGACGCGGCGGAGGTGGTGCGACGCCTCGTCCTGGGCAACGAGACCCGAGGCCGGGAGGTCTCGGGCGGTGACATCCCTGACCGGGCCCCTGTGATCGCCGATCCCGACCGCCTCTACCAGATCGTGCGCAACCTCATCGACAACGCCGTTCGTTACGGCGGCGACGTCATCCGGGTCGGAATCGACTCCCGGGACGACACGGTCGAGATCTGGGTCCACGACAACGGCCCGGGCCTCCCGCCGGGGCGGGTGGACGAGCTGTTCGCCGAGTACGCCCAGGCGCAGACCGGACGTGGGCTCGGGCTGGGGCTGTCGATCTCCCGGCGGCTCGCCGAAGCGATGGGGGGAACGCTCGCGTACGACGCCGCCTCGCCCGGGGCGCGCTTCGTGGTCACCCTCCAGAGGGATCGTGCCTCGGCTGGGTCATCGTCGGCAGACGGCCCGGCGCCGATGCCTGGACCGCCAC
>CAZQUB010000258.1:0-2227 GCA_964596225.1 uncultured Acidimicrobiaceae bacterium
AGTTGGTGGCCGAGGTCCCGGCGGCGTCCCTCAGCGACGACGCCCCCCTCTACCGACGCCCCGCCGCCCGGCCCGAGTACCTCGACCGGATGTGGGAGGTCGACGAGCCGCTCCCGGCGGGCGTCGATCTGGGCGACACCCTGCTCCGCCTCCTCGCCGACCCGGCGCTGGGCGATCCGTCGTGGATCTACCAGCAGTACGACCATCAGCTCTTCCTCAACACGGTGGTGGAGCCCGGCCACGACGGCTCGCTGCTGCGGATCAAGGGAACGACCAAGGGCCTGGCGGTGTCCACCGACGGCAACGCCCTCCTCTGCTACCTCGACCCGCGTCGCGGCAGCGCCCGCCTCGTCTACGAGGCAGCCCTCAACGTCGCCGTCACCGGGGCCCGCCCCTACGCGGTGGTCGACAACCTCAACTTCGGGAACCCGGAGAAGCCGGCCGTGATGTGGCAGTTCCTCGAGACCGTGGAGGGGATGGCCGAGGCCTGCGAGATGCTCGGCGTACCGGTCATCGGCGGCAACGTCTCGTTCTACAACGAGACCGGCGGGGAGGACATCTACCCGTCGCCGGTGGTGGGGATGCTCGGGTTCTGCGACCCGATGCCGGAGCGGCCGCCCCGTCTCGACCGCGCCGAGGCCGGCATGGAGGTGTGGCTCGTCGGGCCCGAGGACCATGAGGACTTCGCCGCCAGCGCCTACAACCGGGTCGTACTCCGCCATCATCGGGGCCGCCCGGGCGCCCCCGATCCGGCGATGGCGGTGGTCGTGACCGAAGTCGCCGCCTCGCTCGCGCACACCGTCCCGGTACTGCACGACGTCTCATCCGGTGGCGTGGCCGTCGCCCTCGCCGAGATCTGCATCAAGTCCGGGGTCGGCGTCACACTCGACAACGGCGACTGGCGCTGCCTGCTGTCCGAGGCTCCCCACCGCTTCCTGGCGGTGGTGCCCGCCGGCGCTCCACTCGAAGCCGGCGACGCGCCCGCCCGCCGCATCGGAATCATGGAGGGCGACGCCATCGACTTCGACCGGCACGGAGGGGTGACCGTCGCCCGGGCCGCCGCGGTGTGGCGCAACGCGCTGCGAGGCCGCCTCGGCTGACCCACCGCGGTCACCGCGCCGGATTACCGAGGGGTGTCGGTTAGGTTGACGATCGTATGGAAGAGCACGTGTCCACCACCGTTTGTTATCGCCATCCGGACCGGCCCACCGGTCTCTCTTGCAGCGAATGCGGCCGTCCCATCTGTGCCGAATGCTCCATCGACGCCCCAGTCGGCCAGCGCTGCCCGGAATGCGCCAAACCGACCGGCCGACACCGGGTGATCGACGCCCGCCGCATCGTCGCCGGCCCCAGCTTCGAGACGAGCCCCGTCACCTTCACCCTCATCGGGATCAGCGTCGCCCTCTTCGTGGTGGCGCTCGGCTCGGCCTCGATCGACCGCCGGCTCTTCAACGACTTCTCGGCCTACAACTACGCCATCTCGCAAGGGGAGTGGTGGCGGATCCTCACCGCGGCGTTCCTCCACCTCAACACCGTCCACATCCTCTTCAACATGTACGCCCTCTACCTGTTCGGGCCGCGGCTCGAGCAGCAGGTGGGATCGGTCGCCTTCGCCTCGCTCTACTTCGCCTCGGCGGCGGCAGGCGGCGCCGCCTCCTACCTGCTCGGCCCCCTCAACCAGGCCAGCGTCGGCGCCTCCGGCGCCATCTTCGGGCTGTTCGGCGCCTGGATGTTCGTCGCCTACCAGTTGCGCAAGACGCAGATGGGGCGGGTCATGTTCAACCAGCTCATCCTGCTGCTGGCACTCAACCTCGCCCTTCCCCTCATCGCACCGTCCATCGACTGGCGCGCCCACGCCGGCGGGTTCGTGACCGGTCTCCTCATCGCCGCCCTGTGGGCCGAGTTCGCCAAAGGAAGGTCCAACGCCCGCGCCGTCCGCACCGGCATCGGCACCGCCGTGCTCGTCTTCATGATCCTGATCGTCGCCCTCTGAGCCACCGGCGGCCCGCCGCCGCGGACCGTCTCAGGGGGTCGGCTGCGGGCGCGGCACGGCGCTCTACACTCGCCGGGTGCCGCACGCCGCCACGCCGCATGGGCCGCTCCCGGACCGCCCCGGGGAAGCTTGTGGAACCTTCGGAGTGTTCACCCCCGGCGAGTCGGCCGCCCGCCTCACCTACTTCGGGCTCTTCGCCCTCCAGCACCGCGGCCAGGAGAGCGCCGGCATCGC
>CAZQUB010000259.1:0-2222 GCA_964596225.1 uncultured Acidimicrobiaceae bacterium
GTTGTCGCCTCGGCTGCGGTCGTTGTCGTGTCTTCGCTGCTCCCACATGCTGCGATCAGCAATACGAGAACGGCGAAGAGACCCACAAACTTGCGATTCAACACTTAGGCCTCCTCCTCCAAGATGAGTTTCCCCAGATCGGGGATGCATCAACGCTAGCGAGATTTCACGCGTCGCGCCTCTCGGCGAGCGCGTGTGTGTGGTCCGTGCTTCACACCTCCTAGGTGCCTTCCGTCGTGCACTCGGCGATGCTACGGCCCAATCGCCGCTCCGAGCTTACCGCATCATATGTTTGGAAGCACAACAAATGCACATCGAGTCGGGCCCGGCAACGCCGCGCCGGGGAATGGGGCATCACCCGCGACCGGGCCCGCGGACCCCTCGCCGGGGATTTATAGTGGAGTCCCGCCAAACACCAGGAAGAAGAGGATGAGCCGCATCGACATGACAGGGGGACGGGCTTCACACAGCGGGGGCCGGGGCGTCACCGCCGAGGAGATGCGGCGCCACAACCTCGCCGTCGTCCTCGAACAACTCCACCTCGAGGGCCCGATCTCCCGCTCCGAGCTGACGGTCATGACGGGACTCAACCGGTCCACCGTCGCCGACCTCATCGCGGAACTGGTGGCGCTCGGCCTGGTAGAGGAAGGGCCGGGTCTCGTCACCCCGGGCCCGGGACGGCCGTCCTCGGTCGTCCAGCCCCGCCCGGAAGGAGCGGTGGCGCTGGCGGTGGAACTCTCCGTCGACTCGATCGCGGTGGCGACGGTGGGTCTCGGAAGCCATGTCTACAGCCGGTTGCGGGTGGCGCGACCGCGCGGCAGGTTCTCGCCCCAGGAAACGGTCTACGACGTCGCCAAGCTGGCCGGGCCCTTGCTCGGCTCGCTCCCGAAGCACGTCTTCGCCGGAGTCGGGGTCGGCGTGGTCGGCATCACCCGCCGCTCCGATGGGTTCGTGCACCTCGCCCCCAACCTCGGCTGGCACAACGTGCCCCTCGCCGAGATCCTCGGGGAGGAACTGGGCTACGACGGGCTGGTGTTGGTGGCGAACGACGCCGACCTCGGCGCCATCGCCGAGCACCGACGCGGGGTCCGGCCGGGGGTCCAGAACCTCATCTACATCTCGGGCGAGGTGGGAATCGGGACCGGCATCATCGTGGACGGCGAGCCGGTTCTCGGCTCCGCCGGCTACGCCGGCGAGGCGGGGCACATGCTCGTCAACCCGAACGGGCGCCGCTGCCGCTGCGGGTCGGTGGGGTGTTGGGAAACCGAAGCGGGCGAGGTCGCCTTGCTGCGCCACGCCGGGACGCCCGACAGCGGCGCCGGACTCGAGGGCGTGAAGGCGATCGCGGACCGGGCCGCGGCAGGCGACGCGAAGACACTCCAGGCTCTCAGCGAGGTCGGACACTGGCTCGGTACCGGGATCGGCAACCTCGTCAACATCTTCAATCCGGAGATGGTCGTGCTCGGCGGCATGTACCACCGGCTCTTCCCGTTCCTGGAAGAAGCCATCAACGAGGCCATCAGCACCCGGGCCCTCGACGCCCCGGCCAAGATGGTGACGGTCACCCGCAGCGGTCTCAACTCCGACGCCGCCCTCATCGGGGCCTCCGAGCTGGTGTTCTCCAGGGTCGTTGCCGACCCGGCCCGGGTGACCCGGGCCGGGCTCGAAGCCTGACTTCCCGGGCCATCACCTCTCGACCCCACCGGCTTCGGCGGGTCCAAGTGGCTACGATCTGATCCCCATGGACGGCATGCGCTCTCGATTGCTGACGATGCTGGTCGGCGCCGTCGTCGGATTCGCGGCGGTGACCGGCGGTGTCGCCATCTCCCGCTCCCTCTCCGACGAGGGAGGATGCCAGCGCACCGTGGCACACCCCGAATGGTCGGTGGCCCGCCAGTGGGACGAGGCGTTGCTCGACGCCATCCGCCGCGACGTGCCGGCGCCCACCGTGCACTCCCGCAACCTCTACCACACCTCGGCGGCGATGTGGGATGCCTGGGCCGCCTACGAGCCGGCGGCGACCGGGGTGTTCGTCGACGAGGAGTTGTCTTCCTCCGATGTCCAGGCGGCGCGCGAGGAGGCGATGAGCTACGCCGCCTACCGGATTCTCGTGGAGCGCTACGCGAACGCGGCGGGTGCCTCCGACTCCCTCCCGGAGTTCGACCGACTGATGGATGCGCTCTGCTACCCCACCGACGTCACCCTCGCCACCGGGGACAGCC
>CAZQUB010000260.1:0-2219 GCA_964596225.1 uncultured Acidimicrobiaceae bacterium
CGGTGTTCGAGGCTGATATCGAGAGGTTGGCGGCGGCGGGGGTGACGGTGGGGTGCGACCCGCCCGGCAACACGATGTTCTGTCCCGACCAGGTCACCACCCGGGAACAGATGGCCGCCTTCTTGCACCGCGCCTTCGGCCAACCCGCACCCGACCTGCCGGAACCCACCGGGTGGCTCCGGGTCGAGGGGAACCGGATCCTGCTCCCGAGCGGGGATCCGTTCCACGGGCGCGGGGTGAACATCTTCGACACCCGCGACGCCGGCGCCTGCGCCTGGACCGAGCCCAACGTCGACGAATGGATCCGCCGCATCGACGTCCTCATCGACGACTGGAACGTCACCTTCTTCCGCCTCGACCTGGTGAGCTTCGCGAGCAGTCACGTCGACGGCTACGACTTCGTGCAGTGGATGGACGTCAACCAGGATCCCGGCTACCTCGCCGACGTGAAGGAGATCGTCGACCACATCGGAACCCGTCCGGGGGTCTACGTCCTGGTCACCGTGTTCTCCCATCCCAGCCTCGACGACCACGAACTCCCCACCGACGCCACCATGGCCGTCTACCGCACCCTCGCCGAGACCTTCCTCGACTCGCCCCAGGTGCTCTACGGCGTCACCAACGAACCGCACGACACCGGCGACGCCGAGGTGTGGAACGCCATGAACGACGCGGTGACGGCGCTGCGCAGCGTCGAGCCTGCCGCCGGCCCGCACCATCTGATCGCGGTGCAGGGCACCCAGGAATGGGCCCGCCGCCTCGACTACTACGTGACCCACCCGATCACGGCCGGGGGCGGCGACGGCATCGTCTATGAGACCCACGTCTACAACCCGCCCGAGGACTGGCAGGGACAGTTCATCGAGCCGGCGGAGACGCTGCCGGTCATCATCGGCGAGTACGGACCGGACGGCACCTACATGAAGACCGTCGCCGTGGCCCGGCAGTTGATGGCGACCGCCGAGGCGCACGGGATCCCGTACATCGGCTGGTCGTTCTCGTCCCAGAACGGCCCCACCATGCTCGAGGGCGACGATCCGAGTGAATGCCGCCAGGACGGCTGGCCGCTGGTACCGACCGAATGGGGACAGGCCGTCATCGACCGTCTCAGCGTTCCCTGGTGACGGCGGTCAGTCGGTGATCTCGGCGCCGCCTTCCGGGGCGAGCTCCTGGAAGATGGTGAGCTGGAGCCCGGCGGGGGCCTCGAGGCGGGCGTTGAGCGACTCCCACGGCGTCACCGTGGGAGGCCCGAGCAGGGTGGCCCCCGCCGCCAGGAGCTCCTCGGTGAGGCCCGCGGTGTCCTCGACCTCGAAGGCGACCCGGTATTTGGGGCTGGGCGTGCCTCCCGCCTCGATACCGTCGATGAGTCGCTTCTGCGCCAAGTTGACGAATTCGATGGTGGCCCGGCCGGCGTCGAGCACGATCACCTTGGCGCCACCCTCACTCTCGACCGTCAACTCCTCGTCGAGGCCGAGGGTGTCGCGGTAGAAGGCGATGGCGGCGTCGAGGTCTTCGGTCTCGACCACGAGTCGAAGCTGGCGGACGGTGCGAGGTCGATCGTTGTCCGGCATGTGCACGAGCCTACGCGGCCCGGGCGTCGCCGAGGCGGGCACATCCGGTTGCGGCTGGACAAGGGCCCTGTCATCCTCCTCGCACCCGAGCGACACCGTTTCCGGGGGAGAGGGGCGCGGGCATGGCCGACACATCGAGCCGACCTGTCGAGAAGGCGGTGCTGTGGATCGGGACCGCCCTCGTGTTGCTCCTCGTCGGGTTCGTGTCCTTCACCGTGCTCCGTCCCCAGGTCACCGAGGGGGACGGCGGCGGCAGCTGGGGCATCGTGGCCGAGACCGGCCAGGTCATCACCCGGGTCTCGGTCGAGGCGGGGTGGGCCAGCTGGGGCGGCTTCGAGGTGATGGCGGTGGATGACGTGCCGGGCGCCGCCGTCGCCGGGGCATGGCTGGTCCGCGGCTCCGAACGCGACCTCCTTCCTGCCGATCCCTCGAGTGAGGCGTTCCTGGACCTCGACCTGGACGAGGCGGCGCTGCCGCGGCGGCTCGGTCACCAGGAGCGGGCCGACCTGATCGTCCTGTGGGACATCACCGACTGTTCCGCCCTCGTCGAGCGACGGCGCCCCGAAGTGGTGCTCCACAACCTCGTGGGGTTCTCGGTGCGGCGCCGTCTCGCCCAGGAGGTGGCGGCACCCTCCTTCGATCTCACGG
>CAZQUB010000261.1:0-2189 GCA_964596225.1 uncultured Acidimicrobiaceae bacterium
TCCAGCCAGGCGGGGTCGCAGCCGGCGGGGCCGTCGACCCGGTGGGCGGGGGTGCCCATCTGGCGGGCGACCCGCACCAGCGCCTGGGTGTTGGAGGAGTTCTCGGAGCCGACCACGAGGACCACGTCGGCCCGGGACGCCAGTTCCTGCACGGCACGCTGCCGGTTGGTGGTGGCGTAGCAGAGGTCGGAGCGGCGGGCGGTGTGCAGGGTCGGGTAGCGGGTGCGGGCCTCGTCGAGGACGCCTTCCCATTCGAACATCCCGAGGGTGGTCTGGGCGAGGAGCGCCACCTTGCGGTCGTCGCCGGGGGCGAAGCCGCCGAGCCCGTCGTCGGGGTCGACCAGGGTGACGGCGGCGGGCGCTTCGGCGACGGCGCCGACCGCCTCGTCGTGGCCTTGGTGGCCGACGTAGATGATGTCGTAGCCGCGGTTCGCCATCAGCTTCACCTCGTGGTGGACCTTGGTGACGAGGGGGCACACCGCGTCGACCATCACCGCGGCGTGCGCTTCGGCGCCGGTGACGACCTGGGGGGCGGAGCCGTGGGCGGAGAGCATGACGGGGCTGCCGGGCGGGATGGCGGAGACGTCGTCGACGAACACGACCCCGGCCCGTTCGAACGCCGCCACCACCGCCGCGTTGTGGACGATCTCGTGGTAGCAGTACACGGGCGGCTCGAAGACCCGCACCATCCAGGTGAGGGCCTTGATCGCCATCTCGACGCCGGCGCAGAACCCGCGGGGTTCGGCCAGCAGCACCTTGCGTACCATGCCGCGATGGTAGGGCCGGGAGGGACGTGTCCCCGACGGTCGGGGGCCCCCTATCCTGGCGGCGCTCATGTCGTATCCGACGGTTCTCGAGGTCGTTCCCGGCAGCCCCGCCGCGGGCGCCGGTGTGCGGGAGGGTGATGAGATCCTCACCGTGAACGGCGTCGCGCCCGGCGACGTCATCGAGTACCAGCAACTCGTCGACGACGCCGAGGTGACGCTGGGGGTGCGGCGGGAGGCGGCCACCTGGGAGGTGGAGGTGACGAAACGCCCCGGCGCCCCGCTGGGGCTGCGTCTCAACTCGTCGATCTTCGACCGGGTGCAGACCTGCGACAACCACTGCGAGTTCTGTTTCATCTACCAGCTGCCGCCGGGGATGCGCCAGACCCTGTACCTGAAGGACGACGACTACCGCCTCTCGTTCCTGTACGGCAACTTCACGACGCTGACCCGCTTCACCGAGCTGGACCTGGCCCGGGTGGTGGAGGAGCGGCTCGGCCCGCTGTACGTGTCGATCCACGCCACCGACCCGGAGGTGCGGGCCGGGATGCTGCGCAACCCGCGTGGCGCCACCTCGCTGCGCTGGCTGCGGGGGCTGCTGGAGCGGGGGGTGGAGGTGCACGGGCAGGTGGTGCTGTGCCCCGGCATCAACGGCGAGGCGGTGCTGGAACGCACCTGCGCCGAGATCCTGGTGCGCTACCCGAAGCTGGCGTCGGTGGGGATCGTGCCGCTGGGGCTGTCCCGCTTCAACCGGGAGGAACGCCTGGCGGTGCACACCCCGGAGCAGGCCCGCCGTGACCTGGAGGCGGTGGCGTTCTGGCAGGAGCGGGCTCTCGAGGTGGTGGGGCGGCGCATGTTCTTCGCCTCCGACGAGCTGTACCTGGTGGCGGGGTTGCCGTTCCCCGACGTGGACGCCTACGAGGGGTTCCCGCAGCACGAGAACGGGATCGGGATGGCCCGGGCTTTCTACCGGGAGCTGGAACGGATCGAGGCGGGTGCCGGTGCCGCGACGCCGGCGGTGACGGGGGAGTGGCGCACCTTGCCGGCGGCCCCGGCGTGGGGGTACCGGGAGGCCCGGCCCGACGGCGGGTCGCTGGCCGGCCCGGAGCGGGTGGTGCTGGTGACGGGCGAGTACGGCGCCCGGGTGCTCGATCCGGTGCTGTCCCGCCTGGAGGCGCTGGCGGGCACCGAACTGCGGGTGTTGCCGGTGCGTAACGAGTTCTTCGGCGGCAACGTGGCGGTGTCGGGGCTGCTGGTGGGCGCCGACGTGGAGCGGGCGGTCGGCGGCGACGGGGATGCCCTCGGCCGCTACCTGATCCCGGATCTGGCGGTGCCGGGCGGGCGGTTCCTCGACGAGGTGACGATCGACGAGGTGGCGGCCCGCACCGGGGCGTCGCTGACGGTGACGGCCCCGACCGTGGCCGG
>CAZQUB010000262.1:0-2179 GCA_964596225.1 uncultured Acidimicrobiaceae bacterium
CAAGTCCCTCCTCGCCCACTCTCATGGCGTACCCCCCATTCGCGGACGATCGTCGATCGCGTCGTAGGCGCATCATCGTCACGCTCGTCGCCGCCGGCTTGCTCCTCACCGTGGTGGCGCTGGCGGTGCGGTACCGCACCGAGCGCCGGGAGAGCATCGACTACCTGGCGCTGGCCGACGAGGTCGCCGGGGAGCACGCCGACATCGCCGCCGCCCTCGACGACCTGTTCGCGACGCTCTCGGAGCAGGACCGCCCCACCGTGCTGCAACGTATCAGCATGCTCTCCGACCAGGCCACGGCCCTGAAACACGAGGTGGAGGATGCGGCGGTGCCGCGGGCAGTGGCGGCGGTGCACGGGACACTGCTGGTGGCGGTGTCGGCGTGGAGCGACGCCCTCCACGACCTCGGGGACGCCATGGTGCAGGTGCTCGACGCGGCCGCCGACGACCCGACCGGGCAGGATGCCCTCGACGCGGTCTTCGATGATCTCCGTCTGGGCGACGAGGCCTACGCCTTGTTCCTGGACACGGTCAACCGCCTCGATCCGGAGCTGGTGACGGTCGAGTTCCCCGCCGTCGCCTACGCCGCCGGCGGTGACGAGCTTCTCAACGGACCGGCCTTCTCCGAGCACATTCGCCGGCTGCGGCTCCTGTCGGAGGATCGGGATGTGGCGGTGAGCCTCAAGGTCGATCCGGAACCGGCGAGCGAGACCGGAGGGGTGTCGGTGGTGCCGGCGTCGGGCGACTTCGTCGTCACCGCAGTGGTGTCGAATCCCGGCAACGTCGCCATCGAGCAGGTCTCGGTGAAGCTCACCCTCTCGGAGACCTCGTCTTCGGCCGAACCGTACGTCGAGAATCGGGCCTTTCCGGCGTTGAGCGCCGGTGAGTCGACCTCGGCGGTGTTCTCGGAGTTGCCGATCGAGGCGGGAACGGTCTATGAACTGAAGGTCGAGGTATCGTTGGCCGATCCGGACGTCAACACCGGCAACAACTCCGCCCGGCTCGTGTTCCAGAGGAATCCCGAATGATCGCAGCAGCTCTGGGGGTGGCCGCCGTCGCCCTGCTCGTCGCCGCGGCGGCGTTGATCCAGTCGTCGCGGCTGCAGCGCCGCCTTGCCGCGGTTCCCGCCGACGGCGACGTGGTGGGGATGTTGCGGGAGGTCGACAACGAACTGGGTCACCTCACCGATGCGGTCGGGCAACTCGAGCCGCGGCTCAGGAAGGTGGAACGGCACCTTCCCCGTGCCATCGCCTACACGGGCATCGTCGCCTATGACGCCTTCGGCAACATCGCCGGGAACCTGTCCCGATCGATCGCTCTGCTCGACGCCCGAGGCAACGGGGTGGTGATCAGCTTGCTGGTGGGTCGTAACGAGACCCTGTTCTTCACCAAGCAGGTGCGGGGCATGGAGGGTGTCGAGGAACTGTCCCCCGAGGAGCAGGAAGCGATCGCCGAGGCGGTCGGCAGGTAGCATCGTTGCCCTGATGCTTGATCCCGCCCTGCTTCGCAAAGAACCCGCCCTGTTGACCGAGTCGCTGCGACGCCGCGGCGTCGACATCGACGTCGCCGCCCTCGTCGCCCTCGACGAGGAGCGGAGGAAGGCCCGGGTGCAGGCCGAGGAGCTGCGGGCCGAGCAGAAGACGATCGGGCGGGACATCCCGCGGCTCGAAGGGGAGGAACGGGACGCCGCCATCGCCCGCGCCGGTGAGCTGTCGGCGGGCTACAAGACGGCGCTGGCCGAAGCGGACGGCCTCGACGAGGCATTCGAGCAGCGCTGGGTGGAGATCCCCAACCTGGTCGACGCCTCCGCCGCCGACGGGGTCTCGGAAGAGGACGCCGAGGAGATCCGGCGCTGGGGCGACCCGCGGTCACCGGAGGGGGTACGCGATCACGTCGAGTTGGGGGAGCTGCACGGCTTTCTCGACACCGACCGGGCCGCCAAGGTGTCCGGGACCCGGTTCGGGTACCTGCTGGGGCCCATGGTGCGTCTCGAGTTCGCCCTGGTGCAGTTCGCCCTCGATCACCTCGAACCGCACGGGTTCGTGCCGGTGGTGCCGCCGGTGCTGGTGCGGGAGCAGGCCCTCTACGGCACCGGGTTCTTCCCCGGGGACCGGGAGCAGGTGTACTCGGTCGACGACGATCTGTTCCTGGTGGGCACGTCGGAGGTGCCGCTGGCCGC
>CAZQUB010000263.1:0-2178 GCA_964596225.1 uncultured Acidimicrobiaceae bacterium
GGGTTCCCAAGGTTGGCGAAGTAGTCGCCGTCTGCCAGGAACAGCTGGGACCTCGCGCCGGGACGAGCCCCCGCCGCGGGGTTTGGTGCGCTTTCGGGACGGGTAACCTGGGACCAGGCGATGAAGCCCGCCTCAACCGCTGTTCGAGCGACGCGTCGAAGCACGCAGGCCCGCAGCTGATGGCTTCTACCGCGAGACGGAACGGTAGAAGCTGATGAGATCCTGCGGTCCCTCCCGATCCCAAGCCAGGGCGGAACGACTCCCCGACGGCCGGCGAAGCTGCAAGCTGCGGGAGGCACCACCGCTCGACACCAGCTTCGGCGTCGACCTGTACCGGGAGGTCTTCGACTCCCCGGTCCCGGACGCGGAACCGGCGAGGTCGACATGAGCCACGGTCTGGGCATCGCCGAGGTGCACGCGGCGCTCGACGGACTCCTCACCGAACTGGTGTCCATCGGCGAGGCCCGCGGTTCTACCGACATGGTGCGCCATGCCGCCGGGCTCGCGGACAAGCTCGAGCAACAGCAGTTCGTGGTCGCCGTGGTCGGCGAGTTCAAACGTGGCAAGTCGAGCTTCATCAACGCCCTGCTCGGCGCCGAGGTGCTCCCGGTCGGAGCGATCCCTGTCACGTCCACGGTGACGGTCGCCACCTACGGTCGGGTCCCCCGGGTCGAGATCGGCTTCGCCGACGGAACCAGCGAGATCGCGGACATCGACGGGCTGTCCCGGTACGTCACCGAGCGGGAGAACCCGGGCAACCGACGCAAGGTGGCCCGGGTGGTGGTGGAGCACCCGGCGGCTCCCCTCGCCGAAGGAGTTCAGCTCGTCGACACGCCGGGAGTGGGCAGCATCCACCAGCACAACACGGACACCACGCAACGATTCCTCTCCGAGGTGGACGCCGCGATATTCGTCACCTCCGCCGACCAGCCGGTCTCGCACACCGAGCGGCTGTTCCTCGAGGAGGTGAGCGACCACGTCGCCGGCATGTTCTTCGTCCTCAACAAGGTCGACATCCTGCAACCGGGCGACGTCGGCGAGGTCGTCGACTTCACGACGGAGGCCCTCGGCGCAGCCATCGGCCGGCGAGCCGTCGTCTACCCGGTGAGCTCCCTCGATGCCCTCAGAGCCAAGGAGCAGGGAGACACCGACGGTGTCGAGAGATCGGGCATCTCCCTGTTCGAGCGCGACTTCGGAGCGTTCCTGGCCGAGGAGAAGGCAGCCGTGCTGGCACGATCGACGGCCCGCAGCGCGGCTCGGCTCGTCGCCGAAGAAACCAACACGGTAAAGGTGGAGCGCGAGACGATGCGCCTCCCCGTCAACGAGGCGACGAGTCTCATCAGTCGGCTCGAGGAGGTGTCCGCCCGCACCACGACGTTCCGGCGTGACCTGGAAGCCCTGCTCGAGATGGAGACCCGCACCTTGATACGAACCGTCGAAGAGGATCTCGCCGCGTTGCGTGTCTCAGAGACGGACCGTCTCCTCGCCGAGGCCGGCAGGCTGCTGGACGACCATCCCAACCCACGATCCGCCGCCGACGAACTCGACGCGGCGGTCAAGGAGTCACTGCGGCACTCGATCGAGACGTGGCGGCACACCGAGAACCTCACCCTCACCGGACTCCTCTCCGGCGTCACCGCACGCTTCTTCGACGAGACGGCCACCCAGGTGGAGCGGACCATCAGCCTCTGCTCCCAGCTCTTCGACGTCACGTTGACGCCTCCCCCGCGAGATGACACCTTCGACGTCGATTCCGCGTTCACGTTCGCCTTCTTCGACCCACCCGACGAGATCCAGATGGCGGTCGAGGCGATCCGCCGCAGAACCCCCTCCTCGATCGCCCGCCGGATGTTGCACCGCAGGCTGGACGAGCAGATCCCGATCCTCGTCGACAAGCACTGCGGGCGGCTCCGCTGGGACTACGCGCAGCGGCTCGACAAGGTCCGGGCTCGGCTGAGCGGCGAACTCGCCGACCGGCTCGACGGCACGCTGAACAGCCTTCGCCGCGGCGTGGAACGCGCCGAATCACGACGGGCTGCATCCGAATCGGACCTTGCCACCGTCACCGCGGCACTCGACGCCACCCTCGGCCGGCTCGAGACCATCGCCGCCGGCCTCCGCAGCGTGGCCGGATGACCTCTCGCGTCGCCCTCCTCGACTGACCTCGACGCCTACCCG
>CAZQUB010000264.1:0-2159 GCA_964596225.1 uncultured Acidimicrobiaceae bacterium
TCGACGCCAAGGTGGAGAACATCCCGAGCCTGACCCGCTTCGCCGAAGGCGACACGGTGGTCGCCGCCTTCGGGCCCCGTTCGGCCGAGGCGCTGACGGAATGAGGGGCCGGCGCTCCTCCGCCGCCGTCCACGACGAAGCCGTCACGCCCGAACTGGAAGCCGCCGCCGAGCGGGCCGACCGCCGCCGCGGCCTCTTCCTCGCCCTCCCCTCCTACATCTACCTGATCTTCCTGTTCGCCATCCCGCTCGTCATCGTCTTCGTCTTCTCCTTCGCCAGCCGCTCCGGCACCGGCAAACCGCAGCTCGAGAACTGGAACCTCGAGTCCTACCGGCGCCTCGCCGAGCCGCTGGTGAGCACCATCGCCACCCGCAGCCTGTGGCTCGCCTTCCTCAACACCGTGCTGTGCCTGATCGTCGCCTACCCCTTCGCCTACTACATCGCCACCCGCCGCCCCGCCGCCCGCAACCTGATGCTGGTGCTGGTGCTCATCCCGTTCTGGTCGAACTTCCTGGTCCGCACCTACGCCTGGCGGGTCCTGCTCGACTCCGACGGGCTCATCACCCGGGTCGGGCAAGCCACCGGACTGTGGGGCAAGATGCTCTTCACCGAACCGGCGGTGTTCCTCGGCCTCGTCTACGGGTACCTGCCGTTCATGGTGCTCCCGCTCTACGCCTCGATCGAGCGGGTCGACTGGAGCCTCGTCGAGGCGGCCCGCGACCTGTACGCCTCCGGATGGACCGCCTTTCGCCGCGTCACCCTGCCCCTCACCCGGCCCGGGATCATCGCCGGCTCGATCCTCGTGTTCGTGCCGTCCCTCGGCGCCTACGTCACCCCCGACATCCTCGGCGGGGCCAAGACCACGCTGCTCGGCAACTACATCGTCACCCAGTTCGGCAGTGCCCGCAACTGGCCGTTCGGGGCGTCGTTGTCGTTCGTGATCCTGGCGGTGATGCTCGTCGCCACCGTCATCTACTTCCGCACCGGGGGGAAGACGCTGTGACCACCCGGGAAGGCACCTCGACCTCCGCCCGTGTCCAACGCCTGCTGGCGTTCAACGGCTGGGCCATCTACCTCTTCCTCTACGCCCCGATCCTGGTGCTCGTCTTCTACTCGTTCAGCGCCAGCCCCAGCGTCGGGGTGTGGGGCGGGGGAAGCCTCCGCTGGTACCGCACCATGGTGGAGAACCAGCCGCTCATGTCGGCGCTGCGCAACTCGGTGATCGTCGCCCTCGTCTCGACCGCGATCTCCACCGTGCTCGGCACCGCCGCCGCCCTCGCCCTCGAGCGCTACCGGCGCTGGCTGGGACGGGGCGCCTTCGACGCCCTCCTCTACCTGCCGGTCATCATCCCCGACGTCACGATGGCGGTGATGCTGCTCATGTGGTTCACCACGGTGAACTGGCAGCTCGGCCTCACCACCATCATCCTCTCCCACATCGCCTTCAACATCTCCTTCGTGGCGATCGTGGTGCGGGCCCGCCTCGCCAACCTCGACCCCACCCTGGAGGAGGCCAGCGCCGACCTCTACGCCGGGCGCTGGCAGACCTTCCGGCGGGTCACCCTGCCGCTCATCATGCCCGGCGTCCTCGGAGGGGCCCTGCTCGCCCTCACCCTCTCCCTCGACGACGTGGTCATCACCAGCTTCGTCCTGGGTCCGGGCTCGACGACCCTTCCGGTGTTCGTCTTCGGACTCATCAAACGCCAAGTCACACCGGAGATCAACGCCGTGTCCACGCTGATGCTGGCAGCCTCGATGGTGCTGGTGTTCGTGTCGCTGGCGTTCCAGAGGAAATCGTGAAATGGGCAACACGGGAGGAGCAACGATGACGAAACGACTGATCTTGCTGATGGCGGTCCTGACCCTGATCGCAGCGTCATGCGGCGGCGGTGGCGAGGACGTCACCGACGCGGCCGCGGCCTGCACCGCCGGGGAGGTCGACGGCGACCTCAGCCTGTACAACTGGTCCGACTACATGGAACCGAGCCTGATCACCGACTTCGAGGATCAGTACGACGTCAGCGTCATCGAGACGTTCTTCGACTCCAACGAGACGATGCTGGCCCAGGTCGAGGCCGGAGGCGCCGTCTACGACCTTGCAGTGCCCTCCGACTACATGGTGAGCATCATGGCCGAGAACGACCTGCTGGTGCCGCTCA
>CAZQUB010000265.1:0-2154 GCA_964596225.1 uncultured Acidimicrobiaceae bacterium
ATCGGGTGAAGTTCTTCGGCACCATCCCCAACGACGAGCTGCTGGGATGGACCGCCGCCGCCGACGTCGGCCTCTGCAACATCGTGAACGCCTCGCTCAGCTACTACACGACGCTGCCCAACAAGCTCTTCGAGTACATCATGGCGGGGGTGCCGGTGATCGGCTCGGATTCACCCGAGATCGGGCGGGTCATCCGGGAGGAGGGCGTCGGCGAGGTGTGCGATCCGGTGGATCCGGAGGCGCTGGCGGAGGCGGCCCGGCGCATCCTGGCCGACCCGGAGCCGTACCGGGCGGCGACGCGACGCGCCCGGGAGCGGTACCACTGGGGCATCGAGCAGCAGAAGCTGCTCGACCTCTACGCCTCCTTCGAGTGACACCGGCGGCGGAACGGCGGCCGATACACTTCCTGCCACGACCACGGTAGGTGTCGATGCAGCCTTCGCCATCCCCAGACCCCGATCGGCCGCGGCCGGGACACGGTCCCGTCCGGTGGGCCGCGGTGGTGGCGCTGCTGGTGGCCGGGACGATCGCCCTCACCCCGGCGGGAGGAATGGCCCTCGATCCCGGCGGCACGTTCCAGGACGACAACGGCTCGGTGCATGAGGGCACCATCGAGGCGATCGCGGCGGCGGGCATCACGTTCGGCTGCAACCCGCCGGTCGACGACCGGTTCTGCCCGACCCGGGCGGTGACGAGGGCCGAGATGGCGACGTTCCTGGTGCGTGCCCTCGACCTCCCCGCCGCCCCGTCGGCCGGCTTCACCGACACTGCCGGCTCGGTCCACGCCACCGACATCGACGCCATCGCCGCCGCCAGCATCACCTACGGGTGCAACCCGCCCGACAACGACCGCTACTGCCCCGACCAGCCCGTCACCCGGGACCAGATGGCGTCCCTCCTGGTCCGGGCCCTCCACCTCCCGGCATCAGGTGACGCCGGCTTCGTCGACATCGCCGGCTCGGTCCACGCCGCCGACATCGACGCCATCGCCGCCGCCAGCATCACCTACGGGTGCAACCCGCCCGATGACGACCGCTACTGCCCCCGCGACGCCGTCACCCGGGAACAGATGGCCTCGTTCCTCGCCCGCGCCCTCCACCTCGACCCGATCATTCCCCCTCCCCCGCTGCCCGCGGTCAGCCCGACCACCGCCGTCCACATCGGCACCGACAACTGGCTCTACTACGGCCCCACCGTCAATGAGGCGTGTCTTCCCGACTCGGTCTTCGCGCGAGTGCTCCAAGAGCTCGCCAAGGTCGAGGCGGTCGTGAAGGGATCGGGGAGGGAGGTCGTGTACGCCGTGGTGCCCAACAAGGCGGTGATCTACCCCGAGAACGTGCCGGAGGCGATCTGGACGCAATCGTGCGCCCACGGCAACGACACGAGGTTGCGGAACGCGCTCGAGACGAGCGGGGACGCCGGCCTGGTCCTCATGTGGGACGAGATGGAAGCCCGGGCGGGCTCGGAGGATCTCTACTTCAAGCACGACACCCACTGGAACGGGGAGGGGGCGCTGCTCGGCGCCGAGCTGATGGCGGCCGAAGCGGCTCCCGGGGTGTGGAGCGAGGCCGTCGTGTCCTCCTCGCCGGCGAGCCGGGCGGGGGACCTCGCCGCCATTCTCGGCATCGATTGGAGAATCAATTATGAGGATCACGCCACGGCTCTCCCGGGAGTGACGACGGGCGCGATCGTCGAGCCGGTGACCACCCACGGGAGGCCGGTCACCACCTACGAGAGCTCGGGATCGGCCGCGCTCGATCCGACCAGGACCGTCATGCTCCACGATTCGTTTCTCTATCACGCCTCCAACAAGCTCGGGCCTCTCTACGAACAGGTGACCTTCGTCCCCTGGTTCGCCTACCCCGTGGCCGACCCGGTCCGCCCCTTCCTCACCGCGAGCGACCGGATCGTGATCGAGACGGCGGAGCGGAACGTCGCGATCGACCTCATCGGCACCGGTACCGCAGGACAGCTCGCGGCGGCACTGGCGGACGATTTCACGCAGACCCCGGTGACGTTCGGCCGTGACGGTGACGAGGTGGCGTTCACCCTTCCTGCCGGGAGCGGTGTGCGCTATCTCGTCGTGGAGGCCGACGTTGCCGAGACCGTCGATCTCGGATCCCGCTACGACATCGACATCCCCGCCACCGAACC
>CAZQUB010000266.1:0-2136 GCA_964596225.1 uncultured Acidimicrobiaceae bacterium
CCGGCCACGTGGTGGTGATCCCCGAACTCGCCCCCGACCTGCGCCGCCACTGGCACCGCGGTTGCTGGTTCAAGGAGATGCGACGCCGCGGCCGGTTGGTGTCAGTCGACGCCCGGTAGCCAGCGGACCCGCACCCCGCCGTCGACCACCCGCACCCCGACGAAGTCGACCCGGGTGGCGGGGGGTTGGAGTCGGTTGGCGAGCCGCCGCACCGTCGCCGCCTTGGGAGGGTCGAACTGGTCGACCGGCTCGCCCTGCCGGGCCGGGCCCACCGTCTTGACCTCGACCGCGACCCGCCTGCCGTGCATGCGGACGACGAGATCGAGCTCGCCCCGGCCCACCCGCACGTTACGGCCTTCGACGACGGCGCCACGGGCTTGCAGGAAACGGGCGGCGACGTCCTCACCGAAGCGGGCGAGGCGGAGCCGGCTCAGAGGGAGGCGGTCGGCTCCAGCTCCTCGATGTTCACGTCGCGGAACGTCACGACCTTCACCCGCTTGACGAAGCGGGCCGGCCGGTACATGTCCCACACCCATGCGTCGTTCAGCTCCAGCTCGAAGTACACCGAGCCTTCCGCCCGCCGGGTGTGCAACTCGACGTCGTTGGCGAGGTAGAAGCGGCGCTCGGTCTCGATGACGTAGCGGAACATCGGGAGCACGTCGCGGTACTCCTTGTAGATCTTCAGCTCGACATCGGTCTCGTAGCGCTCGAGGTCTTCCTCGCCCATCACGACTCCCGGTTTCGGCGGCCCCCTGTGAACCGGGGCATCATAGGACGTCGCCGCGGGCTACCGAGGCTCTCTTTCCAGATCTACCGGACGGGAGCGACAGAAACCGCCGACCGGTTCAGAGGCCGCCGAAGCGGCTCGGGGGCCACATCAGCACGAACGCCCTTCCCACCACCTCATCGACCGGGATCGGCCCGAAGAACCGGCTGTCCCGGCTGCTGGCGCGGTTGTCGCCCATCACGAACAGCTCACCGTCCGGCACGGTCACCGGCCCGAAATCGGCCATCTCGACGGCAGGATCGAGGTAGGGCTCGTCGATCACCTCGTCGTCGATGAGCACGCGGTTGTCGCGGATCTCGAGCGTCTCCCCGGGCAGGCCGATCACCCGCTTGATGAACTCGGTCTCCGGGGTCGACAGCCCCACCGACTCGCCCACGTTGCGCACCACCGAGCCCAGGAGCGACTCCCCGTCGCGGGCCGGCCCGGACGGGTCGTCGAAGACGATCACGTCCCCGCGGCTCACGTCCCCGAAGCGGTAGGCGAGTTTGTTGACCATCACCCGGTCGTTGACCTCGAGGGTGCCGGCCATCGAGCGCGACGGGATCCAGAACGCCTGGAACGCGAACGTCTTGACGAGCACCGCCAGCACGAGGGCGATGAGCACCAGGATCGGGAGTTCCCGCCAGAAGGATCGATGCGCCGAGGACTCACCCCTCGCCTCGGCCGGGAGGCCCGGGTCGCCCGCGTCGACCGCCGCTCCCGCGACGGAGGCGTCGCCCGCGGCCGGATCGTGGTCGGTCGTCATGGCGGGGACGCTACCCGATCCCGACCCTTGTGCCAGGCCCGGGTCAGAGCCCTCCCCAGTGGCCGGGAGGCCATACGATGGCCACCGCCTTGCCGATGATGCGGCCCCGTTCGATGGTGCCGAGCCCGAAGCGGCTGTCCCGGCTCGACGTGCGGTTGTCGCCCATCACGAAGTAGTGGTCGGGGGGGATGGTCTCGGGACCGAAGTCCTCCGAGACCGTCCCGGGCACCAGGTAGGGCTCGTCGATCACCTCCCCGTCGATGAGCACCTGGTTGTCGCGGATCGTGATCGTCTCGCCCGGCAGCCCGATCACCCGCTTGATGAGGTCCGACTTGGGGGTGCGGATGCCGACCGACTCGGCCAGGTTGCGCACCACCTTGCCCACCACCGACTCGGGCTCCCGGTCGGCGGGCTCGAAGACGATCACGTCACCGCGACTCACGTCCCCGAAGCGGTAGGCGAGCTTGTTGACGACCACCCGGTCCCCCTCGAACAGGGTGTCGTGCATCGACCCGGACGGGATCCAGAAGATCTGGAACAGGAACGACTTGATGAGCACCGCCAGCACCAGGGCGCCGAGGATGAGGAAGGGCAGCTCACGCAG
>CAZQUB010000267.1:0-2114 GCA_964596225.1 uncultured Acidimicrobiaceae bacterium
CATCATGCTCAACTCCGAGATCGCCGCCGGGCCCACCTCGGCCCAGTACGCCTGGTTGCGTCAGGACCTGGCCGGAAACGACGCCCGCTGCACAGTCGCCGTGTGGCATCGTCCGGTGAACTCGTCGGTCGATGGGGACGCGAGCATGCAGAGCATCCTCGCCCTTGCGGCGAACAGCGGTGTCGATCTCGTCTTCAACGGGCACGAGCACAACCTGGAGGTGTTCGCCCCCATGAACGCCGCCGGATCGTTCGACCCCACCGGGGTACGCCAGGTCGTCGCCGGGATCGGCGGGGCGCCACACGCGTCGTTCCCTGCCGGACCTGCAGCCGCCAACTCGGAGATCCGTGACGACACCCACTGGGGCATCGTCGTGGTCGACTACTCCTACGGCAACGGCTACACCATGACCGCCGAGTTCACCGACGGCACCACCCTCGACCTCGGCTACAACGTCTGCAACTGACGAGGTCGGGACTCACCGAGCAGGAGGAACCTCGGCGGCCCCTACAATCGACCCAGGACAATGGAGCGGCACAACGACACTGCGGTGGTGCACCGGATCCGAAGACTCACCTCGCCGGTGACCATCGTCGGGACGTTGGTCGGTCAGGTCCTCCACGCCGCACACCGCAGCGATCTCCCCAGTCTCGAGAATCAGGACCCCTCCGGAGTCTTCGGCCCCGAGGACGCCCCGCCCCTCCGGATCGCCATCCTCGGAGACAGCTCGGTGACGTCTCCGGGGGTGGTCCCGCTCGACGACTGCTGGGTCCGCCGCCTCGCCCTCGAACTGGCCGACCGCTACCGGGTCACGGTGTGCAGCGTGGCGGTGGGCGGCTCGAAGGCGCGGGACGTCCTCGCCGACCAGGTTGAGGCCGCCATCGCCACCCGACCCGACATCGCCCTCATCTCGGTGGGCGCCAACGACGCCCTCCGGGGAACCCCGGTGGGCCATTTCGAGCTACAGATCGACCAGATCCTCACCCGGTTGCAGGAGGCGGGGATCGCGATCGGGATCTCCGGCGTCGGCGACCTCGGCACCATCCCTCGCCTCCCCAACCTCCCTCGCCGCATCGCCCGGATTCGGGCCCGGATCATGGACCGGGCGCTGCGCCGCAGCGTGCTCCGCCACCCGGGCGTGTTGAAGACGGACACGTGGGGACCGGGGTGGGAACCGTTCGTGAAGGGCGATCCTGCCGTCATCTTCGCCCCCGACATGTTCCACGCATCCGGGGTGGGACACGGCATCTACGCCGACGCGATGCGGGTGGCACTCGACACCCTCGTGGAGCAGATCGGTCGCACGCGCTAGCAGGCGAGGACGTCGCGGATCATGGCGGTGATGGTGCCGACCGCGCCGGTGTTGTAGCCCTCGGGAACGATGATGTCGGCGTAGCGTTTCGACGGCTCCACGAACTGGAGGTGCATCGGCCGTACCTGGTGGAGGTACTGGTCGATGACCGAGTCGATGCTGCGCCCCCGCTCCACCATGTCGCGCTGGAGGCGGCGGATGAACCGCAGGTCGGCGTCGACGTCGATGTAGATGCGCAGGTCCATCACCTTGCGAAGCGCCGGTTCGGCGAGCACCAGGATCCCTTCCACCAGGACCACCGACTCCGGTTCGATGCGGACCGTCTGATCGGTCCGGAGGTGCTGGGAGAAGTCGTAGACGGGACGTTCGATCGCCCGGCCGGCCCGCAGCTCGTCGAGGTGGTGGATGAGCAGCTCGGTCTCGAGCGAGTCGGGGTGGTCGTAATTGACGGCGGCGCGTTCCGCGAAGGAGAGATGGTTGAGGTCCCGGTAGTAGGCGTCGTGCGGGATCAGCGCCACCGTGTCGTCCTCCACCGCGGCGACGACGGCCCGCGCGATGGTGGTCTTGCCCGATCCGGAGCCGCCCCCGATCCCGATGACGACGGTGCGGTTCTCGCCTCCGGTGGGCCAGCCTCGCTCCAGGGTGTGGCGATCCGCGGTCATCGATGCGCTCCCGTGCCGTTCCACGGTGAAGCTAGCACCCGAGCGGTCCCGCCCCCTGCCCCTCTCTCGTCCCCCCGTGCCAAAAGGGGGGACCGGCGAAGCGCCGGCCCAGCCGGCGACTGAGCCGAGAGGGGTGTGCC
>CAZQUB010000268.1:0-2099 GCA_964596225.1 uncultured Acidimicrobiaceae bacterium
GCAACACCGTCGTCAAGAGCACCGGGCCCGACATCGACAAGATCCTCGCCACGCTCGAGTACCTGGGACCGGCCCGTCCCTTCCTGATCTGCGGGTACCCACCGTTCCTCAAGGCGCTGATCGACGAAGCCGACCGCCGCGGCTTCCCGCTGGAGGATTACCACCTCGACGGCCTGGTCGGCGGGGAGGGCATGTCCGAAGGACTGCGCGACTACCTCATGGGTCCCCGCCGCTTTCGCCGCGTGTTCAGCGGCTACGGCGCCACCGACATCGAAATCGGGCTCGCCGGCGAGACGCCGGTGTGCGTCGCCATTCGCCGCCTCGCCCACGACAACGGCGAGGTGCGGCGAGCCCTGTTCGGGGACGACTCGCGGCTCCCGATGGTGTTCCAGTACAACCCGCTCCAGCACCACGTCACCGTCAACGACGCCGGCGAGCTCATCTTCACCATCAACCGTCTCGAGGTTCTGGCACCCCGCATCGCCTACAACGTCCACGACAAGGGCGGTGTCGCCACCTTCGCCGACGTGATGGCGGTGCTCACCGAGCACGGCATCGATCCCACCCAGCTCCCGGGGTGCGACGCCGCGGTGCCGTTCCCGTTCTTGTGGATCCACGGTCGATCCGACGCCACGATCAGCGTGATGGGAGCGAACATCTACCCGGAGGACCTCGAACAGGCGCTGTACGACCACCCCGACGTGGCCCGCGCCGTCTCGTCGTACCTGCTGCGCTCGGTGGAGCAACCGGACGGCACCATCCGGCCCGAGCTGGCGTTCGCCACCGAACATGCGACCGCCGCATTGCAGGAGCGTATCGAGGCCACGGTGGTGCCGTCGATGATCGCCCTCAACGCAGACCTGAGAACGGCGATGGGGGAGCACCCCGACGCGGTGCGGCCGGTCGTGAGCCTCCATGCGCCCGGCACCGGCCCGTTCTCGGCCGACTCCGGCAAGATCAAACAGACTCGCCTGGTCGTTGGCTGAAGATGCTCGCGCCGAGCGGTGCGCGGTCTCGACCATCCGGTCGGAAGGCATAGAATACCTACGACAACATTGAATCTGGAAAAGCGCAGGTATTTTGATGGCTCGAGGGCGTCCCACCACCGAGGAACTGCTGGCTCGGGTCGACGACGAGGTCGGGATCCTCCATGAGCGGTTCGGCGGGCTTCCTCACCGGCTGGAATTGGACCACGTGCTGCGGGCGATCTGGCTGCTGGAAACGCACCACTCGACGGCGATCGAGGGAAGCTCTCTCAGCGAACAGGATGTCGTCGCCGTGGTCGAGCGGGGTGAATCCCGCGGGTCGCTCCAGGAAGCACTCGAGGTGAAGGCCTACGCCGACGCCGCCGGTTGGGTCTACGAGGCCGCACCCGCGTCTCGCGAGGGCGTCGAGCTGGCGACGGTGCGGGAGGTACACCGCCGGGTGGTTGGTCCGGTATGGGCCTCCTTCCCTCCAGCCACCCGGGACCGCCCCGGGGCGTTCCGCTCGACGGGCGTCACCGTCGGCGGCGTGCGGAGGGTCCAGGTGTCGGCGGCGCCGGCGATCCACGCCGACATGACGGAGTGGGCCGCGGCGACCCGCAAAGGTGGGGTGGGTCACCTCGTGGAGCGGATCGCGGCCGCCCATGCCTGGTTCGAGCGGATCCACCCGTTCACCGACGGTAACGGGAGGGTGGGGAGGCTCCTCGTCAATTGGCAGCTCGTCCAGGTCGGCTATCCACCCGTCGTCATCCGCTTCCAGCAACGCGACCGCTACCTGCGAGCGCTCGAACGGGCCGACCGAGGTGATGCGAAGGGACTGGTAGAACTCTTCGCCCGCGCCATCAGCGAATCGGTCAACCGGTTCATCCTGCCGCGTCTCGCCGGCGATGCCCGCCTCGTGCCGCTCCGCGCACTGGCCAATCGCAGCCCCTACTCCGCGGCCTATCTGCGCCAGCTCGCACTCTCAGGAAGGCTCAAGGCCGTGCGTCGTGGTGCGCTCTGGCTGAGCTCGCACGCCGCACTCCAGGAGTACCGGGCCAACCGGAGCCCTCGTGGCCGGCGCTGAGCGCCGCGTCACGACCCGCCGTCAGTCGAAGGACAGCTCGCAGGTGGCGG
>CAZQUB010000269.1:0-2093 GCA_964596225.1 uncultured Acidimicrobiaceae bacterium
AGCAGCGGCTGGTGGGGATGGCGCCGGATGTCGGCCTGCTGCAACACCCGCAACGCAGCACGGGCCCTCGACTCGCCGATCCGGCCGGTGGCGACGAGACGGCGCAGGGCGCCGGCGACCTCGACGTCGATCAGATGGGGGGCGTGGATGTCCTCGTCGGCGAGCCGATCGATCACGGCGCGGCGCCTGTCGACAGTGTCGAGGAACGCCGAGGCGTCGAGGACGATCACGTGCCGCGGCGTCCTGCCCGCACCGCGGCAGCGGCCTCTCCCTGACGCAGCACCGGGTCGTCTGACAGTTCGGCGACCAGCTCCCCGAGTGGGCGGTGGGCTGCGACGCGGGCCAGTTCGGCGTTGAGGAAGTCCGAGAGGCTCATCCCGGCCCGGGCGGCTCGCACCTTGAGTTCCTGGTGCACGTCGTCTGGAACGTTGCGGATCTGGATCATCTTGCTCACCTTCTCAGGCTACTGCATGTGCTCCACATGTGCCCATGTGAGAGACATGTTCGACGGTACCTGGGACCTGTGACACGGCTTGGCGATTGTCTGGGATGACCTGGGTTGGGGAGGTAGAGTCGCCCAGGCAGCGACGGGAGCCGGAAAGGTGCGGAACGGCCTGTTCGTCACCGGGCCGATTACGAAGGCGGACGACAGGTCCAACACGCCGTCGGCGTCATGGGCAATTCGAGATCGCCGTGGTTGACACGGCCCGGCCGAGAGGGGGATGCGTGGTCAGTATCGCTGTTGCCGAACGCCCGGCGGGGCAAACCCGAGCAACCGGGGGGCGGGCGAAGTGGCTGAGCGATCGCATCCACCGGGCGATCGTGCGGCTCTACATCGACGCGACATGGCCGCACCTGGTGCAGTGTCACCGGCTCCCGGAGCGGAGCTTCCATTCTCGAGGGCGCCAGTTCCACCTCTGTGCGAGATGCACCGGCCTGTCGGTTGGGGCGGCGCTGGCGGTTCCGTTCGCACCGTTCCTGGTGCTGAACCCGGTGTGGGCGGTTGGGGCGGTGGCCGTCCTGGTGATCGACGGCGCCACCCAGATGGCGGGTCTGCGCACCAGCACCAACCCGCTTCGTTTCGCAACCGGTGTCGCCGCCGGGTTCGCCGTCGCCGTCGCCGTACTGGGCTTCATCATCCAGGGAGGGTGGTCATGAGCGTTCTCGCAGGTGTCACGGTCCAGTATTTCGGACTCGTCGCCATCCTCGCCCTCATCGTCATCCTCGCCATTGGCCTCCAGGGCTATCAGAAGACCTACGACAAGAACCGACTTCGGCAGATCGCCGACGATGCGAAAGCGCGGATGAGCACCCGCCCCGCCGCACCCCGGTACGAGACGTTCGAGTTCCCGAACTCCACCGCCGGCCAGGCGACCAAGAACACGGTGCTGGCCAACGCCTCGGCGCTCGGTTGGACGGTCGTGTCCGAGACGATCACCCCCGGGCACTTCAAGGGCAGAGAGGCCTGCTGCCTCGCGTGTATCTGGCTGCCTCTCGGCTTCCTCGCCGGCCGGACGGAAGGAACGATCACCGTCACCCTCGCCTGGAACCCGCAGGGGTAGGGCACACTCGCTGGGGTGCCACTACCTCCAGTGTTGGCGCTCGCCCCAGGTACGCTGCTCGTCGCGAACGGCGAGCCGTCGTTGGAGTTCCTCGTTTTGGAGCAGGTCCTCCACTGCCTTGTCCAGCACAACGAGGTCATGGCTGGCAACGCCGACGCACCGCTCCTTGAATTCCTCCACCACAAGAGCGATCGGACTGCTTGTCGTTTCCGATCGCTCAGCGAGCCGGGATGCCGCAATGGCGTGCATCCCGGCTGAAACGAGGCCCGCGACTACACCAATCCAATTGGGGTCGGAGGGCTCGCCGCGACCCGGTCATTCGGGTCTCTTCCTCCGCCCGGGACGCAGCTTCCCCGCGAGGAATCCGCCGCTCTTGGATCGTCCCCGGTTCGACGGGATCTCGAAGTCGTGAGCTTGAGCGCAACCAAGGACCTCATCGACGGTTGCATGCCTCGTGCCGCAATGGGCGCAACGAACACTCACCCGTATCGCGTCGGCATTGACTACCCAGATCTTGAACGGTAGAGCGTG
>CAZQUB010000270.1:0-2080 GCA_964596225.1 uncultured Acidimicrobiaceae bacterium
AACGTCGCCATCGAGGACGCCGGCGCCCACATCCTCGGCTACACCGCCGCCAACGACGTCACCGCCCGCGACCTGCAGCGGGGCGACGGCCAGTGGACCCGCTCCAAGGGATTCGACACGTTCTGCCCGCTGGGCCCGGCGATCGACACCGAATTGGACCCACTGGAGGGCCTGTCGGTGATGTGCCGGGTCAACGGAGAGATCCGCCAGGCGGGATCGACCAGCGACCTGGTGTTCGGGGTGAGTGAGCTGGTGGCGTTCATCAGCCGCATCATGACCCTCCTCCCCGGCGACGTGATCCTCACCGGCACCCCGTCGGGGGTGGGCCCGATCGTGCCCGGCGACACCGTCGAGGTGGAGATCGAGGGCGTCGGCGTGCTCGTCAACCCGGTACGGAGCCGCTGATGGTCCGGGTCCGTTTCGCCCCGTCCCCCACCGGCCACCTCCACGTCGGCGGGGCCCGGACCGCCCTCTTCAACTACCTGTTCGCCCGGGGCCGGGGCGGGGCGTTCATCCTCCGCTCCGACGACACCGACCGGGAGCGCAGCACCTCCGAGTTCCAAGAGGACATCGTCGGCGGGCTCCGCTGGCTCGGCCTGGAGTGGGACGAGGGGATCGAGGCCGGCGGCGTCCACGGCACCTACTACCAGAGCGACCGGACCGCCCGCTACCGGGAGGTGGCGCTCGGTCTCGTCGCCGAGGGCAAGGCCTACCACAGCTTCGTGACCGCCGCCCAGCTCGACGACTTCCGCAACGAGGCGAGGGCGGCAGGCACCTCGCCGGCGTACGACGGTCGCCACCGGGTCGACGCCGCCGAGGCGCAGCGCCGGGTCGACGCCGGGGAGCCGGCCACGGTGCGGTTCGCCGTTCCCCGCCCGGGCGCGACGGTGGTCGACGACGTGGTGCGGGGCGAGGTCCGCTTCGACCACGTCCAGGTCGACGACTTCGTCATCCTCCGCTCCGACGGGACCCCCACCTATCACCTCGCCAGCACCGTCGACGACGTCGACTACGGCATCACGCACGTGATCCGGGGCGAGGATCTGCTGTCGTCGACACCCAAGCACATCCTGCTCACGCAGGCGATGGGCGCCGAGCCCGCCACCTACGCCCACCTGGCGCTGCTGCTGGGCCCGGACGGCAAGAAGCTGTCGAAGCGGCACGGACACACCGCGCTGCGGGCGTACCGGGAGGGCGGCTACCTGCCGGAGGCGGTCGTCAACTACCTGGCGCTGCTCGGGTGGTCGCCGGGCGACGACGAGACGGTGGTGTCGCTGGAGGAGATGATCCGCCGCTTCGATCTGGCCACCGTGTCCCGCAACCCGGCGATCTTCGATCCCGACAAACTGGAGTGGATGAACGGCGTCTACATCCGGGACCTGCCCGCCGCCGAGTTCGTGACACGGGCGGTGCCGATGGTGGAGGCCGGGCTGGGCCGGTCCCTCGACGGCGACGAGCGGGTGGTGTTCGAACAGATCGCCCCGCTGGTGCAGGAGCGGGCCAAGCTGCTGACCGAGGTGCCGCCGCAGGTGGCGTTCCTGTTCGGTGACGTCGTGTACGACGAGCGCTCCTGGGAGAAGGTGATGACCAAGCGGGAGGCTCCCGGGGCGGTGGCCGCAACTGCCACGTTGCTCGAGGAGCTGGAGGACTGGGAGCCGGGGCGGATCGAGGCGACGTTGCGGGGCATGCTGGAGACGCTGGACCTGTCGGCTCGGGAGGGTCTGCAGCCGGTGCGGGTGGCGGTCACGGGGTCGGCGGTGAGCCCGCCGTTGTTCGAGTCGATCTTCGCCCTGGGCCGGGAGCGGACCGTGGCGAGGCTGCGGGAGGCGCAGCGGCGCCTGGCATGAGCCGCCGCCGGCCCGGGTTGTCTTAACGGGAAGGGTTTCGTATCCTGCCCCGGCACCCATTCGGGGGTGGTGTAATTGGCAACACAGCAGGTTCTGGTCCTGTAATTGGGGGTTCGAGTCCTCCCCCCCGAGCTCCGGCTCTACAATCGAGTCATTCACGGCCCCGTCGTCTAGCGGCCTAGGACGCCGCCCTCTCAAGGCGGTAACGGCAGTTCGAATCTGCTCGGGGCTAC
>CAZQUB010000271.1:0-2059 GCA_964596225.1 uncultured Acidimicrobiaceae bacterium
CCGAGCGGATCCTCTACTACACCGGACGCACCTACAAGATGGGTGAGGTCCATGAGGGCGCGGCCGTGATGGACTGGATGGAGCAGGAGCAGGAGCGCGGCATCACCATCACCTCCGCCGCCACCACCTGCAGCTGGCTCGACCACACGATCAACATCATCGACACCCCTGGCCACGTCGATTTCACCGTCGAGGTGGAGCGGTCGCTCCGGGTCCTCGACGGCGCCGTCGCCGTCTTCGACGCCGTCTCCGGCGTGGAGCCGCAATCCGAGACGGTATGGCGCCAAGCGGACAAGTACGGGGTGCCCCGCATCTGCTTCATCAACAAGATGGACCGGGTCGGGGCCGATTTCTCTGCGACGATGGATTCGATCGTGGAGCGCCTCGGCGGCAACCCGGTGGCGCTGCAGATCCCGATGGGTGCCGAGGCCGACTTCGGCGGCGTCATCGACCTGGTCGAGATGCGGGCCATCATCTGGCACGACGAGGAGGGCAAGCAACGCGAGGTCGTCGACATCCCCGAGGCGCACCGCGCCACGGCGACCGAGTGGCACCACAAGATGCTCGACGTGGTGGCGTCCGAGGACGAGGACCTGCTCGAGAAGTACCTCGCCGACCACGACCTGGAGCCCGAGGAGATCCGCCGTGTGATCCGCCGCGGCACCGTCAACCGTGACTTCGTCCCGGTGCTGTGCGGGTCGGCCTTCAAGAACAAGGGCGTGCAGCCGTTGCTCGACGCCATCGTCTGGTACCTGCCGTCGCCCGCCGACCTGCCCCCGATGCAGGGATTCAACCCGGGCAGGGAGACCGAGCTGGTCGAACGCCAGCCCACCGACGAGGAGCCCTTCAGCGCCCTCGCCTTCAAGATCATGAGCGACGAGTACGTCGGCAAGCTCACCTACATCCGGGTCTACTCCGGCACCGTCGCCAAGGGCGACGCCGTCGTCAACACCACCAACGGCAAGAAGGAACGCTTCGGCCGCCTGCTCCGCATGCACGCCGACAAGCAGGAGGACGTCGACGAGATCCGAACCGGCGACATCGTCGCCGCCGTCGGGCTCAAGCACACCAAGACGGGGGACACTCTCGCCGCCACCGCGGCCCCGGTGCAGCTCGAGTCGATGACGTTCCCGGAGCCGGTGATCGCGGTGGCCATCGAGCCGAAGACCAAGGGTGACCAGGACAAGCTCGGCAACGCCCTCGGCCGCCTTTCCGAAGAGGACCCCACCTTCCAGGTCCGCTCCGACGAGGACACCGGCCAGACCATCATCTCCGGGATGGGTGAGCTGCACCTCGAGGTGATCATCAGCCGCCTCACCCGTGAGTTCAAGGTCGAGGCCAACGTCGGCCGTCCCCAGGTCGCCTACCGGGAGACGATCAAGCGTGCCGTGCACGGTGTCGACACCCGCCTCAAGCGCCAGACCGGCGGCGCCGGGATGTTCGCCCACGTCGTCGTCGATCTCGAGCCGCTGGCACCCGGGTCCGGGTTCCAGTTCGTCGACGCGGTGAAGGGTGGGAGGGTGCCCCGTGAGTTCATCCCCGCAGTCGAGAAGGGGATGCGGGACGCCCTCGACAGCGGCGTGCTCGCCGGCTACCCGCTGGTGGACCTGCGGGCCACCCTGGACGACGGATCGAGCCATGCGGTCGACTCCTCCGAGATGGCGTTCCGGATCGTGGGATCCATGGCGCTGCAGGACGCCGCCAAGCAGGCCGGCGTCAAACTGCTGGAGCCGGTGATGGAACTCGAGGTGGTGACGCCCGAGGAGTACATGGGCGACGTCATCGGCGACCTCTCGTCGCGGCGGTCCAAGGTCGAGGCGATGGAGCAGCGGGGCAACGCCCGGGTGGTACGGGCCCTCACCCCGCTCGCCGAGATGTTCGGCTACGCCACCGACCTTCGGTCGCGGACCCAGGGCCGGGCGACGTACACCATGCAATTCCATTCGTATCAGGAAGTTCCGACCGCGGCCGCGCAGGAGATCGTGGCCAAGGTTCGAGGCGAGTAAGGAGATCGTTGGTATGGCCAAGGCGAAGTTTGAGCGGACGAAGCCGCATGTGA
>CAZQUB010000272.1:0-2050 GCA_964596225.1 uncultured Acidimicrobiaceae bacterium
GGGGCGAGGCGTCCGCCCGCAGGGTGTCGTCGACGCCCATGGCGCGGAGCCGGTCACGACCCAGCTCGCCTCGCTCCGCGTCGTAGACGCCGATCACGACGCGGTGGCGATCCTGCACCCGGGCCACGAGCCGCTGGGTGAGAAAGCTGGACGAGTCGTCGATGACGAGCACGTCGTAGTCGCTCTCGAGGGCGTCCCGCATCGACAGGACGGTGCCGACAACACGCACTCCGGCGTGGTCGCGGGCGTAGCTCATGAGGCCGGCCACCCAGGGACGTTGCGACGAGCTGAGGGCCACGGCCGGCTCCCGCTGCATCGGCCGGACCGTCACGACCCGCCCTCCTCGATCGTCTCCGGGGCGGGCGCGCCTTCTGCCGTCGCCTGCTCCACCACGGGATCGGGTGCCCCGGTGGAGCGGACGAGATGGACTTCCCCCGAGTCGAGGGCGGCGGCGATCCGCAGCGCCTGCTCGTCGGTGACGGCCAGGGTCGGGGTCCAGCTCGAGGTGGCGCCGAGGGCGCGGGAGTCGACGGTGGGGACGTCGATCACCTCGACGTCGAGTGCGATGAAGCGTGCGAGCCCGGCGTCGACCGCGACGATGTCGACCCGGTCGCCGCGGTGCAGGCCGCCGGCCACCGCCCGCCCCTTGTCGACCGGGACGCTCATGGCGCGCAATCCGTCGCGGGTTTCGACGGCCCGCACGTCAGAGATGAGGATCGGTTCTCCGGGAGCGATGGTGCGGGTGGCGACGCTGCCGATCGCGGCGTCCACCCCATCGGCCCCGAGGAGGTGATCGGAGAGGAGACGGTCGTCGGGAATGCGCCGGACGGTGACGAGGTCGTCGGTGATCGCCATCCCGGAGCGGATCTCCCCAGCGGCGACGGCGACCTCGATCGTGGCCTGGTTGCCGCGGATCACCGCCAGGTTGAACACGAGGGCGAGGAGCCCGGCGAGCACCATGAGCACATGACCCAAGGTGACGCGCGACAAGGGGTTGCGCTTGGGAGGTTCCTTCACCTCCGTTGCTGTCAACCGGCCAGCGCTGCCGGTCGATCGCTCAACCACTTCCCCCTCCCCCATTCGCACTCACGTGTCCGCAGAGCCCCTCGGATCAACGCTGCGGCGGACCATACCAAGCGATGGAAAAGGCCACCAATCCGCGATGCCACCCTTGGTGGTCGCGTGACTCATTGTCGGGCATTACTTGGCATGGTAAAACAACGTTATCACACATCAACTGCGCCAGGCAATTCATGGAGAGCGGAAGGCGACCAAGCCGGATGGCGGTGTGTGCACCCCGCGGTGGGCCAGGCGTGGCCATCGCCAGAGTGTCCGTACAAGGTGCGTACGCTGTCTCAAAGCATCGCTCGACGCCGCGCCCCGCACGGTGCCCGAACTCGTCGACCTCTTCTCGCGCCGCGGCTTGATTCCACGGTCTTGAGCCAGCCCCGGCTCCGTCCGGTACGTCGCATGAATGAGGATGACGACCTCGCGCCATTCGATTGCGGCAACCCGTCATGAACGAATGGCTCGCCCGGTTCGCCCTTGCCGATCAACAGGCGGGATCGTCGGTGACCCACGTGCTGGCGCAGAAGTCTCGGGTGGTCAGCTTCTCCACCGTGGCCCCTGGGATGAGCAATGGCCTCCGGGCACCGGCCAGGGCCTCCCGCCCGACGTGAGCCGGCCGTGATCGTTCCGAATCGGGAACCGGAATCGCCGCCATGACCAATAAGTAGGTGAAGACGCCGGAGAGGCGTGACCTTCGCAGACCGTCGCTCCTGCCATCGCCCGGCGGGGCGCGACGGAGCCGTGAGACCACGGTTGCGGCTCGTTCGTACCGGCGCCCGTTTCGCGCGTTGGAGACAGGTCATGACAGTGGGGAAGGAGACCGAACGACCATGACGGAGACCGGACAACCGGGCGAAGGCTGGTGGCTCGCCTCGGACGGCAACTGGTATCCACCCGAGTCGCGACCCGCGCCCCCTCCCCCGCCCGCACCACCGTCGCACTCCCCACAGCAGTACCTCCCCGCCAACCAGCAGCCGTGGGT
>CAZQUB010000273.1:0-2041 GCA_964596225.1 uncultured Acidimicrobiaceae bacterium
TCCCCCCTTGCGAAAAGGGGGGACCGGCGAACGAAGTGAGCCGAGGGGGGTGTGCGGTGGGCCAGACCTCCGCCCCAGACCTCCCCTAGTCCTCGATGCCTCCGAGCAGCTCGGCGGTGTACACCACCTGGCCGAAGTCGGCTTCGATGTTCACGGCCGTGTAGCGGGACAGTTCCCGCGCCCGGTACACCTTCCCGGTGCCGCCGGCGGTGATGTCGTAGGTGTGGGTGGCGTCGAGGATGAACAGCAGCGAGTAGCCGAGGTCGCTGGCGTCCCGTGCCGTCGTCTCGCAGCACATGTTGGTCTGGATCCCGCACACCGCGACGGAACGGATGTTGCGATCGGTGAGCCAGCCGTGCAGGTCGGGCTCGCCGAGGAAGGCCGAGTGCACCGACTTGGTCACCAGCAGGTCGGGTTCGACGGAGCGCAGGAAGGGCATGAACTGGTTGCCGGGCGTTCCGGCCTGCAACGGCGAGCCGGGTTTGGCGGAATCGTGCCGGACGTAGACGATCGGCCAGCCCTGGTCGCGCCAGGCGGCGACGAGCATCTCGATGTTGGTCTCCGAGAGCGGGTTGTTGCGCGGACCCCAGTAGGTCTCGTCGCCGAACCCGACTTGGACGTCGACGACGATGAGGGCCGTTGCGTCGCTCCAGTCTGTCATCGTTCGTCCCTCCCTCTGAGTGGCCCGGCGGCGATCTGCCGGACCGGGGCGGTGTCCGAGACGTGTCGTCTGGAGGAATCGTACCCGCCGGTCACCGTCGTGGCGGCGCGCCGGCTGCCTATCCTCCACGATATGACACCGCCGCTGCGTCTCCGCGTGCTCCCCGGGAGTCTCGCCGTGGCCCGCCTCGATCCCGGCGACGACGTGCCGGAGTGGGCCTGGACCGGTCCGGTGACGTCGGTGACCCGCACCGAGACGGAGCTGTCGATCCTCTGTGCGGAGGAGGCCGTGCCGGAGGATGTGACGGCCGCCCGGCGCTGGAGGGCGTTGCAGGTGACCGGTCCCCTCGACTTCGGCCTCGTCGGGGTGCTGGCCCGCATCACCGAGACGCTGGCGACGGTGGAGGTGAGCATCTTCGCCGTCTCCACCTACGACACCGACCTGGTGCTCGTCCCCGAGGGTGAGCTGAGCCGGGCGGTGGAGGCGCTGGCGCGGGCCGGCTACCGCGTCGTGCGGGACTGACCGCCGCCGGGCGCCACCTCGATCATGCCTTCGTCGGTGGCGAGCACCCCGACGTGCACGTCGTGCGGCTCGACCGGGAGCAGATCGACGACGAGTGCCGCCGGCACAACCCCGACCCGCGCCGCGTCGTTGCGGCAGCGGGGCAGCAGCCGGTCGAAGTACCCGGCGCCGCGGCCGAGCCGGTTGCCGTAGAGGTCGAAGGCGAGTCCCGGCAGCAGCAGGATGTCGATCTCCTCAGGGTCGATCTGGGGTGTCTTCGGGTGGGGTTGGAGGAAGCCGTGGCGGTGGACTTGGAGGGGCCCGTCGAGGTCGTGCACGGTGAGGTCCCCGCCCCGGTCGGGGGTGCGGGTGGCGACGAACCGGGTGCCGAGCCCGGCGTCGCGCAGGCCCATCAGGTCGACCTCGTCGGGGAGCGGCAGGTACAGCAGGGTGGTGCCCGCCGCCGCCAGCGGCTCCCAGCCGGCCAGCGCCGCCACGATGGCCGAAGAGACTGCGGCCCATTCGATCCCGGCCCGCCGCTGGCGGGCCCATGCCCGCCAGTCCTGCTTGGAGGCTCCGGGCGGGGGCGGGGCGGGAGTGGTCATGCGAGGTGGCGGGGGACGTCCCCGCGGCTGCGGTCCTGCATGTCGATCGTGCTGTCCACCATCACCTCGTTGCCGACGATAGCGGCGGGGATCGTCGCCACCACCGTCTAGGTGGCGGCCCGCCGCAGCGCCGCTGCCAGGTTCCCGGCGGTGCCGACGGCGACGTCGTCGAGGCCGAGCCAGCCGGCCATGGTGCGGGCCTCGGCGACGAGGGCGGGCGCCACCCGCCCCGGGTCGGCGCCGTCTTCGAGGTGGGCGGCCCGGACGAGGAGGG
>CAZQUB010000274.1:0-2011 GCA_964596225.1 uncultured Acidimicrobiaceae bacterium
GCCGGCTCGGCCCGGGCCGACGAGTGTGATGCGCATGAGGTCCTTCCGGCTTCAGTCCCCTCGGGTACCGCTACCGGCGCGGAGTCTATCCCACCCGAGGGGCGCTTCCTCGCTCCGTGTAATCGGGGATGCGGGGGAAGCGGGTGTGCTCGAAGATGATCGAGGTCTCGATGTGGGCTACCTCCGGTTGGGAGGTGAACGCCCCCATGGCGATATCGCGCAGGTGGTCCGAGTCGTGGACGATGACGTGCACCAGGAAGTCGTTGGAGCCGGCCATGTGGAAGAACGCCACGACTTCGGGCAGCGATTCGGCGTAGGCGCGGAACCGGTCGACCTGGGTGCGCTCGTGGCGGTGGAGGCGGACCGCGATCATCGCCTGGAGAGCCCCGCCGAGAGCGCGGGGGTCCACCACGGCGTGGAACCCGTCGAACACCCCGGCATCCTCGAGTCGCCGCAACCGCTCCGAGCAGGTCGAGGGGGCGAGACCGACGGAGGCCGCCAGTTCCTTGTTGGAGAGCCGCGCATTCTCCTGCAACCGGGCCACGATGGCGCGATCGGTTCGGTCGAGGGGGCGGTCTGATCGCTCCATCCGAATCCTCTACGGTCGATCTTGACGTCGTCCGCAGATATCTTATCGTCGTCTCCATCAGACCGAGAGGTTGCCAACGAGATCGGCCAGATGACGGAGATTGTTCGTCACGGGCCCCGCGGAAGAGGAGAAGCAGGTGAGTCACCGGAGTTGGGCCGAACCGTGGAAGATCAAGATGGTGGAGCCGATCCGGATGACGACGCCGGAGGAGCGCCGCGCCGCCATCGAGGGCGCCGGCTACAACACCTTCCTGCTCCGCTCCGACGACGTCTACATCGACCTCCTCACCGACTCCGGCACCTCGGCGATGTCGGACCGGCAGTGGGCCGGGCTCATGGTGGGCGACGAGGCCTACGCCGGGAGCCGCAGCTACTACCACCTGGAGGAAGCCGTGGCCGACGTGTACGGCTACCCCGAGCTGATCCCCACCCACCAGGGCCGCGGTGCCGAGCACATCCTGAGCCAGATCCTCATCCAGCCCGGCGACTCGGTCCCGGGCAACATGTACTTCACCACGACCCGCTTTCACCAGGAACACGCCGGCGGCACCTTCGTCGACGTGATCGTCGACGAAGCCCACGACCCTGCCGATTCTTCCCCGTTCAAGGGCAACGTCGATCTCGCCAAGCTCGAGGCGCTCATCGACGAGGTCGGCGCCGACCGCATCCCGTACATCTCGCTCGAGACCAACGTCAACATGGCGGGTGGCCAGCCGGTGTCGATGGAGAACCTCGCCGCCACCTACGAGCTGTGCCACCGCCACGGCATCCTCGTGATGCTCGACGCCACCCGGGCTCTCGAGAACGCCTGGTTCATCAAGCAGCGCGAACCGGGCTACGAGGACTGGTCCGTGGCGCAGATCCTGCGCCGTATCTGCGACTACTCCGACGGCGCCACCGTCTCGTCGAAGAAGGACAACCTGGTCAACATCGGCGGGTTCCTGGCGCTGCGCGACCCGGACCTCGCCCGCAAGGCACGCGCCCTCGTCGTGGTCTTCGAGGGTCTCCACACCTACGGCGGCATGTCGGGACGCGACATGGAAGCGCTGGCTCGCGGCATCCGGGAGATGGTGTCCACCGACGACCACATCGCCGCCCGTATCGGCCAGGTCGAGTACCTCGGCAACGCCCTCGTCGCCGCCGGGGTGCCGATCGTGCATCCCATCGGAGGCCACGGGGTGTTCCTCGACGCCAAGGCGATCCTCCCCCACCTCCCGCAGGACCTGTTCCCGGCCCAAGCGCTCACCGCGGCGCTCTACGTCGACTCCGGGGTGCGGGGCATGGAACGCGGCATCGTCTCGGCGGGCCGCGACCCCGCCACCGGCGAGCATCGCCATCCCAGACTGGAGCTGGTCCGGCTCGCCATCCCCCGCCGGGTCTACACCCAGGCCCACATGGACGTCACCGCCGAGTCGGTGATCGA
>CAZQUB010000275.1:0-1974 GCA_964596225.1 uncultured Acidimicrobiaceae bacterium
AGGGCCACAGCCCGGAGATGTTCCGGGACCGGCTCTGGGTGAGCGTGGCGCTCACCGTTCCGATCCTCTATTTCTCGACGCAGTTCCAGGAGTGGTTCCACTACCAGGCTCCCTCCTTCACCGGGGACGGCTGGGTGAACCCGATCCTGGCGACGGTGCTGTTCGTCTACGCCGGAAGCGTCTTCCTCAAAGGCGGACGGAGGGAGCTGCAGGCACGTCAGCCGGGGATGATGACCCTGATCTCGGTCGCCATCTCGGTCGCCTACTTCTACAGCGTCGCCGTCTCGCTCGGGGCCCAGGGCAAGCCGTTCTACTGGGAGCTGGCGACCCTGCTGGACGTGATGCTGCTGGGCCACTGGATGGAGATGCGCAGCGTCCGCTCCGCCTCCAGCGCCCTCCAACACCTGGCGGCGATGGTGCCGTCGACGGCCCACCGGGTGTCTGGGGACGGGTCCGTCGAGGATGTGGCTGTCGCCGATCTCGCCGATGGAGACGTGATCCTCATCCGCCCCGGGGAGCAGGTCCCGGCCGACGGCGACGTCGTCGAGGGTGCCTCGGCGATGAACGAGGCGTTCCTCACGGGCGAGTCGCGCCCGATCGCCAAGGAGGTGGGCGACGAGGTGATCGCCGGAGCCGTCAACGGGGACGGGGCGCTGCGCGTCGAGCTGACCCGGATCGGCGATGCGACCACCTTGAGCCAGATCATGCGCCTCGTCGAGGAGGCCCAGGCCTCCCGCAGCCGCTTCCAGACCCTCGCCGACCGGGCCGCCTTCTGGCTGACGGTGATCGCCATCGGATCGGCGGCGGCGACGATGGCGGCCTGGGTGGTGTTCAGCGCCGAGAGCACCGGGTTCGCGGTGGCCCGGACCGTCACCGTTCTCGTGATCGCGTGCCCTCACGCCCTCGGGCTCGCCATCCCGTTGGTGAACATGAACGCCACCGGGGTGGCGGCTCGCAACGGCATCCTGGTCCGCAACCGGGAGGCGTTCGAGCGGGGTCGCAGCATCCGGTTCGTGGCGTTCGACAAGACCGGCACCCTCACCGAAGGTCGATTTGCGGTCGCCGCCGTCACCACCGACGGTATCGACGAGCGGGAGGCCCTCGCCGTGGCCGGAGCCCTCGAGCAGGCGTCGGAGCATCCGCTGGCGGCCGCCATCGTGGAGGCGGCCGAAGAGGCGGGAGTCGGCCACGGCAACGCGGAGTCGGTCACGGCAGTGCCGGGCCGCGGGGTCGAAGGCACGGTACAGGGACGGTCGATGCGCATCGGACGGCCGGAGTGGGCGGCGGAGCTCGGGGTCGGCACCGGCCCGGAGCTGACCGCGGCGCTGACCGCGGCCGACGGACAGGGTGAGAGCGCCGTGGTGCTCATGGACGCTCACACGGTGGTGGCGGTGATCTCCCTCGCCGATCGGGTCCGGCCAACCGCCCGCGCCACGGTGGACCGGCTCCGCCGGCTCGGTGTCACTCCCGTGATGGTGACCGGGGATGCGGAGGCGGTGGCGGCGACGGTCGCCGGCGAGCTCGGGATCGAGCGCACCTACGCCCGGGTTCTCCCCCAAGAGAAGGCCGAGATCGTCGAGGAGCTGCGGCGGGAAGGACCGACCGCCTTCGTCGGCGACGGCATCAACGACGCCCCGGCACTGCTCTCCGCCGATCTCGGGGTGGCGATCGGCGCCGGAACCAACGTCGCCATCGAATCCGCCGACCTGGTGCTGATCGAGGACGACCCCGACGACGCCGTCGCCGCCCTGAAGCTGTCCCGCGCCACCCACCGCAAGATGATGCAGAATCTCGCCTGGGCGACCGGCTACAACACGGTCGCCATCCCGCTCGCGGCCGGGGTTGCCATCTCGGCCGGGATCGTGATGTCCCCTGCGGTGGGGGCGCTCCTGATGAGCATCTCGACGGTGATCGTGGCGGTCAACGCCATGATGCTGCGCCGCATCGACCTGTCCGACGGGTGAGGAGCGGCGA
>CAZQUB010000276.1:0-1974 GCA_964596225.1 uncultured Acidimicrobiaceae bacterium
GTACATCACGATCATGAGCCCGATGCTGAGCAGGATTCCGAGGGGGATGTTGCGGGCGGGCCGGTCGACTTCCTCGGCGATGGAGGCGACCTTGGTGACACCCAGGTAGGAGACGAAGACGAGGCCGCTGGCCGACAGCAGGCCCTTGAATCCGCCGTCGAGGAACGGCTCGAAGGCGTGGGGCTGGGCCGCGCCGAGGCCGCGTACCGTGAACACCGCGAGGGAGGCGAGCACTCCGGTGACGAGGATCACCTGGAACCGGGCCGCCTGCTTCACGCCGATCAGGTTGAGCACGATGATCGCCACCGCCAAGCTGATGGCGACGATATGGGTGGAGACGTCGGCGAAGATCTCCAGGTAGGCGCCGAGCCCGTCGAGAGCGAACGCCGACTTGAAGATGAGCGAGAACCAGACCCCGAACCCGGCGATCGTGCCCATGAGCGGGCCCATGGCGCGATCGATGTACAGGTAGGTGCCGCCGGCCTCCGGCATGGCGGTCGCCATCTCGGACTGGGAGAGGGCGGCGGGCAGCACCACGATCCCGGCGATGACGTAGGCGACCACCACCGCGGGACCGGCGAGCTTGGCCGCGACCCCCGGCAGTACGAAGATCCCGCTCCCGATCATGGCGCCCAGGCTCACGGAGAAGACCCCGAAGAGCCGGACGTTCGGTTGCAGCCGACCGGTCACGCACACCCGCTGATCGATGGTGGGCCGTACGCTATCGGCTGCGCCGGGCCGATGCACCTGGTTCGGCTCACACCTCCGTGGGAGAGGGTGAGACCGTGGATCACCCGGCTGGCGTCCCGATCACCTCGAAGGCGTGCCGGAAGTCCTCCTCGATGTCGTCGATGTGCTCGATCCCCACCGAGACCCGGATCAGATCCTCGGTGACGCCGCTGGAGGCCTGCTCCTCGGCGTCGAGTTGCTGATGGGTGGTGGAGGCGGGGTGGATGACGAGCGTCTTGGCGTCCCCCACGTTGGCGAGGTGGGACGCCAGTTCGAGGGCACCGATGAACCGCTTGGCGTCGGCGAACCCGCCGGCGATCCCGAAGCTGAGCACCGCCCCGTATCCGTGCCGGAGGTACTTCGTGGCGAGCTCGTGGGACGGGTGGGACGGCAGGCCGGGGTAGTTCACCCACGCCACCTGCGGCTGCGTCTCGAGCCATTGGGCGAGAGCGAGGGCGTTGTCGACGTGGCGTTGCACCCGCAGCGACAGTGTCTCCAGCCCTTGGATGAACAGCCACGAGTTGAACGGCGACAGGGCGGCGCCGTAGTCACGCAGTCCCTCGACCCGGGCCCGGATTGCGAAGGCGATGTTGCCGAACGGTCCGTCGGGTCCGAACACCTCCGAGAACACCAGCCCGTGGTAGCCGGGGGCCGGCTCGGTGAAGAGCGGGAACTTGGGGCTGCGCCAGTCGAAGGTGCCGCCGTCGACGATGACGCCGCCGATCGAGGTGCCGTGTCCGCCGATCCATTTGGTGGCGGAGGCGACGACGATGTCGGCGCCGTGCTCGAGCGGCCGCACCAGGAACCCGGCGGCCCCGAACGTGTTGTCGACGATGAGCGGGATGCCGGCCTCGTGGGCGATGGCGGCGATGCGCTCGAAGTCGGGCACGTTGTACTTGGGGTTGCCGATCGATTCGAGGTATACCGCCTTGGTGCGGTCGGTGATGGCGGCCGCGATGTCATCGGGGTCGTCCCCGTTGACGAAGGTGGTGTCGATGCCGAGGCGGGGGAGCACCACCTTGAACTGGTTGTAGGTGCCTCCGTACAGGTAGCTGGTGGAGACGATCTCGTCGCCCGCCTGGGCCAGGGTGGTGATCGCCAGCAGCTGGGCGGCCTGCCCCGAGGCGGTGGCGACCGCGGCGACGCCGCCTTCGAGGGCGGCGATCCGCTTCTCGAACACGTCGGTGGTGGGGTTCATGATCCGGGTGTAGATGTTGCCGAACTCCTCGAGGCCGAAGAGGCGGG
>CAZQUB010000277.1:0-1967 GCA_964596225.1 uncultured Acidimicrobiaceae bacterium
AGAACAAACCTGGGCGGTGTTCCACTCCACCGGAACACAACCGGAGGTCCCCTTCCCTCCGACTCCTCCTCAGAGCGGCCGTCCGGGGTCATATGAAGCAGCCCCCTCTCGAGGGGGCTGCTTTCGCGAGCGACCGGTTCGCTGGATCCTCAGCCGGTCCCGCCCAGTTCACACTCCCATACCCGCGCCTCCCAGAGCAACCGGGAACCGCGCGGCGTGAGGGCGACGACGCCGGCGTCGACCAGCTCCCGCACCGCCTCGTTCTCCCGCAGCGCGGAGGGGAGTGGGATCACCCGTTCCGCCAACTCGCGCAGCGCCCCGTAGACGGACCGCGCCGCCCGCAGGATGGCCGCCTCGTCCTGGAGCGAACCGGTGGGGAGGAGCAGACGCCCCCCTGCTTTGAGGCGCCGCCGCGCCGCCTCCAGCATCCGGATCGGCAGCTCGCTGCCGTGGGGACCTCCCCCGCGCCCGCTGGGGAACCAGCCACTCTCACGGGCGATCGGATCGGGGATCCCCGAGACGTCCCCGATGATCACGTCGGCGACGACGTCTTCGGGGATGGGGTCGAAGAGGTCGCCTTGGTAGAAGGTGATGCGGTCGGCCACACCATGGGCGATGGCGTTGTCCCGGCCGACGTCGACCACATCGGGGCTGGCGTCGGTGGCGTGCACCCGGGACGCCCCCAGCTTGGCGGCGATGATGCCGAGGATCCCCGATCCGCATCCCACGTCGATGACGACGTCGTCATGTTCGACCTGGAGGGACTCGGCCAGCATCGAGGAGATCGTGGAGGGGGCGAAGGTGTGCGGCGACAGGCGCAGTTCCATCGGCCCGAGGCGCCCCTTCCAAGTGAACGAGTCGAAGACCATGGTGACTCCCGCGATCGGTCCCGAAAATGGTACCGCCCGGCGCCGGGGGTGGAACCGGGAATCTGCCCCTGAGGAGGAATTGCTCCGCCAACCCTCTTGACCCTGACGTAACGTCATGGTCTACGTTTCCGGGCGGAGGTACCCATGGCCTACACCGTCAGCGAGGTCGCCCGGCTCGCCGGGGTCACGGTGCGCACGCTGCACCACTACGACCGGATCGGGCTGCTCCGCCCCGCCGGGCGGAGCGAGGCGGGCTATCGCCTCTACCACGACGCCGATTGTGCCCGGCTCCAGCAGATCCTGTTCTACCGGGAGCTGGGATTCGGGTTGGAACAGATCCGCGAGGCGATGGAGGCCCCCGATTTCGATCGGAACGAGGCTCTCCACCGCCAGCGGGCGCTGCTCGCCGCCCGCCGGGCGCACCTGTCGGCGATGATCGGCGCGGTGGATGACGCCATCGCCGCCCAGGAGCGAGGAGTCACCATGACCGGAGAAGAAATGCTCGAAGTCTTCGGGGACTTCGATCCGACCGCGTACGAGGACGAGGTGAGGGAACGCTGGCCGGGCCGGGAGTACGACGAGTCGCGCCGCCGCACCTCCCGCTACGACGCGGCCCGCTGGCGGGAGATCAAGGCCGAAGCCGACGGGATCGCCCGCCGGCTGGCGGAATGCCTCGCCGCCGGAGACGACCCCCGATCGGCGAAGGCCGCCGACCTCGCCGAGGCGCACCGGCTCCACATCGACCGCTGGTACTACCCGTGCTCGCACCAGATCCACGCCGGCCTCGGGGAGATGTACGTCGCCGACCCGCGGTTCGCCGCGTACTGGGACGCCTTCGCCCCCGGGCTCGCCGGGTTCGTGCGAGATGCCATCGCGGCCAACACGGCACGGGCAGGTGGCGGCGCCGACGAGGGGTGATCAGGCCGGGCGGGGCTTCTCGAGGAACACGAGGGTGACACCGTCGATGTCCGGGCGCCGGTCGAACGGGGTGTAGCCGAGGCGGCGATAGAGGGTGAGGTTGCCTTCGCTGCGGTCGCCGGTGAACAGCTCGAATCGGGCGACTTGGGGACCCAGCAGCGCCTCGATCTCGGCCATGAG
>CAZQUB010000278.1:0-1948 GCA_964596225.1 uncultured Acidimicrobiaceae bacterium
CGCAGGTGGTAGCGGAACCAGGCCTCCTCGACACCGTCGGGGAGCCGGAAGTGCGGGCCGGTGCCGCGCCGCTGATTGGGGGGGATGGCGACGGAGAGGCCGTTGCCGTGATAGCCGGGCACGATGTCGGTGTTGTTGTCGTCGGCGGTGCGCCAGTCGATCCAGCCGTCGTGCCACGCCTCACTCTCGAACGGTTCGACCAGGAGCGGTTCGTCGCTTCGGGCCGGGGGCGCCGGCGGCGCAAGAACGGCGGCGAGTACCAGGACCAGGACCGCTCCGAAGGAGCGACCTCGCCGGCGGCGTCGGGGGGAGGCGTCGCGCTGCACCTCACAGAGAGTACCGGTGGTGCCACATTACGTGGGGACGCGGCGCAGGGCGCCTCGGGACCTAGGATGAGACGGATGCGGATGTTCACCATGTGCGCGCGGTGCGGGAAGGCCCTCGCCTGGCCCGACGGTGTGTGCCGGCAGTGCCGGCGCGTCGTCACCCGGCCCCGGCCGGCCCGCCGGGTCGAGACGACGCGGCGCGGCTGAGCGGACGGCCCATGCTCACCTTCTCCCTGCTCGGGGTCCCGGTGCGAATCCACTATTCGTTCGCGCTCATCGCCCTGCTCGCGTACGGGCAGCTCCAAGGGATCGAGATCGTCGCCTGGACCGTCGCCGCCTTCGTTGCCATCGTGGCGCACGAGGCGGGCCACGCCTTCACCGCCCGTGCCTTCGGAGCGCCGTCGGTCACGATCACCCTCTTCGCCCTCGGGGGCGTGACCATGTACCCGGTGACCACCGAGATGTCGCCGGGGAAGCGATTCCTCATCTCGGCGGCCGGTTCGACGGTGGGGGTCGTACTCGGCGGCGTCTTCTGGCTCGCCCGCTCCGCCGGCTGGTTCGACGGGGTGTCCGACTTCCTTTGGATCGCCATCGGGAGCTTCATCTACGTCGCCCTGGTGTGGGGGATCCTCAACTGGCTCCCGATCCTGCCGCTCGATGGCGGGCACATGGTGACGAGCCTGCTCGAGATCATCACCCCGCAGCGGGCGCTCCCCATCGCCAAGGCAGTGTCGATCGTCGCCGGCGCCGCAGCCGCGGTGGCCGCGGTGGTGGTGCTCGATTCCGTGTTCCTGGCCGGATTCGTCGCCTTCATCACCATCGCCGGGCTCCAGACCGGGTCCTCGCCGCGGGCGTCGCGCCGGGCTCGCCCCCCCACCGGCACCCCGGTGCCGCCCGTCGAGGAACCGCCGGAGTTCCCGATCTGAGCCCGGGGCCACCGTCCGGGGAGAAGTCCACGGTCTAGGGCGGCGGCCTCGCTACGCTGGGAGACAACGGAACTGCGGAGTGAAGATGAAGAAACTGCTGTTGTTGGCGCTGATCGTGGGGGTGCTGGTCGCCATAGGGATCAAGACCGGCGCCATCAAGGTCCAGACCGAGAATTGATCCGCCACCGCCCGTGAGCGGGGCTCCGGACGCCGTGCCGGAGCGCTCCACGGGGCCCTGGGGGTAGGGCGAAGGGGCAGAAACGCCCCAGTTCGCCGGCTTGCGTGTGTCCCCGAGGGTTCCCTATACTCACCGTTCGGTTTTCCCAACGGGTCCGCGCTTACCCGGAGGCGCCTTCACGGCGCTGTTGTGAGCGGAGCGATCCAAGAGGGTCGGCGGCGGCCACGGAAGGTGGCTGCGCCGATTTTCGTTTGTAAGTACCCGTCCCTCCAGGGGGTCGGGGTGCGCCGAAGAGAGAAGAGAAGGCACTGTGCCGACTGTGCAGCAGCTGATCCGCCAGGGTCGGAAGCCGAAGCCGAAGAAGACGAAGACCTTGGGTCTCGCCGGCTCGCCGCAACGCCGCGGCGTGTGCACGCGCGTCTATACGGTCACGCCCAAGAAGCCGAATTCGGCGCTGCGCAAGGTGGCACGGGTACGCCTCACCTCCCAGATGGAGGTCACCGCCTACATCCCGGGTG
>CAZQUB010000279.1:0-1945 GCA_964596225.1 uncultured Acidimicrobiaceae bacterium
CCGGCGTCGACCACCTGGTTCTCGGCGAGGCGCCTCAGGAAGGCGGCCATCTGTTCCCGCGTCACGGTGGCGGACGGGCAGAACTGGTCGTTGTCGGGCGGGTTACAGCCCAGCGTCACGCCGGCGTCGGCGAGCCAGGAGATGTCGCTGTGGAAGACGTTGGTGTCGGGTACGTCGGTGAACGTGTGGCTGGCATAGGCAGCCACCGGGACGAGCGCCGCGAAGGCCGCGAACGCGACGAGCAGGATGCGGAATCGACGGCGTCCCGCGGGGGTGCGGGTCTTGTGGTCCATGGGTCCATACCTCCCCAATAGTGGAGTGAAAGAGTACAGGACCACATGACAGGGTGTGGTGGAATATTTTCACGCGATCTCCCCAGCAGAACCGACCCAAGGGCGGCGGCCTACGACTCGCCGGTGACCGCCGCCTTGGCGTTGGCGAGCGACTGCACGAGTTGGGTCGCGGTCTCCTGGAGGGTGCTGGCCCACTGGAGACGCTTCTCGGATCCCTCGGTGTTGACCAGGCCGTCGAACATCTCGGCGGCCGCATCCGACATCGCCTGCGAGACGCTGATCACATCACTCCACGCCACGATGGCGGCTTCGGGAACGTGGGCGTTGTTGATCTCCGTCGCCAGCGTCTCCACCTCGGTCTGGAGGTCCCGCATGGCGTCACGGGTCGGGGTGAACCCCTCGGTGTCGGAATCGAAGTCGTCGTTGATGGTCTGCGATTCCGTGGCGAGGTCGGAGACCCGGGTCGAGAGGCCGTCGACGAGCGTGACGAACTCCTGGACCCCGGCCGGGAGGGTGGTGGTGGTCGACGACTCCCCGGTGGTGGTCGAGGTCTCGCCGCCGGCGAGGGTGGTGGTGGCCTCCGTCACCTCCCCCTCGGGCAGGGCGTTGACGAACCAGTAGGTGAAGACGATCAAACCCAGCACCACGAGGGGCAGGATCCAACGCCCGTGCTTGGGGTCGTACTTGCTCACCGGCGACAAGATAGTCCGTGTTCCGCGATGGACGCTCTCCCGCCGCCTCCTTCGTCCACCTCGTGCCCGCCGGAGACGGCCCCGGACGCCCGCTACGCTCCCGGCATGGACATCCGTGGCAGGGTGGCGCTGGTCACCGGAGGCGGGAAGCGACTGGGGCGGGCGATCGCCCTCGGGCTGGCGTCGGCAGGCGCCGACGTGTTCGTGCATTACCGCCGCTCGGCCGAGGAAGCCGAACAGACCGTCGCCGAGATCCGCCGTGGCGGGAGCCGGGCCGCCTCCGGCGCCATGGACCTGGCCGATCCGGCCCAGGCGCCTGCTCTCATCGCCGCTGCCGGCGAGGCCCTCGGACCGGTGTCGATCCTGATCAACTCGGCATCCGGGTTCCCGGTGGACTCCCTCGACGGCGTGACGGTGGACCAATGGCGCCGGACCCAGGACCTCACCCTGGCGACACCGGTGTTCCTCACCCAGGCCTTCGCCGCCGCCCTCCCGGACGGGGAGAGGGGGGCGGTGGTGAACCTCACCGACGTCCGCACCATGAAGCCCTACCGCACCCACTTCTCGTACGTGGTGGCGAAGGGCGGGATCGATACCTTCACCCGGGCCGCGGCACTGGCGCTGGCGCCCCGCATCAGGGTCAACGCGGTGGCGCTCGGAGTGATCCTGCCCCCGCCGGGCGAGGACGCCGCCTTTGTGGAGCGCCTCGCGGCGGACCTGCCGTTGCCGTGGGCGGGCGGTCCCGATCCGGTCGTGCAGGCGGTGCGATCGCTCATCCTCAACGACTTCGTCACCGGAGAGGTCGTGCGTGTCGACGGCGGCGGGCACCTGGTGTGAGCGACGACGGCCGCGGTGGAGCCTCGCCGACCGGGTAGCCTCGCCATCATGGAGCCACTCGACCGCATCCACATCAAGGACCTGAGCGTCACCGGCATCATCGGGATCAAGCCGGAGGAGCGG
>CAZQUB010000280.1:0-1933 GCA_964596225.1 uncultured Acidimicrobiaceae bacterium
CGGCGCCGGCGATCGTCGGCGCCATCCCGATGAACAGGGTGATCAGCACGTCGACGGTGACGAACCAGGGAGCACCGATGGTGTCGGTGGGGATGGCAGCCCACCACGTCACCACCGTCCACACCGTGGCCAGCGCCAGGGCGCCCCAGTAGACGACCATGTTGGCACCGGGATCGTTGGCGGGGGTGAGGACGACCAGGACCGCCATCCACGCCCAACCAAGGACCCTGAACAGCAGGGTGACCTTGCGGAGGGTGAGGTCAACCGGGAGACGCGGTCTCTCGCTCATGCGGAGCCTCCCCATGCCCGCAGCATACGACGCGGCGGCCGATCCCGCAGCAAGAAATACCCAGCGCAGCGGGGAGGGGTGGCGCGAGACGGCCTGCAGCCGGACCCCCACATCCGGCTGCAGGTCCGTCGACCCGCCGTGCTCAGTCTCCGAGCGCAGTGAGGAAGGCATCGGTCACGATGTCGTAGCCACTGTCGGTGGGGTGCAGGCAGTCGGAGCCGCCGACGAAATCGCCGGCTCCCAACTGGCCGAACACCTCGGCCACCTCGGCGTCGTAGCCGGCCGCCACCCGCCGCACGATGTCGTTGACACCGTCGAGTGAGCCGTCCGGGGCACCTTCGAGCACCAGCGCCCCCAGCTCCGCCGCGCCGGGCACCGCGGCCAGGTCGCAGTACGGCACCGGGTTGTCGTAGGTGCCGAGAACGATCGGGGTGTCGGGCCCGGCCGCGTCCCGCAGCCGGCTCACCACGGTGTCGAGATCGGCCTCGAACGTCGCCATCTCGGTGACGAACGTCGTGAGACACTCGGGGGTGAGTCCGCCGATGCACGCCGCCTGGATCGGGCCGGAGACGTCGTTGCCCCCGACGTGGAGCGTGACCACCTCGACGTCGTTCCTCGGGTTGTGGTCACCGTTGCGGGCTTGCAGCATCGGCACCGCCACCGGGAGCTGCTCGGACGCCACCAGCGGAGCGGTCACCCCGGGCAGGGTCTCCGTCGCCGGCCGGGCCAGGTTCACCAGGTGCAGGTCCTTGCAGTCTCTCCAGTGCCGGAACGGGCCCCGGAAGAAGCGACCCCAGGGACTCCCCGGGAATCCGCACCCGAGTTCGTCCTCCAGAACCTCCTCCAGTTGGGGCACGTAGCCGTCGACGGCAGGGTCGGTGGCGCCTTCCCCGTACGCCCACGAGTCCCCCAACGCCAAGTAGACGGGGTGGGAGACGGCGGGAGGTCGATACCTCCCGGTGTGCGCAGAGGCCGGCGCCGCGAGCCCTACCGTCAGGAGCGTCAGCGTTGCCGCCACGGCCATGATTCGTCGCATGGGTTCCTCCTTCCCGCGACCCCACCAAGGTATGGAACGCCAGGGGAGTCGCCCATGGGGGGTACCCCCCATGGGGGCGGTCTCGACCCCCCTCCTGCCGTCCGCCCTTCTGTCGTCCCCCTCCTGTCGTCCCCCCTCCTGTCGTCCCCCCTTGTCAAAAGGGGGGACCGGCGAGACGTCGGCGTAGCCGGCGAACGAGCCGAGGGGGGTGTGCGGTGGGGGATTGTGCGGTGACCCTCCCCGGATCACTCGCCTCCGGCTCGCTCTCCGACCCTCCCTGATTCCAGGGAGGGTGACAGACCCTGTCGTCCCCCTTGTCAGAAGGGGGGACCGGCGAGGCGCCACCCTGGCGGGTGGCGGAGCGAGTCGAGGGGGGGTGTGCGGTGGGGGACTTCACGGTGACCCTCATCGAATCGCCGCCACCTGCGGTGACGGCGATTCGATGCCTTCGGCAGAGGAAACCTCCCCGCACGCAGCAGGGTGGGTGGCGGAGAGCCCTCAGGCGAACAGGGGGGCCAGGGTCTCGCCGAGCAGGGTCACCCGGCCTGGGATGTGGCCGTTGGCGAGCATGTTGATGGTGAAGCCGTCAACGCCGCGCTCCAGGTCAC
>CAZQUB010000281.1:0-1932 GCA_964596225.1 uncultured Acidimicrobiaceae bacterium
CGGTTCGACACGGTGTTCTTCTCGTTCTGGCTCTCCCACGTGCCGCCGGAGCGGTTCGCACCGTTCTGGGATCTGGTGGGCCGTGCCCTGGTCCCGGGCGGCCGGGCCGTATTCATCGACAACCAGTGGATCGAATCGGCCACGTCGCTCGGGGGCCGTCTCGGGGACCGGGACTCCACCTCGGTGGAGCGGCAGCTCAACGACGGTCGCTGGTACCGCATCGTCAAGGTGTTCTACGACCCGGATGACCTGGCACGGCGTCTCGGCGACCTCGGGTGGCGGGCGCACGTCACCGGCACCCCCCAGTACTTCATCTACGGTGAGGCGTCACCGGGGTAGGCATCCTCGGTCATCGTCATGGTGGAGACGACCCGATCCCCGGTGCGGGTGACGACCTTGACCGGCATTCCGGGACGGTCGTCGTCGAACCAGAACACACGGATGGTGTCGCCCTCGTCGACGGTGTAGCGGAGGCATCGCACGACGCCGAGCGGAGTCTCGATGGTCTCCCGCTCGATCCTGGTGCGCTGCAACGGGAAGGAGGCGTGGGCCTGGAACTGCTCCCACCGGGTCCGTTCCGTCGTCGCCGGTTCCAGAGGATCCCCGTCGAGGGAGAACCGCTGCCCCTCCTGCTCGGCGCCCTCCTCGTCGCATGTCAGGAACCGCACCACCCGGACGGAGGCGGGCTCGCCGGCCGGCTCGACGAGGAGCCGTATCGTCCGCCCCGGCGGGCAGCCGTGACGGATCTCGGCGGCCGAGAACGGCGTCGGGGCGTGGCCGGGAGCCATCAGATGCGGATCGTCGGTGCCCATCGTCTCTCCATTCTGCCGCCGCCCGACCCCTCAGTGCCTCGGTTCCCGCCACTCCGGGTTGAGGGCGCCGTCGATCACGCACGGCACGGTGCAGTCGAGCGGCTCGATCCGGGCCGCGGTGTCCTCCCCCACCGGGTTGTCGTTGCCGGCGGCATGGTCGGCGTAGTGGGCATGGAGGCACTTCACCCCGCGGGCGGCGCCTCCCACTCCCCCGGTAGGACGCGGCAGCGGCGAATCGGCAGGGATGAGGGCATCCCGCGCCGCCGCGTAGCGGGCGGCCGCCGCCGCGTGGCGCGCCGCCAGCTCCGGGTCGGCGGCGAGCCGTGCCTCCGCTTCCTTCACCCCTCCGGCGGCTTCGATCCGGCCGATGCGGCGCACCGCCAAGGGGCAGGTCAGCCAGAAGCGGGTGGGAAAGGGGGTGCCGTCGACGAGGTGGGGTGGGACCGCGATCACCACCGGGAGGCCGAGGTGGCAACGGACGACGACATCGACCGGGGAGCGGGGTGCCCGACCCAGTTGGGCCGCGACCGTCTCCCGATCACCCATCCGGGACCAGATCGCGCCCGGTGAGGAAGTCCCACACCTTCTCCAGCGGGGACCGCTCGTCGTCGGGTGACGGCTGTTCGCCGGGAACCGCCCGGTCCAGTTCTGGTTCCGGCGGGTCGATGGTGTAGCCGGTCTCTCCGGGACGCACCAGCCCGTACTGCTCGCGGGCGATGCGCTCCAGATCGCTGGCGGACTCCAGCGACGCCTTCTCCTGCTCGAGCCGGGTGTTCTCGGCGAGCAACGCCTCCAGCTTCGCCTCGGTGTTCTCCACCCGGCGCTGCTGGGCGATCATCTGCCGGAACGGGAAGATCCCGGCCAGGGTGATGGCGAGGGCGACGAGCAGCAGGATCGCGATCACCGGTCCCCGTCGGCTGCGGGCCCGGCGGGGGGTGTCACGATCCTGCCGCGTCGTCTCGTTCACGCATCTACCTCCGGAACGGGGCCCAACCGGCGAAACGAGCCTCGTTCCCCAGCATCTCCTCGATGCGGAGCAGCTGGTTGTACTTGGCGGTGCGCTCGCCCCGCGCCGGGGCGCCGGTCTTGATCTGACCGGCGTTGGTGGCGACCACCAGGT
>CAZQUB010000282.1:0-1923 GCA_964596225.1 uncultured Acidimicrobiaceae bacterium
ACCAGACGATGCACGAGATCTTCGCCGCCAACCCCGACGTGTGCCTCTTCGGCCAGGACGTCGCCGACCCCAAAGGGGGCGTGTTCAAGGCGTCGCGTGGCCTCACCGGCGAGTACGGCCCGCGCCGCTCCTTCAACGCCCCCCTCTCCGAATCCCTCATCATCGGAGTCGGGATCGGGATCGCCGCCGCCGGAGGGCGTCCCATCACCGAGATCCAGTTCGCCGATTTCATCCACCCCGCCTTCGACCAGATCGTGTCGGAGCTGGCCCGGATCCACTACCGCAGCAACGGACGCTGGTCGGTGCCGATGGTGATCCGGGTTCCCTACGGCGGGGGCATCCATGGCGCCCTCTACCACTCCCAGTCGATCGAGTCGTTCTACGCCCACATCCCGGGGCTCAAAGTGGTGGTGCCGTCGACACCGGCCGACGCCAAGGGCCTGCTCTGGTCGGCGGTGGAGGACCCCGATCCGGTGCTGTTCCTGGAACCGAAGAAGCTCTACCGCCTCGCCTCGGGACCCTGCCCCGCCGGCGAGCACCGGGTCCCGATCGGGAAGGCGGCCTTGCGCCGCATCGGGGACGATCTCACCATCGTCGCCTACGGCACGATGGCCCACTTCGCCCTCGAGGCCGCCCAGCGACTCGCCGACGAGGGAGTCGACGCCAGCGTGCTCGACCTGCGCTCGCTGCGCCCCCTCGACTGGCCCTCCATCGAACTGGCAGTCCGCTACAACGGAAAGCTCCTCATCGTCCACGAGGACACGACGTTCGCCGGGTTCGGGGCCGAGATCGCCGCCCAGGTGGCGGAGAAGGCGCTCGAGTGGCTCGACGCCCCGGTCCAGCGCTACGCCGCCCCCGAGGTGCCGGCCTTCCCCTTCGCTCCTTCGCTGGAAGACGCGGTGTTCCCCTCGATCGAGGGCATCATGGAGCGAGCCGCCGCCCTCGCCGCCTACTAGGGAACCCGAACCCGGCCCCCGACGTCTCACCCATCGAGGAAGAGGGAACGCCCTGTGACGAACCACGAGCACACCGCGGACTACGCCGGCGTGTACGCCGCCCATCGCGGCGACTTGTACCGGGCGTTGGTCCTGATCACAGGCAACCGTGACCTTGCGGTCGACGGCGTCGATCACGGGTTCTCCCGCTGGCAGGGCCGTCTCCGGCGCCGCGACGCCGATCCTCTCCCGCAGGTGGTCGACGCCGCGCTGCGCTGGATCCGGCGCCGCGGGGGCCGGCACGCCGACATCCAGGGGTTCCGCCTCCCCGGCGCTCCCTCCCCCACTCCGGTCGATCCCACCCTCGAGCAGTTCGAACGCCTCGGCGCCGACGACCGGGCCCTCCTCACCCTGCGCCACTTCCTGAGGTGGGACGACGATGCGGTCGCCGGTGCGCTCAGGCTCGACGCCGGCGACGTTCCCGGCCGGCTCGAGGCTGCCGAGGCTCGTCTCACCGGAGAGGGCACCGCTCTCGGTGAGGTCCTGACGAGCCGTGCCGCCGCCATCCCCGAGCCGCTGGACCGGATGGAGAGTTCCCGCCGTCGTGGCGCCGCCCAGCGGGTCATGACCGTGTTTGGTCTCTCCCTCCTCGGGATCACCGCCGGGATCGGCGTGGTCCTGGCCGCCACCACGTTCACCGGCGACGACGCTCCGGCAGCCGGTGCCGCCGACACGACCCTCGCCGCGGGTCCCCTCTCCATCGACCCCGCCGATGTCACATGGGCCGAAGTCCCGCTGGGAATCATCCAGGGGGATGTAGCCGCCGTCACGTACGGACCCGCCGGGTTCGCCGCTCTCGCCCACGACTACAGCCGCGGGGAAGGGCAGACCCTGGTGATGCTGTCCGAGGACGGTCTGGAGTGGGTTGGCGGAACAGCACCCCTCCCGACCGGTGACGGCTGGGTCGGGTATCTCGCCGCCACCGGCG
>CAZQUB010000283.1:0-1909 GCA_964596225.1 uncultured Acidimicrobiaceae bacterium
GCCTTCGCCTCGGCCACCCTGCGGCGAATGGCCGACACCGCCCGGTTGGCGACCACCCGCCGCACCCAGGCGTCGGGATTGTCGATCGTCTCGCCGTGGTCCCATCGTCGCAACGCGGCCACGAAGGCCTCCTGCGTCAGTTCCTCCGCAGCCGGCACACTGCCCGACAGCACGATGGCCAAGCCCAACACGGAGCGGTATTCGCGCCGGTAGAACGATTCGAAGCTCTCCCGCCCGCGTACCAGCGGCGTCTCGCTCACTCGTCTCACAACCCCCGTGGCAATACCTGACACAAGGCTACGTCGCTTGAGCGCGGGCTCGGGGGGGACATCGGCCTGGAGTCGCGAGGGCGCGGCCGGGCGCGCCGCCGCCGATTGGCATCGGTCACCCCTACCAGAGCCGCGACCCCGCGATCAGCAATGCGAGCGCGGCGGCTCCGATGTAGAGGGCCAGGATCTTGACGATGCCTCGAGCGCGCGGGCTGTGGTCCGGGTTCCTCACGAAGCGCCGGACCATCGTGCCCAACACGAGGCCGGCGACCACGGCCACGAGCGCGTCCATCGGTCCGGGCTGCCCTTTCGGTCGTCGTCGGGGACGGGGAGAACCCTACCGGCGGGGCGGGGGTTGACCGTGCCGCCACGCGGCAACGTGATCCCAGGCATGTCACGGCGGACTCGGATCACGGGACCCCCTCGGCTCGCTCGCCGGCTACGCCATCTGTCACCCTCCCTGGGATCAGGGAGGGTCGAAGAACGAGCCGCAGGCGAGTGATTCGGGGAGGGTCGCGGTGCCGCAACCCTCACGCCTCCTTGGCGGCGACTCGCCGTTGTGTCCCCCAATAAGTCAGGGGCCCCCACGAGGAGTGGGAGCCCCTGAGTCTTGGTGGAGCGGTGAGAGCCGTTCCGTTGCGGGCAAACCGATCAGCTGGAGGCCAGGACGTCGACGGGCTTCGGCATGTCGACTTCCTCGGCGTCGACGAAGCGGGGGGCCTTCACGCCGTTCCCCTTGCTCACCCACACCATGCCGAGGCCGGTGAGGATGGAGAGGATGCCGACGGCTGCGAACAGTCCGGCCAGCGCCAGGCCGAGCTGGAGCGCCGAGTGGGTCACGGTGCCGACACCGAGTTCGGCGAACAGGCCGTGCACGGTCCCGCTCCACGCCTGCTCCCGGGCGACGGCCTCGATCGGGTTGGAGCGGTCGAAGTCGGTCCAGTAGCGGCCGTCGACGGCGAACTCGTAGGTGCCGGCCGGGATGACCTCACCGTTGTACTCGGCGTCCTCGGCCAGGGTCACGGTCTGGGTGCCGTGCAGGGTGTGATAGCCGATCGTGGCCATCTGGTACATGTACTCGCTCGCCGTGTTGACCAGCGGATCGTTGGGATCGAAGTCGGACTGCACGACCGGGTAGCCCCAGTCGTCGGTGAGCAGCGACATGATCGCCTGGGCGCCCTCGACGGTACCACGGTCGACGAGCTGCCCCGCGTCGTTGTAACTCAGCGTGACGTTCTGCGCCTCGCTGAACGACTCCAGGGCCCGGTACCCGGCCCGCGTCTTGGTGTAGGCGACGGCACCCGCGACCGCGAACACCAGTCCGGCGGCGACCAGCAGATACCCGAGCTTCTTGAGACGGCCTCGCATTCTTCTCTCCTCGTGAGTGGTGGACTCATTGACTTGAAGTCTCCACAACCATGAGGGAGGAAAGCCGAGGTCTCTACCTGCCATAGGGCCCTTCCCGGGGTCCCAAAGGTCCCGGATCGGTCAAGAACAGCCCCCCATGCATCCAACCCAGGGTTGAGAGGCCGCAAAACCGTGTACTGGAGCCCTGGGTTGGACGCACGGGATCGCGGATCGCCTGAACTGTGGGCTGAGAGGCCGCGTTTTCGTGTACCTCAGCCCTGGGTTGGGTGCAT
>CAZQUB010000284.1:0-1905 GCA_964596225.1 uncultured Acidimicrobiaceae bacterium
GGGTGATGACCGGCGCCGTGTTGTCCGGACCGGCGGCTCCCTCGAGGATCTCGATACCGCGGATGTTGGCGACACTCTCGACACTGGTGATGTCGATGTTGAGCACACCGTCGGTGACCTCGACTCCCTGGACGGTTTCGGTCCAGGCCTTGAAGAGGGCGCCGGTGTGGGCGTAGACGTCGAAGTCATCGAGGAGCACGTCGCCTTCAAACGCGACATCGAAGGTGCGTCCGCCGATCGTCTCCACTTGCTGCTCGAGCAGATGGAGCTTGACGTCATACGTGCCGTTGGAGACGACGAATGCGAACGACATCGACGTCTGGGAATACAAGTTGCTCTTGAACAGAGTCTGCGCGTTGGCGTTCGACAGCGCCACGTCGGCATCGTCCAGATTGATAGCGTCGGTGATCGAGCGAGTGTTCGTGCCCGACACCGTGACGCCACCGAACGTGCCGTCGTCGTCGATGCCGGTGTAGTCGATACCGCCGTCGGTGGCGGTCAGTGTCGTCGATCCGCCGGCGTCGATCCGGTAGATGGCGTCGCCCTCGGCGGCGGTGGCGGGAACCGACCCGACGGCCAGCAGCGCCACCATCATCATGAATGCCGCGAGCGCGGCAATTGGCCTTCGTGCTTGGTCCCCCATTGCCTTCCTCCCCGTTGTGGTGGCAAGCGCATGCCAACCCATAGAGCCCATAGTCCTGCCTTCCTACCCCGGCGGGCCCCACACCCGCCATCCGTCCTTTGACTGGCCTCGGGGGAATGCGTGAAAGGCGGCTGAGCCGCGCCCCATGTCCCCCAGCGAATTCCAAGGTATCTCGCTCTCGGCCGCACGCAAGGGTGATCAGGGCACCATGACGTGCCACGGGTCATCCTACCCGCCGAACCCAGGCCGGAACAGGTCGATGAATCTCGCGCAGTGTGGTTTCTCCGAGTCGGACGGTGGCCGTGGCGGGGATCGACCCACCTTCCCCGCACCATGCCCGGCGCGCCGCGCCCGGTGCCGGATCGCCCGGCCTGGTAGCTTCAACGCACCAACGCCGGACCGAGGTGACGACGTGATCGAGGCATTGCTCATCGGCGGGGACGCCGTCCCCGGCGGGGGCGACGCGATCGACATCGAAAACCCGGCGACCGGCGACGTCGTCGCCTCGCCCCGGGCGGCGAGCCACGCCCAACTCGACGCCGCGGTGGCAGCGGCCGCCTCCGCCGCCGGGGAATGGCGAGCCCTCGCCCAGGACGACCGCTCCGCGGCCCTGCGCGGCATCGCCGCCTCCCTCCAGGCGGAACGGGAGGACATCGCCCGGCTCCTCACCATCGACACCGGACGCCCCTACCGTCGCAACCTCATCTACCTCGACTTCACCGTCGCCGTGTTCCGCCAGTACGCCGAACTGGCCAGGGTCCACGGCGGGCGGGTCGTCCCCTCCAACGACCCGGGGCAGCTCTCCCTCGTCACCCGCATGCCCTACGGCGTCGTCGGATGCCTCGTGCCGTGGAACTACCCGCTCCTCCTGCTCGCCTTCAAGGTCGCCCCCGCCCTCGCCACCGGCAACACCGTCGTCGTCAAAGGCGCCCCGCCGACCACCCTCAGCACGCTGCGCCTCGGCCCGATCTTCGCCGCCCACACCCCGCCAGGCGTGGTGAACCTCGTCGCCGGCGACCGCGACGTCGGCGAACGGCTCGTCGCCCACGACCAGGTCGACATGATCGCCTTCACCGGATCCACCGCGGCCGGGCGCGCCATCGGGCAGGCCTGCGCCGCCCTCACCCGGCCCACCCACCTCGAACTCGGAGGCAAGGACCCCGCCATCGTCTTCGACGACGTCGACCCCGCCCTCGCCGCCGAGGCGGTGGTGTGGGCGGCGTTCCTCAACGCCGGCCAGGTGTGCACCTCCACCGAGCGGG
>CAZQUB010000285.1:0-1903 GCA_964596225.1 uncultured Acidimicrobiaceae bacterium
TCGTCCTCGACAACTACGACTCGTTCACCTTCAACCTCGTCCAGTACCTCGGCGAATTGGGGGCCGAACCGGTGGTGGTCCGCAACGACCGCCTCGACGTCGACGAGGCGCGGCGTCTCCGACCCGACCGCCTCGTGATCTCCCCGGGACCGGGCAAACCGGAGGATGCCGGCTTTTCGATCGACTATGTCCGGGAGCTGGGACCGGAGATCCCCACCCTCGGTGTCTGCCTCGGCCATCAGGCGATCGTGGTCGCCTTCGGGGGCACCGTCGGGCGCGCCCCCGAGCCCCGCCATGGCAAGGTGTCGCAGATCAGCCACGAAGGGCAGGGTCTGTTCGCCGGACTCCCCAACCCGTTCGTGGCGACCCGCTACCACTCGCTGGCGGCCCTCGTGGTTCCCGACGTCCTCGAGGTCACCGCACGCAGCGACGACGGGGTGGTGCAGGGGATCCAGCACAAGGACCTCCCGATCTACGGGGTGCAGTTCCATCCCGAGAGTGTGATGACCACCGATGGCATGACGCTGCTCGAGAACTTCCTCGCCTGACCTCGCCTGCCGCGCTCGCTCCTGCTGGAATGGCGGGACGCGATTCACGGTGTCCATGAGCTGCTACTTCATCGCCCAGATCGACATCCACGACGATGCCGAGTACGCCTCCTACCTCGCCGGCTACGACGCCGTGTTCGATCGCTTCGACGGCGAGGTGCTGGCGGTCGACGACGCGGTGACGGTGCTGGAGGGGGACTGGCCGTTCTCCCGCACCGTCGTCATCCGCTTCCCGGACGGGGCGGCCCTCGATCGCTGGTACCGCTCCCCCGAATACCAGGCGCTGGCCGAGCATCGCCGGCGCGGCTCGATGGCGAACATCGTGGCGGTGCAAGGCCGCTGAAGGCTCAGTCGGCGATCCGGATCATGCCGTCCGGGTCGTCGACGACGACGAGGCCGTCCTCCTCCAGGCCGAGCACGACCTCCTCGAGATCGTCCGGGTCGAGTCCGGTCTCCTCGACCAGCTCGTCGAACCCGGCGGGGCGGCGCACCAGCATCCGGATGATCGCCCCGCGGGCGTGCCGTACCGACCCCTCGAACCTGCCCTGGGGGCGGGGAGGGGCGTAGGTCTCCGGCCCGGCACACCAGTCGGCGACCGGGCACACGTCGCAGGCGGGACGGTGGGGGTGGCAGACGAGCGCACCGAGGTCCATCACCGCCTGGTTCCACGTGGCGGCGTCGGCGGGAAGGTGGCTCTGCACCACCGAGTCCAGCCCCGACCCCGTCAGTACCTCGCCGTGCCAGCGTGACAGCACCCGCCGCTGGTTGGTGTCGACCGCCGCCACCTGATGCCCGAAGGCGAAGGACGCCACCGCGGCGGCGGTGTAGGGACCCACCCCGGGCAGCGCCTCGAGCCCGGCGGCGTCGGTCGGCCATCCCTCCTCGGCGATGCGGCGGGCCGCTTCGTGGAGCCGCTTGGCCCGCGTGTTGTAGCCGAGCCCGACCCAGGCAGCCAGCACCTCGGTGAAGGCGGCGGCGGCCAGGTCGTCCACCGTCGGGAACAGGGCGAGGAACCGCTCGAAGTGCTCGACGACCCGGCTCACCTGGGTCTGCTGGAGCATCATCTCGGACACGAGCACCACATAGGGGTCGGTGCTGCCACGCCACGGCAGGGCGCGCCGGTGTGCCGTGTACCAGGAGAGGAGGGCGGCGTTGCGCTCCTCTTCGATCGAGGGCTGCTCGTTCATGGGGATGGTCAGGGTGTCGGGTCCGGCTCCGGCGGCGGGACCTTCCCGAGGTGGACCTCGACGATGGAGCCGTCCGTCGCCGAACTCCCGGCGATCGGATCCTGCTCCGCGACCCGGTTCTCGAGGCCCGATTCGACGGTGACGTCGACGGTGCCGACCACGTTGAGG
>CAZQUB010000286.1:0-1891 GCA_964596225.1 uncultured Acidimicrobiaceae bacterium
CGGTAGAGGGGGGCGTCGTCGCTGAGGGACGCCGCCGGGACCTCGGCCACCAACTCGCCCTGGTGGAAGACCCGCAGTTGCTTGGAGGGGTTGACGTGGCCGATGGGGCTCGCCGCGATCTCCCACTTGGCGGCGAGGGCCAGCACCTCGTCGAGATCCTCCGGTGTGACGATGGCGAGCATGCGTTCCTGAGATTCCGACATCAGAATCTCGCCGGGGGTCATATCGGCTTCCCGCAGGTGCACCGCGTCGAGGTCGACGTCCATGCCCATGCCGCCACCGGCGGCCGACTCGGAGGTGGCGCAGGAGATGCCGGCGGCGCCGAGATCCTGGATCCCGACCACCAGGCCCCGCTGGTACAGCTCGAGGCAGGCTTCGATCAGCTTCTTCTCCTCGAACGGGTCGCCGACCTGTACCGAGGGGCGCTTGGCCCCCGACTCCTCGTCGAAGCTGGCGGAGGCGAGGATGGAGGCGCCCCCGATGCCGTCACGGCCGGTCGACGACCCGAGGAGCACCGCAACGTTGCCGTCCCCGGAGGCGGCCCGCAGCACGAGCTGGTCCCGCTGCAACAGGCCGAGCGCCATCACGTTGACGAGCGGGTTGGCGCTGTAGCAGTCGGCGAACTCGAGTTCGCCGCCGAGGGTGGGGACGCCGACCGCGTTGCCGTAGCCGGCGATGCCGGAGACGACTCCCGACAGCAGGTAGCGGTTGCGGGCGATCGAGAGCGGCCCGAAGCGCAGCGGGTCCCACACCCCCACCGGGCGGGCCCCCATGGTGAACACGTCGCGCAGGATGCCGCCGACGCCGGTGGCGGCGCCCTGGTACGGCTCGACGAAGGACGGATGGTTGTGGCTCTCGATACGGAGGGCGGCGAGCCAGCCGTCCCCCAGGTCGACGACCCCGGCGTTCTCGCCGGGACCCACCACCACCCACGGCGCCTCGGTCGGGAAGCGTCCCAGCCAGGCCCGCGACGACTTGTAGGAGCAGTGCTCGGACCACATCACCGAGTACATCGCCAGCTCCGCCGGGCGGGGCGGGCGTCCCAGGATCGCGACGACGGAGTCGTACTCCTCGTCGGTCATGCCGAGCTGGCGGTGGGCCGGTTCGGGTTCGCTCATGCCGTCGCCGGCTCCCGCACCATGCTGGCGACGAACGACTCGAGGAGGATGCGCCCGTCGACCGAGCCGAGGATGGGCTCGGCGGCCCGTTCCGGGTGGGGCATGAGGGCGGCGACGTTGCCGGCCTCGCTGGCGATGCCGGCGATGGCGTTGGTGGAGCCGTTGGGATTGGTGGCGTCGTCGACCACTCCGGCGGCGTCGCAGTAGCGGAGCATGACCCGGCCCTGCCCCTCGAGGCGGGCCAGCGCGCCGGCGGGAGCGATGTAGTTGCCCTCGTAGCTGTTGAGGGGGAGGCGCAGCACCTGCCCGACCCGGGCGGCGCGGGTGAGCATGCTGTCGGTGCTCTCCACCCTCACCTCCACCGGCCGGCAGATGAACCGGAGGTCGCGGTTGGCGACGAGGGCGCCGGGGAGCAGCCCCGCCTCGCAGAGGATCTGAAACCCGTTGCAGATGCCGAGCACCGGGGTGCCGGCGGCGGCGTGGCGCTCCACCGCCGCCATCACCGGGGAGAAGCGGGCGATGGCGCCGGTGCGGAGGTAGTCGCCGTGGGCGAACCCGCCCGGAAGCACCACGCCGTCGAAGCCGTCGAGGTCGGTGTGGCGGTGCCACACCAGCTCCGGCTCCGCGCCGAGCCGGCTGAGGGCCCATACGACGTCGTGCTCGCAGTTGGTTCCCGGGAACATGACGACGGCGACCTTCATTCGATCGTCTCCACGGTCCAGTCCTCGATGACGGGGTTGGCGAGGAGGCGGCGGCACATCTCCTCGACCCGC
>CAZQUB010000287.1:0-1891 GCA_964596225.1 uncultured Acidimicrobiaceae bacterium
GCGTCGGCGGCGGGGAGGGCGGCGAGGTCGGCCCCCGCCACCCCGGCCAGGTATCCGGTGAGCCCGTCGCGCAAGGCGTAGGCCCCGGCGGTGCGGCATCGCTCACAGAGGGCGCCGCCGGCGGGGAAGCTGAAGCGGTGCAGGTCCTCGGTGCGCCCGCACCCGGCGCAGCGGTCGAACGACGGCGCCACCCCCACCACCTCGGCCGCCTTCAGCAGAAACGAGGTGACCAGATCCGGGTGGGCGGGTCCGGCGTCGAGGGCTTTGAGGCCCCGCTGCAGCAGGAGGAAGAGACGGCGGGCGGGTTCGTTGTCCTGCGCCACCGCGTCGGCGACTTCCACCATCGTGCCGGCGGCGATGACCCGATCGAGGTCGGCTCGCAGGTGCTGGAACGGCTCGATCATCGTCACCTGGGTGATCGTGTCGAGGTTGCGCCCCTCGTACAGGATGAGGTCGACGTGGCAGAACGGCTCGAGCCGGCCCCCGAACCGGCTCTTCGTCTTGCGGATGCCTTTGGCGACGGTGCGCAGCTTGCCGGCGTTGGGGCTGAGGAGCACCACGACCCGGTCCGCCTCCCCGAACGGGAAGGAGCGGAGCACGATGCCCTGGTCGTGTCGGATCGCCATGAAACCCCTCGTTGCGCCGCCGCCGAGAGTACCGGGTTCCCTGCGCCACGCGACGCATCCCGGCCATAGACTGGACGGCACCCCTGAATGAGGAGGTCCCATGGCAGGCTTGACCGCAGACGAGCGCGAGGCGTTCCTGGCGCAGCACCCGGCGTGGACCCTCGACGGGGAGACGATCGAGCGCACCTACCGTTTCGACGACTTCGCCGGAGCCATGGGGTTCGTCACCCAGGTGGCCCTCCGGGCCGAGGTCGCCGGCCACCACCCCGATATCGACGTGCGCTGGAACAAGGTGCGTCTCGCCCTCACCACCCACGACGCCGGGGCCCTCACCGCCAAGGACACGGCACTGGCCGCCGCCTGCGACGATCTGGTGGCGCCCCGGTAGCGAGGGTCAGAACCCGAGGCGGTCGAGCGAGCCCTCCCGCCGCTGCCAGTCGGCCTCCACCTTCACCCGCAGGTCGAGGTAGACGCCGGAACCGAAGAGGCGTTCCAGGTCGTGGCGGGCCTCTTCCCCCACCTCCCGCAGCAGCGTGCCGCCCTTGCCGATCACGATCCCCTTCTGCGATGTCCGCTCCACGTAGGCAACCGCCGAAACGAACACGGTCCCGGTGTCCCGAGTCTCGATCTCCTCGACCACCACCGCCAGCGAATGGGGCAGCTCCTCACGGAGGCGAGCCAGGTATTTCTCCCGGATCAGCTCGGCCGCGAGCAGGGCATCGGGCTGGTCGGTGTGGACGTCGGGAGGGAAGAACGCCGGCCCCTCTTCGAGCAGGGCGCCGATCTCTTCGAGGAGGACCGGCAGCCCGTCGCCGGTGATGGCCGACACCGGGACATAGCCTTTGAAGCCCCACTCCCCGGCCTCCGCCAGCTGGCGGGCCACCGCCTCGTGCCCGGCCCGGTCGATCTTGTTGACCGCCACCACCACGGGCGCTCCGCTGTCGGCGAGGCGGGCCGCGGTGCGGCGGTCTCCCGGGCCGATCGGGGCGGTGGCGTCAACGACGAACAGCACCGCATCGGCCTCCGCCAGCGACCCGTAGACGAGACGGTTGAGGCGCTCCCCGAGCGCGGTGCGCGGCCGGTGCAGCCCCGGAGTGTCCACGAACACGAACTGCTGGTCGGGATCGGTGCGGGTGAGGACGCCGCGGATCGTGTTGCGTGTCGTCTGCGGGCGGGGAGAGGTGATGGCGACCTTGGTGCCCACCAGGGCGTTCACCATCGTCGACTTCCCCACGTTCGGCCGTCCCACGACCGAGATGAAACCG
>CAZQUB010000288.1:0-1880 GCA_964596225.1 uncultured Acidimicrobiaceae bacterium
TCGACCCCGCTGATCTCGGACGGGATCTCGAGGAAGTTGACCGGCCCGAAGCCGCCGCCGGCGGCGACGGGCTCGTTGTGCCAGGTGATGCGGAACAGGTTGAGGGGATCGAGGTCCCACAGGCCGACCCCGCCGAGCTGCTGTTTGATCGTGTCGGGGATCAGTGACGGGTCACGCATCTGCTTGAAGGTGGGGATGCGGATCGACCTCTCGCGGGCACGGCGCGCCGCCGACTCCAGGGTGGCTTGGTGGATGGTGAGGTCGATCATGGGGTTCCCTTCTGGAGTACTGCCTTCAACGATGCCAGGTTCGGCTCGACCCGGATTGGTTCGGTTCCGGCAGCGGCGACGGCCCGCATCGCCGACGCCACGTCTTTGAGTCCGTTGCCGGTGGCGAGCACTGCCACCCGGTCGGCGGGTCGGATCAATCCCTGGTCGACGGCCGTGATCAGCCCGGCGTACGAGGCCGCCCCGGCCGGCTCGGCGAACACCCCCGACCCGCGCGCCAGCAACGGGACCGCAGCCAGGATGTCGTCGTCGCTCACCCGTAGGAAGGCGCCGCCGGTCTCTTTCACCGCCGCCATCGCCTTGATGCGGTCGCGGGGGAGGTCGGCGCTGATCGAGTCGGCCACGGTCCGGGCGGTGATGGGCGGCTTGGTGAGCACGTCGTCGCCGCTCTCGAAGGCTTGCACCAGGTAGTCGCTGCCGGCGGCCTGGACGCCGAAGATGCGGGGGGCTCGCTCGATCCAGCCCAATGCCAGGGCGTCCTTCACACCCTTGTGGAGCCCGCCGATGATGGAGCCGTCACCCACGCTGACGAAGAGGGCATCGGGGGCGTCCCAGGCAAGCTGTTCGAGGATCTCGAGCACCGCGGTCTTCTTGCCCTCGGTCATGTACGGGTTGAAGCCGGTGTTGCGGTTGTACCAGCCGTACTCGGCGGCGGCCTCCATGCACAACTCGAAGGCGTCGCCATAGCTGCCCGCCACCAGCACCACGGTCGAGCCGTAGGCGAGGAGCTGGGCGATCTTCGCCTCGGGCGCCGACTCGGGAACGAAGATCACGTTGCGCTGCCCGACGCTGGCGGCCAGCCCGGCGAGGGCGGCGGCGGCGTTGCCGGTGCTGGCGGTGGTCACCACCTGGGCGCCGGCCTCGGCGGCCTTGACAATCGCCATGGCGCTGGCGCGGTCCTTGAGGGAACCGGTCGGCTGGCGGCCCTCGTCCTTCACCCAGAGGCGGGCGATGCCGAGGTCGGCGGCGAGGCGGGGCGCGTCGTAGAGGGGGGTGCCGCCGACGGTGAGGGGCGGCACCGGGGCATCGTCGGTGATCGGGAGCAAGGGTCGGTAGCGCCACATGGTGGGATCGCGATCATCCGCCAGCGACGCCTGACTGATGCCGGCCGCCACCTGCTCGTAGTCGTAGCCGACGTCGAGGATGCCCTCGTTCCCGTGATCGGGGCAGACGTAGCGCACCTCGCCTTCGGCGTAGGTCGTGCCGCAGACGACGCAGGTGAGACCGGTGACGTTGCCGCTCATGGCACGATCCGGGTGCCGGTCTCGCCGGCCACGGCTCGTTCCAGGCTCGCCGGGTTGGTGATGAGGGCTTCCTTGCCGCCGTTCTCGAGGAACTGCACCACCGCCCGCATCTTGGGGGCCATGCTGCCCTCCCCGAAGTGAATGCCCTCCGCCAGGTACTCCTTCACCTCGGCGAGGGTGAGCCGGTCCACCCACTCCTGTTCGGGGGTGCCGAAGCGCAGCGCCACCTTCTCCACCACGGTGGAGATGAGCAGCAGGTCGGCGCCCAGGTCGTTGGCGAGCAGGGCCGAGGCGAGATCCTTGTCGATCACCGCCGCCACCCCGTGCAGGTTGCCGTCGGCGTCGGCGA
>CAZQUB010000289.1:0-1877 GCA_964596225.1 uncultured Acidimicrobiaceae bacterium
CCTGGGATCAGGGAGGTTTCCTCTGCCGAAGGCAGAGGCGTCGCAGAACGAGCCGGAGGCGAGTGATTCGGGGAGGGTCGCGGCATGCTCGACGGATGGCACACCCCCCTCGGATCGCTTCGCTCTCCGGTCCCCCCTTTTGGCAAGGGGGGACGACAGAGAAGGCGAGGGGACGAGAGGGGCGCCGGGGGCCGGAACGAACGGGATTGGCAGGCGAACGGAACCTGGTACACTCCCGTCCGGACGTTCGTCCGCGCTTTCGTTCGCCCACGAGGAAATGCCTGCGTGAAAGACACGAACACGATCATCGAAGAGTTCGGCTCGCACGGGACCGACACGGGTTCGCCCGAGGTTCAGGTTGCCTTGCTGACCGAACGCATCAACCACCTCACGGACCATCTGCGGTTCCACAAGAAGGACCACCATGGTCGGCGAGGGCTGTTGATGATGGTCGGCAAGCGCCGGCGACTTCTCGGCTACCTCAGAGACCAAGATGTCGAGAGGTACCGAACGCTGATCGCCCGACTCGGGCTACGGCGCTAGGCACCAGGAGGCGGCCTCTCCGGGCCGCCTCTTGTCATGCCGGAACTGAATCACCGAAGGAGTGGCGGTTCAGTTGTCAGTGGTCGATGTTCGACCCGCTTCGAGGATCGACCACTGCCAATTGAGCGCTCTCCTTCCACACCAAAAGGAGATGCGTGTGGCAGAGACCACCGTACGGGCCCAGGTAGGCGATCGGGAGATCGTCCTGACGGCCGGCAAACTCGCCCAACTCGCGGACGGATCCGTCGTGATCCACGTCGGCGGCACCGAGGTGCTGGTGACGGCGACTGCGAGTCGGGGCTTGCGGGAAGGCGCCGATTTCTTCCCGCTCACCGTCGATGTCGAGGAGCGGATGTACGCCGTGGGGCGGATCCCCGGCTCCTTCTTCCGCCGGGAGGGACGCGCCACCGAGAAGGCGACGCTCACCGCCCGCCTCATCGACCGTCCCCTCCGTCCTTCGTTCCAGGACGGGTTCCGCTCCGAGACCCACATCGTGGCGACCGTGCTCTCGGCCGACCTCGTGAACCCCTACGACGCCCCCGCCCTCAACGCCGCCTCGGCGGCGCTCACCCTGAGCCCGATCCCGTTCCTGGGACCGATCGGGGCGGTGCGCATGGCGCTGCGGAACGGTGAGTGGATCCCGTTCCCGACCTTCGAAGAGCTCGAGGAGTCGGTGTTCGATCTGATCGTCGCCGGGAAGCGCAACGCCGACGGCGGCGTCGACATCGCCATGGTCGAGGCGGGTGCCACCGAGCAGGGTCACCGTCACGTCGCGGCGGGCCAGGCGCCCAGCGACGAGGAGACCATCGCCCGCGGCCTCGAAGAGGCCAAGGGCTACATCGGGCAGCTCATCGACCTGCAACTCGAACTCCTCGACAAGGTCGGTGTTCCCGAGCCGGTCGAGTTCCCGGTGGTCGAGGACTACTCCGAGGAGCTGTACGAGCGGGTCGCGGAGGCGGCCCGCCCCAAGCTGATCGAGATGGGCATTGTCGCCGACAAGCGGCAGCGCCTCGAGGCGGAGGCCGGCATCGCCGACGCCACCGTCGCCGAGCTCGGCATCGCCGAAGACGACGCCGAGACGCTGGCGGCGGTGAAGAAGGCGTTCCGCGCCGTCCAGAAGAAGGTGATGCGGGAACGTGTCGTCGCCGAAGGCGTCCGCATGGACGGCCGTGGCCTCACCGACATCCGTCCCCTCCACATCGAGGTCGGGGTGGTGCCGCAGGGCCACGGCTCGGCGCTGTTCCAGCGGGGCGAGACCCAGGTGCTCAACGTGACGACGCTCGGCATGCTGCGCATGGAGCAGATGCTCGACACGATCTCGATCGAAGAGACCA
>CAZQUB010000290.1:0-1866 GCA_964596225.1 uncultured Acidimicrobiaceae bacterium
GATACCTGGCCGGGGTGGCGGGGGCCGACCTCGCCGCCCTCCCCGCCGCCGACGCTGCCCTCAGCGGGGAGGCGATGGGGGTGGCCCGCCGCTTCCTCGAATACCACCTGGAGCGGCGCCTCGAGTCGCTGGCGATGCTCGATGGGTGACGAGTCGTCGTTCGCCCCGCAAGTGGACCGGACCCGGGTGCCCCGTCACGTCGGCATCATCATGGACGGCAACGGGCGCTGGGCCAACGCCCGCGGCCTGCACCGCACCGCCGGGCACGCCCGGGGGGAACCTGCCCTCTTCGACGTGATCGAGGGTGCGCTCGACCTCGGGGTGGAATGGCTCACCGTCTACGCCTTCTCCACCGAGAACTGGACCCGCGACGAGGACGAGGTTGTGTTCCTGATGCAGTTCAACGTGGACCTGTTGCGGCGCCGCCGCGACGAGATGAACGACTTCGGGGTGCGGATCCATTTCATCGGCGAACGGGACGACCCCCGCGTCCCCGACGAGCTGCGGGAGGAGATCCGGGCCGCCGAGCAGCTCACGAAGGCGAACACCCGCATGCATCTCGTGTTCGCCTTCAACTACGGGGGTCGGGTCGAGCTGGCGGCGGCGGCCCGGCGCATCGCCGAGGAAGCGGCCGCCGGGACCCTCGATCCGTCGCAGGTCGACGTGGCGGCGCTGGCGTCCCGCCTCTACCTGCCGGAGATGCCGGACCCCGACCTCGTCATCCGCAGCAGCGGGGAGATGCGCACCTCCAACTTCCTGCTGTGGGAGGCGGCCTACTCCGAGTACGTCTTCACCCCGGTGTTGTGGCCCGATTTCGACCGCACCACGCTGGCGGACTGCATCGCCGAGTTCCAGGGACGGGAGCGGCGTTTCGGGGGAGCGGAGGACGCGGCCGGCGAGCCGGGCCGCTGAGCCGGGCGGGTGAGCCGGCGGTGAACGGGCCCGCCCGGGCTGCGGCTACCATCCTGGTCTCCCCACAGCCAGTGAGGCGGTCACGCATGCCTATCGATTTCGACACCATCGTCACCCTCTCCAAGAACCGCGGGTTCGTGTTCCCGTCGTCGGAGATCTACGGCGGGCTCCGGTCCGCCTACGACTACGGCCCGCTGGGGACGGCGCTGCTTCGCAACGTCAAGGCGCAGTGGTGGCGGTCCATGGTTCAGCTCCGGGACGACATCGTGGGCATCGACAGCGCGGTGATCCAGGCGCCGCAGGTGTGGGAGGCCTCCGGCCACCTCGCCTCCTTCACCGACCCGCTGGTGGAGTGCCGGGAGTGCCACAACCGGTTCCGGGTCGACAAGCTCGACGATCCCGACCAGTGCCCGAGCTGTGGGAGCCGAGACAGCTTCACGGAGGCCCGCAACTTCAACCTGTTGTTCCGCACCAACATGGGCCCGGTCGAGTCGTCCGACAACGTCGTGTATCTGCGGCCGGAGACGGCGCAGGGCATCTTCATCAACTTCGAGAACGTGCGGCGAACCGCCCGGATGAAGCTGCCGTTCGGCATCGCCCAGATCGGCAAGTCGTTCCGCAACGAGATCACCCCGGGCCAGTTCGTGTTCCGCACCCGCGAGTTCGAGCAGATGGAGATGGAGTTCTTCGTGGCGCCCGAGGAAGGGGAGCGCTGGTTCCGCTACTGGATCGATGAGCGGGAAGGCTGGTACCGGGACCTCGGCATGAACCCTGACAACCTCCGGTTGCGAGAGCACGACGCCGACGAGCTGTCGCATTACTCGGCCGGCACCTACGACGTCGAGTACCTCTTTCCGTGGGGGTGGGACGAGCTGGAGGGCATCGCCAACCGCACCGATTTCGACCTCAAGGCCCACGCCGGGAAGAGCGGCAAGGATCTGCGCTACTACGACG
>CAZQUB010000291.1:0-1859 GCA_964596225.1 uncultured Acidimicrobiaceae bacterium
GGTGAGTACGCCATCGTCCACGTCGGGTTCGCCATCACCAAGCTCGACGAGAAGTCGGCGCTCGAGACCCTGAGCCTGTTCGAGCAGATGGGTGTGCTCCAGCAAGAACTCAACGCCGAAGGCTGACCATGAAGTACCTCGACGAGTTCCACGATCCCGCCCTCGCCCGCACCCTGCTCGACGATCTGCACCGCATCACCACCCGCCCCTGGGCGCTCATGGAGGTCTGCGGCGGCCAGACCCACTCGATCATCCGCTACGGCATCGACCAGCTCATCCCCGAAGAGATCGAGATGATCCACGGCCCGGGCTGCCCGGTGTGCGTCACCCCGCTGGAGGTGATCGACAAGGCGCTCGCCATCGCGGCCCGCGACGACGTGACGTTCTGCTCCTTCGGGGACATGCTGCGCGTCCCCGGCTCGGAGGCCGACCTGTTCCGGATCAAGAGCACCGGCGGCGACGTCCGCATCGTCTACTCCCCCCTCGACGCGGTCCGTATCGCCCGGGAGAATCCCGACCGGCAGGTGGTGTTCTTCGGCATCGGCTTCGAGACGACGGCGCCCGCCAACGCCATGGCGGTGCACCAGGCGAAGCGGCTCGGGGTGAGCAACTTCTCGATGCTGGTGTCCCACGTGCTGGTCCCGCCGGCGATCTCGGCGATCATGGATTCCCCGGTGACCCGGGTGCAGGGGTTCCTCGCCGCCGGCCACGTCTGCTCGGTGATGGGGTATTGGGAGTACGACCCTCTGGTCGAGAAGTACCAGGTCCCGATCGTGGTGACCGGGTTCGAGCCCCTCGACGTGCTCGACGGGATCCGCCGCACCGTCGTCCAGCTCGAGGCGGGCCGGGCCGAGCTGGAGAACGCCTACCCGCGGGCCGTCAACTACGAGGGCAACAAGCCGGCCCAGGCGATGCTCGCCGACGTCTTCGAGGTGGTCGACCGGGCCTGGCGCGGCATCGGCGTCATCCCCCAGAGCGGGTGGCGGCTCTCGGAGGCGTACCGCGACTTCGACGCCGAGGCCCGCTTCGACGTGGGCGACATCGTGGTGCAGGAGTCGGCGGTGTGCCGCAGCGGCGAGGTGCTGCAGGGGCTGATCAAGCCGAACGAGTGCGAGGCGTTCGGGACCGTGTGCACCCCCCGCAACCCGCTCGGCGCCACGATGGTGTCGAGCGAGGGCGCCTGCGCCGCCTACTACCAGTACCGTCGCCTCGACGACCCGAAGGTCCGCACCGGTGACTGACGCCCCGCTCGACCTCGAAGGCTGGACCTGCCCGTTGCCGCTGCGGGACTACCCGGCGATCGTGCTCGGCCACGGCGGCGGGGGGAAGCTCTCCTCGGAGCTGGTCGAGCATCTCTTCCTCCCCGCCTTCGCCAACGCCACGCTGGCAGGCCTCGGCGATTCGGCGATCGTCGACGTCGCCGGGACCCGGGTGGCGTTCTCCACCGACAGCTTCGTGGTCCGCCCCCTGTTCTTCCCGGGCGGCAACATCGGCGAGCTCGCCGTCAACGGCACCGTCAACGACATCGCTATGAGCGGCGCCCAACCGATCGCCATGTCGGTGGGGTTCATCCTCGAGGAGGGCCTGCCGCTCGCCCAGCTCGGCCTCATCGCCGAAGCGACCGGGAAGGCCGCCCGGGACGCCGGGGTGGAGCTGGTGACCGGCGACACCAAGGTGGTCGACCAGGGCCACGGCGACGGCGTCTACCTCAACACGTCCGGGTTCGGCATCGTGCCCGAGGGGGTGACGATCGGCCCGGATCGGGCCCGGCCCGGCGACGCCGTGATCGTCAGCGGCGACATCGGGGTGCACGGCATCGCCATCATGAGCGTGCGGGAGGGCATCGAGTTCGGCACCGT
>CAZQUB010000292.1:0-1859 GCA_964596225.1 uncultured Acidimicrobiaceae bacterium
AGCTCGTCCTGGAGCCGGGCCCGCACGATGGGGTCGACGGCGCCGAACGGCTCGTCCATCAGCAGCACCGGAGGATCGGCGGCAAGGGCCCGGGCCACCCCGACCCGCTGCCGCTGCCCGCCGGACAGCTCCGCCGGATAGCGGGCCAGCATGTCGGGCGCCAGCTCCACCACCTCGGTCAACTCCTCGACCCGGGCGGCGATGCGGCCTTTGTCCCATCCCAGCAGCCGGGGAACCGTCGCGATGTTCTCGGCGATGGTGCGGTGCGGGAACAGCCCGATCTGCTGGATCACGTAGCCGATCGAGCGCCGCAGCTCATGGGGCGCCAGATCGAGGATGTCCCGTCCCTCGACCATGATCGTGCCGGAGGTCGCCTCGACGAGACGGTTGATCATCTTGAGGGTGGTCGTCTTGCCGCAGCCGGAGGGGCCGACCAGCACCACCACCTCGGCGTCGGGGATCTCCAGCGTGAGACGGCCCACCGCCGGCGCCGCCGCGCCGGGGAAGACCTTGGTCACCTCGGTGAGCTGGATCATGAGAGGAGCCGGCTGGCCATGGGACGCAGCCTAAGGGAGGCACCGCCGGGCCGCGACGGACCGGCCGCCGCTACACCAGCAGTTCGGCGAGCTGGACCGCGTTGAGCGCCGCCCCCTTGCGGAGGTTGTCGCCGACGGTCCACAGGCTGATCCCGCCTTCCTCACCGACGGTGGGACGGACCCGGCCGATGAGCACCTCGTCCTTGCCGGCCGAGTCGAGCGGGGTGGGGACCTTGTCGTCGCTCCACAGCTCGGCACCGGGGGCGGCGGCGAGGATGTCGCGCGCCTCCTCCAGGGTGACGGGACGGGAGAAGAAGGCGGTGGCGGCGATGCCGTGACCCACCATCACCGGGACCCGCACGCAGGTGGGCTCCACCAGGATGTCGGGGGCGTCGAGGATCTTGCGGGTCTCGTGGACCAGCTTCCATTCCTCGTCGGTGTAGCCCCCCTCGGTGAAGGATCCGGCGTGGGGCAGCACGTTGTAGCCGATGGGACGGGCGTAGACCTCGCCTCCCGGGTCGGACCATCCGCCGTGGACCAGCAGCTCGCGGTCCTTGCCGAGGACGTCGAGCTCGTGCGCCAGCACGTCCATCCCGGTCTGGCCCGAACCCGACACCGCCTGGTAGGAGGTCGCGGTGAGGCGGCGCAGCCCGGCGGCCCGGTGCAGTGGCCCCAGCGCCATCATCACCACCATCGTGGTGCAGTTGGGGTTGGCGACGATGCCATGGTGGTCGTGGATCGCCTCGTCGTTGACCTCGGCGACCACCAGCGGCACGTCCGGATCCATCCGGAAAGCTGAGGAGTTGTCGATCACCACCGCGCCCGCCGATGCGAAGGCCGGTGCGTACTGGCGGGAGCGGGAACCGCCTGCCGAGAAGAGGGCGATGTCGATACCGGCAGGGTCGGCGGTGGCGAGATCCTCGACCACGACGTCCCCCCACGGGGTCGGCACGGTGCGGCCCGCCGAGCGGGACGACGCCATGAGACGCAGCTCGGCGACCGGGAAGTCACGCTCCGCCAGGATCGACTGCATCGCGGTCCCGACGGCGCCGGTGGCACCGACCACCGCCACTCGTGGGTTGCTCAAGCTCATGAGGTCGCCTCCCCGGGCTCCGACAGCTCGAATCCGGCGTGGAGGCGGCGGACAGCTTCGGCCACGTCCTCCCCCCGGACGACGCAGGATATCCGGATCGGCGAGGTAGAGATCATCTCGATGTTGATGCCGTTGTCGGAGAGGATGCGGAACATCTTGGAGGCGATCCCCAACTCGTCCTTCATGCCCGCCCCCACCAGCGACACCTTGGCGATGTTCTCGTCGACGTC
>CAZQUB010000293.1:0-1858 GCA_964596225.1 uncultured Acidimicrobiaceae bacterium
GCACACCCCCCTCGGCTCACTTCGTTCGCCGGTCCCCCCTTTTCGCAAGGGGGGACGAGACTGGTTCTGTCACCCTCCCTGCTGTGCAGGGAGGGTCGAAGAGGCGCCGCCGGAGGCGGCTGCCGATTCGGGGAGGGTCACGGTGATTCGGAGGAAGGGCACACCCCCCTCGGCTCACTTTGTTCGCCGGTCCCCCCTTTTGACAAGGGGGGACGATAGGAGCGGGCAGGCGCGGCCGCGAGAGGTACCCTTCCCCCTCATGAGACCGAGCTGGGACGACTACTTCCTGAGCCTCGTCGACCAGGTGGCGACGCGGGCGACCTGTGACCGGGGCAAGAGCGGCTGTGTCGTGGTGCGCGACAAGCGCATCATCTGCACCGGCTACGTCGGCTCGCCGTCGGGGATGCCGCACTGCGACGAAGTGGGCCACGACCTCAAACAGGTGATCGACGACGACGGCACCGTTCGCCAGCACTGCGTCCGCACCGTGCACGCCGAGCAGAACGCCATCGTCCAGGCTGCCCGCTACGGGCTCCGCCTCGAGGGCACCACGGTGTACTGCTCGATGGAACCGTGCCGGGTCTGCGCCATGCTCATCGCCAGCACCGGCATCGACCGTGTCGTGGCCCGCCGCCGCTACCACGCCGGCGGCGACACTCCCGACATCCTGGCGGCGGCAGGTGTCACCCTCGACATCGTCGAAGACGTCGTGGAGACCTACGAAGGGCAGTGACGCCGCGGCTCCTCAGGTGGCCCGCTGCGCCACCACGAACCAGTTGTGGGGCACACCCGGGGCCTCCACCGGCAGCACCGGCAGCTTCCAGCGGCCGTAGTCGGCGTCCGGAGCGCCCGCCTGGGTGAGGGTCGCCCGCCAGCCCCGTTCGGCGAGGGTGGCCTTCGGATCGTCCATGGTCCCGATCCACGGTGCTCCTGATCGGGCCTGCATCTCGATCCAGGGCCGCGTCCAATCCGACGTCAGCATGGCGCCGTTGATGATGTCGAAGCCGAGCTTGCTCCCCGGCGCGGCGAGTGATCCGAGACGGTCGACGAGATCGAGAACGTGCTCGCTTGCGAGGTAGAAGAGGAAACCCTCCAGCAACCAGGCCGACGGCAGCTTCGGGTCGAACCCACGCGCCACGAGCCGCTCCTCCCACGGCTCCCTGAGGTCGGCGCCGATGGCGTGGCGGGTGCAGGCCGGCGCCGCCCCCATCGCTTCGAGGACCGCGTCCTTGCGGTGCAGTACCTCCGGTTGCTCGAGTTCGTAGAGGGTCGTGTCCGGCGGCCACGCCAGCCGGTAGGCGCGAGTGTCGAGGCCGGCTCCCAGGAGCACGATCTGGCGGACCTCGGCGGCGGCGGCCTCCAGGAACTCGTCGAAGAAACGAGTGCGGATGATGATCGGGACGGTGCTGTCCTCCGGGTGGTCCGCCAGCCAGGCAGCACCGGTCTCTCCGGCGAGTCGTTCCGCCCACGGGTCGTCGACGAGGCGGTCGGCCCTGGCGTGCTCCCGGCTGCGCACGGCCGCGGTCCAAGAGGCGGTGTCTGCGAGATTGGTGTGCTGTGTCACGGTCTCTCCTTCGCCGCCATCGTATGGTTGCGCCGGCGCGACGTGGCTCGGGAGAACGTCCCTTTCTGACCCGATTCCACTCTGCCGGTGCCGGGGTCTGGGGTGCGGTCGGAGTGCGGCACACCCCCCTCGGATCGTTCGTCGGTCGCCCCTTCTGGCGTCTCTGTCACCCTCCCTGGGATCAGGGAGGTTCCCTCTGCCGAAGGCAGAGGCGTCGTAGAGGCGCTGCCGTAGGCAGCGGTGATTCGGGGAGGGTCGCGGTTCGGTGGTGGAGGGCACACCCCCCTCGGCTCA
>CAZQUB010000294.1:0-1841 GCA_964596225.1 uncultured Acidimicrobiaceae bacterium
TTCTGTCGTCCCCCCTTGTCAAAAGGGGGGACCGGCGAAGCGCCGGCGGAGCCGGCAGCTGAGCCGAGGGGGGTGTGGCGCCAACGACCGGCGCTATGGACCCTGCGACTCCTCCAACGCGGCAGCGATCGCGTCCATCACCGCATCGACGTCTTCTGTCACGTCGTCGTCAGTGAAGCGCAGGACACGCCACCCGTGCTCCTCGAGCCATCGACCACGGCACCGGTCCCGTGCCGCGACGTCGGGAGAGTCATGCGTGTCCCCGTCGATTTCGACCACGAGCCGGCGGGACCGGCAGGCGAAGTCGACGATGACGGGTCCGACGGGTTCCTGACGCCGGAACCGGAACCCGGTGGCGGTGCGGCAAAGGAACCACCAGAGCCGCGCTTCGGCTTGGGTCGGCTCGCGACGCATACGCCGGGCGTACCGCAGCAACCGGGGGTTTCGGCGTGGCACGACGTAGGCGTACCGAACTGGCGGGCACGGTTCAAGGGGTTTGGCCTCTCTGTCGTCCCCCCTTGTCCAAAGGGGGGACCGGCGAAGCGCCGGCCCAGCCGGCAGCTGAGCCGAGGGGGGTGTGCGGTTCCCCTATGTCACCTCGGCGTGGTTCCACCAGCGGACCGTGGCCCACACCGCCGCCGCCGTCAGGACCGGTACCAGCGCCAGTTGCAGGGCGTTGACGTCGGCGACGCCTTCGGTGCCGGAGACCGCGTAGAGGCCGGGGGCGGCGTAGGGGAACCAGGCGCCGGAGCCGAGGACGACGGCGACCTGGGTGATCATCGTGAGCAGGATGATGGCGCCGATGGGCGGCAGGTAGCCGCGCCCGACGCTGGCGACGAACCCGACCGTGAGCGAGATCGCGGTCGTGAGCCATCCCGCCACCAGGAGCCGCCCGAGGCGGGGGAGGAGGTCGACGTCGCCGATCGGCCCGACGTTGGTGACGAGGCCGACCAGCACCGCGGCGCCGAGGAGCAGCACGGTGAGGATGAGCCCCCAGCAGAACAGCACCACGAACTTGGCGGCGGCGGTCGAACCCCGTGACACGGGGAGGGCGAAGAGGGAGGGGAAGGTGCGGTCGGTGAACTCCCGCCCGAACGCCCACGCCACCACCACGCCGGGGCCGATGAACAGGACGATCGCCACCATCTGTGCCAGCAGGTTGAGGTAGGCGTCCCATCCTTCGCCCTGCACCATCGCCTCCGCCTTGGCGGCCACCGCCCCGGCCCCGCCGTTCTCGGCGACCTTGACGAAGGCGAGGCAGAGGAATGGGACGAGCACCACGATGAGGGCGGTGGTGATCAGCACCACCGTGGAGCGGCGCACCTTGAGGGCTTCGACGGTGAGGGCGGGCCTCATGCGGCACCTCGGGTGAGGTCGGCTTGGTAGACCTGGTCGAAGAACTGGCGCTCGAGGTCGACGCCGTGCGGGTCGAGGGTGCCGACGATGCGGCCCCGGTGCAGCATGGTGATGCGGTCGGCCACCCGGGCGAGCTGGTCGAGGTGGTGGCTGGAGACCAGCACCGCGGTGCCGGCCTCGGCGCCGCGGCGCAGCAGGTCGCGGATGAAGACGACCCCGGCCGGGTCGAGGGCGTTGGCGGGTTCGTCGAGCACCACGATGCTGGGGCGGTGGATGAGCGACGACGCCAGCCCGAGGCGTTGCTTGTTGCCGAGCGACAGCACCCGGGAGCGGCGGTGGCGCCAGCGCCCCAGTTCGAACCCGTCGATCACCCGGTCGATCTCGGCGTCGATGCCGGCCGGGTCGAGGCCGTGGAGGAGGGCGGCCGCCGCCAGGTTCTCTTCGACGGTGAGTTCGGGGTAGGCGAAGGGGGTCTCGATGAGGGA
>CAZQUB010000295.1:0-1841 GCA_964596225.1 uncultured Acidimicrobiaceae bacterium
TCCTCGGCGGCCATCGCCGCATCGAACCCGGCGATCCGGATGGCGGCCTGCTGGGGCGACCAAGTAGGGATGTCTGCCCTGCGGGCGGCGACGAAGTCCTCGAGCGGCGGAGCCTCGGGTACGTCGATCCCCGCGGCCCGATAGCACTCGGCGAGGGCGAGGTACTGGGCGTAACCGACCCGAAGGTACTCGGGGTTGTCCTCCGGAAGGAGGTATCCGGCGCGGCGCAGCTCGTTCTGGCACGCTTGGAACGCCTCGTCGTACATGCTGGTCGTCGCGACTTCGCCCCGGAATTGGATGCCTTCCTCGTCCTGGTCCTGTTCGACGACGAGACCCTTCCCCCGGAGGCACTGCACCGTCAGCGTGGTGGCCTCGACCGGGGTGAGGGCGACCAAGTCCTCGACGGCCGCACCGCCGTCTGCGGCCGGGGTCTCGGTGGCAGGCCGGCCGGTGAGTGCCAACGAGGCCACCACCGCCACTGCGGTGAGGACGGCGAGCGAGGCAAGCCGGGACGCCATGAGGCGGAGCCGCCCGGCGCGGCGTACCCGCTCCAGGTTCCCCATGGCGGGGGGAAGGTCGCCGGCTCTGCGACGCAATTCGTCGGTGAGGCGCCGTTCCAACGTGCTCATGTCAGGTCCTTTCGCAGTTTCGCCATTGCCCGATTGAGGCGGCTCTTGACCGTCCCCCGGGGGATGCCGAGCGCGACCGCGATGTCCCGTTCCTCCCAGTCCATCAGGTAGCGGAGCACGACCACCGAGCGATGCTTGAGGTCGAGACGGTGAAGCGCGTCATACAGATCCGGCGAGGGGAGCGGGTCGGCGTGTGGCGCTTCGATCGGGTTCCCCCCGTGGACCTCACGGCGGGTCTTGCGGAGCTGTGACACCGCCCAGTTGAGGGCGACCCGGTAGACCCACCCGGTCTGGTTGCGGTAGAGGCGCACCGCTCGCCAGCGGCGGTAGGCGCGGATCATCGCTTCGTCGACCGCCTCCCGTGCCAGGTCGGCGTTCCGCAGGGTGACGGCGAGGGGCCGGTACACCTCGATCCAGTTCGTCCGGTAGAACGAGTCGAAGTCGCGGTGGCTCGCCACGATCGGCACGGGCTCCACGTTGTCGATCACCATCTCGTCCATCACCCCACGGACGCAGCAGGCAGGTCCCCGGTTCCATCGATTCTGGCGGATGCCGGCTCGAGGGCGGAAGAGCAACCTCCGCCGTGGCGTTGTGAGAGTTGGCACGACAACAGGAGCAGCGATGACCGTCATACCGGAATCGCATCGGGACATTCTCGAGAAGAAGGGTTTCGCCCACCTGGCGACGATCGGGCCGGGCGGGGAGCCGCAGAGCCACCCGGTCTGGTACGACTGGGACGGGGAGGCGCTCCTCATCAGCGCCACCCCCACCAAGCAGCGCATCCAGAACCTCCGCCGCTTCCCCCGCATCGCGGTGTCGATCCAGGACCCCGACGATCCCTACCGTTACCTCGAGATCCGGGGCCCGGTGGAGATCGAGCCCGACCCCCGCCATCACCTCATCGACGCGCTCGCCAAGAAGTACCTCGGGACGGAGCGCTACGAGCACGAACCGCCGGACAGCGAACGTCTCGTCGTCCGGATCATCCCGGAGCACACCACCCACCAGTAGGTCGTGGCGCGCATCAGCCGTCGTAGGTGAGGGTGACGCCTCCTGCCGCGATGATCTCGGCGGCCCGTGCCGCCAGCGATCCGTCGACGATCTTGGCGTAGAGGTTGGCGCCGGGGCAGGTGGTGGCGGCGTAGTCACGGTGCCCGGCGATCTCGTCGACCGGCACGTCGAACTGCACCGAGGCCCAGGCGATCATGCGCG
>CAZQUB010000296.1:0-1828 GCA_964596225.1 uncultured Acidimicrobiaceae bacterium
GTTTCAGCTTGCCTCGCTCCTTGAGCTGGTGGGCGAGGATGGCCATGATCACGTCGCCGTTGACGGTGGCGCCGTCCTCGTCGATGGCGACACAACGGTCGGCGTCACCGTCGAAGGCGAACCCGACTCGCCCGCGGGCGAGTGATCCGAGGTACTCGGGGTGGGTCGCCCCACATCCGGCGTTGATGTTGGTTCCGTCCGGCTCGGCGCCGTGGACCTCGACGGAGGCTCCGAGGCGGCGGAACAGTTCCGGCGCCGCGGCGAACGAGGCGCCGTTGGCGCAGTCGAGCACGAATTCCATGCCGCGCAGCGAGTAGGAGGCGTCCTGCTTCAACTGGTCGAGGTAGCGGTCGACGGCGTCGGGCATCGCGGTCTGCATGCCGACGAGGGGGCCGCTCGGACTCCGCCACGGAGCCCCGTGGCGGTAGCGACCCTCGATGACCGCCTCCCGCTCGTCGGACAGCTTGGAGCCGTCCCGGCCGAAGAACTTGATCCCGTTGTCGTCGGCCGGGTTGTGCGAGGCGCTCACCATCACCCCGTATTCGGCGCCGGTGTCGATGGTGAGCCGGGAGACGGCCCCGACCGGGATGATGCCGAGGTCGACGGTGTCGACCCCGACCGCATTGAATCCGGCGTGGAGGGCCGCCGCCAGCATCGGGCTGGAACGGCGGGTGTCACGCCCGATGACGACCGGGCCCTCGGATCCTTCCCCGGCGGCGCGGGCCAGGTCGACGGCGACGTCGACGGTGAGGTCGTGATTGGCGTATCCCCGAACCCCGTCGGTGCCGAAGAGCCGCTGGCCGCTCTCCATGGCGTCGGCTCAGCGCTTGGTGAACTGAGGAGCGCGCCGGGCCTTGCGAAGTCCGTACTTCTTGCGCTCCACCCGGCGGGCGTCCCGCGTGAGGAGGCCTTCCCGCTTCAGGGTTGGTCGAAACTCGGCGTCGACGCCGACGAGGGCACGGGCGATACCGAGGCGCAGCGCGTCGCTCTGCCCGGTGGTCCCGCCACCTTCGATGGTGGCGATCACGTCGTAGTGGGTGTCGGTTTCGGTGGCCCGCAGCGGCTCGAGGGCACGGAGCCGGAGGGCAGGTTGCGGGAAGTAGTCCTCGAGGGCCCTGCCGTTGAGGGTGACGCGGCCGGTCCCGTCGTAGAGGCGGACTCGGGCGACCGCGCTCTTGCGGCGTCCCGTTGCTTGCACCAGGGGCTTGGCCATCAGGCGCGCACCTTTCGGATGTCGAGGGGCTGCGGGTTCTGGGCGGCGTGGGGATGGTCGGGGCCGGCGTAGACCTTCAGCTTGGAGAGGATCTGCCGTCCCAGCCGGTTCTTGGGAAGCATGCCACGGACCGCGTTCTGGATGATCCGCTCCGGGTATCTGTCCCGCATTTCGGCGAGCGTCGCGCTGCGCAACCCGCCCGGGTACCCCGAGTGGCGGTAGTACATCTTCTCGGTTTCCTTGTTCCCGGTGACCGCGATCTTCTCGGCGTTGATGACCACGACGTAGTCCCCACCGTCGACGTGGGGGGCGAAGGTGGGCCGGTGCTTGCCGCGCAGCAGGGGCGCCACGGCCGAGGCGAGCCGCCCCAGCGGTACGTCGGTGGCGTCGACGACGTGCCATTCACGCACGATGTCGCCGGGTCGAGGCGTGTAGGTTTTCTGCAGTTTCGGTTTCATGCGGAATCCGTAGCGAGTGCGAGCATGAAGGCGCCCCCGGATCCGGGAGCGGCCCCATATGTTACGGCACGGCGTCCCACTCCGCCAACTCGCCGCCGCCACCCCCCGCTGCACCCAACCCAGGGCTCCAGTACACGGTTTTGCGGCCTCTCAACCC
>CAZQUB010000297.1:0-1806 GCA_964596225.1 uncultured Acidimicrobiaceae bacterium
TCTTGCGCAGCTCCATGCGGAGGTGATCGGGGTCGCAGCGCCGCACCGTCACCTCGCCCCCGGTGATCGCCGCCGCCAGGGCGTAGGTTCCCGCCTCCAGCCGGTCCGGCACCACCGAGTGGCGCGCCGGGGACAGGGTCGGGACGCCCCGGATCTCGATGGTGGAGGTGCCGGCGCCTTCGATCTTCGCCCCCATGGCGTTGAGGAACCCGGCGAGGTCGGCGAGTTCGGGCTCCCGGGCCGCGTTGCCGATGGTGGTGTGACCCCGGGCCGCCACCGCCGCCAGCAGGATGTTCTCGGTGGCGCCGACACTGGGGAACTCCAAGAACACGTCGGTGCCGACCAGGCCGTTGGGGGCGGAGGCCCGCAGCACCCCGTGACGCAGCTCGAACTCGGCCCCCATCTGGCGCAGCCCGTCGAGGTGCATATCGATGGGCCGGGTCCCGAAGTCGTCACCGCCCGGGAGGGCCACCCGCGCCTCGCCGCACCGGGCCAGCAGCGTGCCCAGCACCAGGATCGAAGCCCGCATCCGCCGTACCAGCGGCAGGGGCGCCTCGGGGTTGGGATGCTCGGGAACCTCGATGAGGAGCGAGTCGCCGCTGCGGGAGCAGACCGCCCCGATGTGTTCGAGCACCTCGCCCATGATCTCGACGTCGAGGATGCCGGGGACGTTGTCGAGGCGGTGACTCCCCGGCGCCAGCAACGTCGCCACCATGTGTTTGAGCGCGGCGTTCTTGGCGCCGTGCACCACCACCTCGCCCGCGAGGGGCGCGCCACCGGTGACCTTGATCGATGCCATGGCCGGATTGTATTGGTTTGGCCCGAACACGGGGCCCGCCACGTTCGCTAGCCTCGACGCGCGGAGGAAGGAGGCGACATGCGGCTTGCCATCGGCGCCGATCACGCCGGCTTTCAACTGAAGGAAGAGCTGAAGGTGCTGCTGGCCGACGCCGGTCACACCGTCCTGGATCTCGGCACCGACTCCACCGAATCGGTCGACTACCCGGACTTCGCCGCCGCGGTGGGGCGTGCCGTACTCGCCGGTGACGCCGAGCGCGGCATCGTCGTGTGCGGATCGGGGGCGGGCGCCTCCATCGCCGCCAACAAGCTCACCGGGATTCGGTGCGCCCAGACCACCGACACCTACACCGGCCACCAATGCGTCGAGCACGACGACGTCAACGTCATCGCCCTCGCCTCCCGGGTCACCGGGACCGCCCTCGCCTGGGAGATCACCGAGGCGTTCCTGGGAGCGACCTTCTCCGGGAAGGAACGTTTCGTGCGCCGCCTCGACAAGGTGGCGGCACTGGAGCGCGAGCGCGCCTGACGCGCCAACCGGGGCAGACACGACACCGACGGGTCGTTACGATGCTTCCATGGACTTCCCCCCGACCGAGCGGTTCGTCAACCGTGAACTGTCGCTGCTCGATTTCCAGTTCCGGGTGCTCGGCCTGGCCGAGAACCCCGACCTGCCGCTGCTGGAACGCATCAAGTTCATCGCGATCGTCAGCCAGAACATGGACGAGTTCTTCCAGGTGCGGGTGGCCGGCCTCACCAACCAGATCGCGACCGGGGTCGTCAAGCGCCGCTACGACGGCCTGACCCCCCGCGAGCAGCTCGAGCTGCTCGGACCGAGGGTGGCGGCGTTCAACCAACGCATCGACGAGGTGCTGCTCGACGACCTGCTCCCGGCGCTGGAGAAGGAGGGGATCCGCCTCGCCCACATCAGCGAGCTGGAACCCGAGGCGCGCCTCCACCTCGACGAGCAGTTCGAGAACGACATCTTCCCGGTGCTGACACCCCTGG
>CAZQUB010000298.1:0-1795 GCA_964596225.1 uncultured Acidimicrobiaceae bacterium
GCCACCGCCAGCGGGAGGACAACGACGTGAACGGTCAGTACCTGCTGGGTGTCGAGCAGGTTGAGGAACGCGCCGACTCCCACGGCGTTGAGCCCGTCCTTGGCCTGCGTGGCGATCCATTGCGCCTCGAAGTTCTGCTGGGAGACGTAGCCGGTGAGGGCGGTGATGGTCGACGCGAACAATGCGACCACGCCCATCACCCAGGTCAGGCCACGTTTGCCCCGCCACGATGCCTGAACGAACTGGGCAATGAGGTGGAGAATCATGAAGAAGAAGAAGAGTTGCACGGACCACAGGTGGGTCGCGTCCGCGAACCGACCAGCCGATGAGGTGTGCCGCCATCCGGGGCCGGCCGTCGCCAGGACGATCCCCGAGATGACGATCACCCCCAGCGAGGCGAGCGTGGCGACGCCAAATGTGTAGGTCCACGATGCCACGTACGCAGGCTCGGATGAGGGAAGCAGCCGGCTCCACGGAAACTGGTGTCGAGCCCAGCGCCGCACCGACCCTGTCCATCCGCCTCCTAGGTCCTCGATCTCGGGATCCGTGTCCGGGTCGGTCAACCGCGCTCGGGGAAAGGGTGCGGCAACGGCGACCAAGAAGACCGCGACGACCAGCGCGACCATGACGAGGTTGGCGATCGTGATGCGGAACCACCCGACCTGGATGACGTGTTGGATACCACTCAGGTCGATCATGACCGCTCACCTTCCGAGGGTGAAAGGGTTCCCGGTGTGGAGGGAACGCTCAGGTGCCGCGGGGCGGCGCAGTTGGGCATGATGCCCCGTTGGTGGGCGACCCTTGGATCATATCGTGGCGATGCGCGCGATATCGCCCTCGCGGGGGCATCTTGCGGATCCAACACGGTCGCACCAGCGGTTTCGCGAGATCCTGTGGCGGCTTCGGATGCGCGCGCGTCACTCCGAGGCGTCGGCACCGAGCATCTGGTCGGATTCCGAACCCGGGTCGAGATCGCCGCGGACGACGCCGTATGCGAAGCTGTCCCGCCATTCCCCGCCACGGAAGTGGGTGCCGCGGAGGCGCCCTTCCCGGCGGAAGCCGGACCGTTCGAGGGCGCGCTGTTCGCCGATGTTGTCGACCTCGGTCATGGCCCAGATGCGATGGGCGGGCGTCGTGTCGAACAGGTAGTCGACGAGCTGGGTCTGTGCCGCCTTCCCGGCGCCCCGGCCCCGCATCTCGGGAACGATCAACACCCCGATCTCGAAGACGTTCGAGCCCGAACGCTCGTCGTCCCGCCAGTTGACCCATCCGATGGCGGTGTCGTCGTCATCGGCGATGACGAGCCAGCGCGGGCTGGTCTCGAGGAGTCCGTCCTCGTTCCACCTCCGCCGGAGACTCTCGAAGGAGCGGAACCCGGCCCATTCGAACGGTCCCCCGACCTCCGGGTCGGTGAAGAACCGCGAGAACAGCTCGAGGTCGGCTTCCCGGAAGGGACGGAGATGCACAGGCGTATTCATTGGAGGGCACGCTACCTGATCAGCGAGCTCGAATGACCTCGACGCCTACCCGTCGATCGACCATCTCCGGGTGGAAGGCAGCGCCACGTCGCCGTACCCGTTGCAGCGGGCCTCGCGCAGCCGCAACTCGAACAGGACGTGGCGGGCGGCAGGCGCATGGTCGACATCGGCGAGAGGGTGGCGAACTCACCCACGGATCGAGGCATCGGACCGGATGACTCGGCCCGTCCTGCGCTGAAGCAGCGCCTCCCCGCCGAACGCACTGCCGATCACGACGAGGCCCAGGACGAGCACGAACGGCTGATCCGTAGCCATAC
>CAZQUB010000299.1:0-1787 GCA_964596225.1 uncultured Acidimicrobiaceae bacterium
CACCGAGTCGTCAGCATCCTCCTCGCCACCGGCGTCCACTACGAGATCGTTCCGATCGGTCACCCGATCACCGAGAACGAGATCAACGGGTTCGTCCGGGCCTTGGACGAAGAGGACTGGTTCTCGGAGCTGGCGACTTCCTGACCCGTCGCGCTTCCCGGCTTCAGCTTCTCGCATCGACGCGATTGCGCTGACGCCCGCAGTTCCCCCCTTCCGGCTTTCACCCGCGCCCGGCCGGTCCGGTCACCGATGACACCCTCCTAACATCGGTTGGTCATGCCCAGCCTCACCCTGTCGGAGATCGTGGCGATCGTCCTCGTGATCCTCATCGTCTTCGGCCCGCAACGTCTCCCCGAGATCGCTCGCAAGACGGCCGTGCTCATCCGGCACGCCCGCAGCACGCTGGCGACCCTGCGCGACGAGTTCGAGAACGAGTACGGCGAGTTCACCGAGCCGCTGCGGGAGGTTCGTGACGAGGTCGCCGGGGTTCGTCAGGATCTCGACAATTCGGTGGCTGCCGTCACCGAGGACATCCGGCGGCTCAAGGCGCAGGCGGAGGCCCAGGACACGGAAGGGCCGGTTGGGCCGGCGGGACCGCAGGACGGCGTGACCACCCCACCGCCCGAGACCGCCCCGGCGGAGCCGGCGCCGGTCGAGGCGACGCCGGACGGCGACGAGGCGGCGGGGGACGGCGCAAGCCCGGACAAACCCGAGGCATCGTGAACGTTGCCCGCATGAGCTTCATCGATCACCTGGTCGAGTTGCGCTCCCGCATCATCAAGTCGGTGGTGGCGGTGGCGGTCGGCACCATCATCGGGCTCTTCTCCTACCACCGCATCCTCGAAATCCTGGCCCGTCCCTACCAGGACGCGGTGGCCGGCGACCGGCTCGCCTACTTCCAGCCCACCGAGGCGTTCAGCCTCGTGATGAAGATCGGGCTGTTCGGCGGCGTGATCCTCGCCAGCCCGGTCATCGTGTACCAGATCTGGCGCTTCGTCGGCCCTGCCCTCACCCGGCGGGAACGCCGCTACGTGATCCCGCTGTCGGGGGTCATGGGGGGTCTGTTCGTCGGTGGGGTCGCCCTCGGCTACGCCACCCTGCCGCTGGCGCTCCGGGTGCTGCTCGGCTTCGGCACCGACCTGCTCGACCCGACGATCGGGGCCAACTTCTACCTCAGCTTCGCCATGCGGTTCCTCCTCGCCTTCGGGATCGCCTTCGAGTTCCCCGTGTTCCTGTTCGCCGCCGCCGCGCTCCACATCGTGCGCAGCGACCAGTTGCGTGCCCAGCGGCGCTGGGCGGTGGTGGTGGTGACGGTGGCGGCGGCCCTGATGACGCCCGGTGGCGACCCGCTCACCCTCGCGCTGCTCGCCACCCCGATGTACCTGCTCTACGAGGCGACGATCCTGGCGATCCGGCTCGTCCTGAAGCGATGACCGACGCCGGGCCGGTCCTGGCGGAGTTCGTCGCCGGGCTGCCATTCGAACCCGACCGGTTCCAGCGGGAGGCGTTCGGCATGCTCGCATCCGGGGAGTCGGTGGTGGTCACGGCGCCCACCGGCGCCGGCAAGACGGTGGTGGCGGAGGCGGCGGTGCACCTCGCCCTCGCCGCCGGTCGCCGCGCCTTCTACACCACCCCGATCAAGGCCCTCTCCAACCAGAAGTACGGCGACTTCCGGGAACGCTACGGCGAGGGGCGGGTGGGTCTCCTCACCGGCGACAACGTCATCAACGGCGACGCCCCGCTGGTGGTGATGACCACCGAGGTGCTGCGCAACATGATCTACGCCG
>CAZQUB010000300.1:0-1761 GCA_964596225.1 uncultured Acidimicrobiaceae bacterium
TGGCGGCTTCCTTCATCATCTGCTGGAACTCGCGCTGGACGAGCGGGTCGAGCCCGGAGCTCGGCTCGTCCATGATCAGCACGTCCGGGGTGTTCATGAAGGCCTGGATGAGCCCGACCTTCTGCCGGTTCCCGGTGGACAGGTCGCCGACCTTCTTCGACAGGTCGGACTCGAGGCGTTCCGCCAGGGCATCGACGACGCCCCAATCGACCCCGCCGCGCAGGTTGGCGAAGTAGGTGAGGGTGTCCCGGCCGGTGAGGTTGGGGTACATGGCGAGATCGCCGGGGATGTACCCGACGTGGCGGCGGATCTCCACGGAATCCCGATGGGTGTCGAGGCCGGCGATGGTCGCCGATCCCGAGGTGGGCCGGATCTCGTCCATGAGAGTCCGGATCGTGGTGGTCTTGCCTGCTCCGTTGGGACCGAGGAAGCCGAAGATCTCACCGGGCCGGACGTCGAGGTCGAGGTCGACGAGGGCCTCGACGTCGCCGTAGTGCTTGGTGAGTCTCTCGGTGTGGATGGCGGTCTCGGTGGTCATGTCGTTCCTTTGCTCGCTGGCGAATCGTCTCGGGCCGGCCCTGGAGGGGGATCGGGTGAGGTGGGTTCGGCGTTGCTGGAGATCTGGGCGAAGGTTGCGAGGACGTGGTCGGCGAAGGCCTCGGTGTAGAGGCCCCGCCCCATCATGTCGTACACGGCGAGGCCGTAGGTGGCGATCGCCGGATCCCGGCCGAGATCGGGCGAGGTGAGGTCGACCCCGAGGAGACGCTCGAGGTGGCGGTGCAGCACCAGTGCTCCCAGCGACCAGATCGCCAGCACCACGGCACGTCCGCGCGGGTCGGGGGTGGGGCGCAGCAAACCCGCTGCGACGCCTTCCTCGAGGTAGCCCTCGGCGTCGGCGACGAGATCGTCGACGAGGTTCGCCACCGCCGGCGTGTCCTCGGCGAGGACCTGGGAGAGGTACTTGATCATCCATCCCACCTCGCTGTCGCGCAGCGCCCCCAGCACATCGAGCCCAGGCCCGGCCGCCATGACCTCGGACTTCATGGCCCGGATGGCGGCGGTGACGTGGGCGTCGCAGGCAGCCCGCAGTTCCTCCATCGAGCCGAAGTGGTGGATGACGAGGCCGGGGGACACATCGGCAGCCGCCGCGATCATCCGCACCGTCGTGTCGTGCACCCCGGCGTTGGCGATGCACTCGATGGCGGCGTCGCGGATGCGTGCCTTGGTAGTGCGATCGTCGGGTTCGCGGGCTCCGGACGGTGTTGAACTCATGTTCACTATGTTAAACGATCGTTCAGCAAGAGGAAAGGCAGGAAGGGAGGAAGGGACGGGAGACAGGGAGGCAGGGAAGGGAAGGAAGGGAGGAAGCGGAGGCAGGGAATGGAGGAGGGGAGAAGGGGAGAAGGGGGCAGGGGGCAGGCAGGCTGGGAAGGGAGGAAGGGAGGAACGGGGGAAGGGGGGCAGGGGGGCAGGCGCTCGGGCGTGATGAGAGCCGTCTCGATCAGGCCTTGCCGTAGACGGGGATCTCGGCGCCGTTGATGACCTCGGACTCGGGGCTGAGAAGGAAGTCGAGCACCCGGGCGATCTCGGCCGGCTGCGGCCAGTTCATGTAATCGGCGTAGGGGAGGGCTGCCCGGGTCGATGAGGTGTCGATCACCGCCGGGACCAGCACGTTGGCGGTGACGTTGGTGTCGTCGAGTTCGGTGGCGAGCGTCTTCATGAGGGCGATCACCCCCGCCTTGGCGACGTTGAAGGCGGCCT
>CAZQUB010000301.1:0-1754 GCA_964596225.1 uncultured Acidimicrobiaceae bacterium
TGCGCTTCGCCGTCCCCACCGGGGTGGCGGCCGGGCTCGCCAGCTTCGGCGCCTACCAGCTCGCCATCTCCGAAGGGGTCGTGCTCAACCAGGCGCGCACGGTGGCGACCCTGGTGCTGGCCGCCATCGGCCTGTTCGCCCTCGGGGTGGTCGCCCGGCCGCTGCTTCCCTGGAAGCGGGTGCTCATCGGTTCGATGGCGGGATTCGTGGTGCTGCTGTTCTTCACCGACGCCTCGCAGAACTTCTTCGAGCTGCACCTCCCCCGCCTGGTGGTGCTGCTGGCCGGGGTCGGCATCATCGCCATCACCGGAACCGCCATGATCGGGACGCTGATCGCCCTCGGCTGGATCAAGCAAGTGCCCGAGTACCTGCGGGAGCATCCCGAGGCGCCGCAGCAGTCGATCCGGATCGCCCGCCGCCGGATCCGCTCGCTGTTCGGGGGGCGCCGTGAGGGGGACACGGAGGAGCCAGAGGAGCCTCCCGCGTCGGCTTCACAGGAGAGTGGCGAGGCGGATTCGGACCGGGAATCTCCCCAGGTTGCTGCGCCGGCAGCGGACCGCGACAACGGACCCGACGACGAGGAACCGACCGTGTTGCGGGACATCGACTGGTTCGATCCGGAGCAGGACTCCTGATCCAGGAATCCCCCAGCTGCGGCATTCACTCGTCGTCGACTCGGGTGTGGTAGACCCGCCGGAGCAGCTCGTTGAGCGTCACCTGGTCCTCCCGGCCGAGCCCGGCGAGGAAGGCGGCCTGCTCGTTCTTGGCCTCGCGGGCGACCGCGTCCTGAATGCGGCGGCCCGCCGCAGTCAGGTGGATCTCCCGCCGCCGCCCGTCGACCGCGCTGGCGCGACGCTCCACCATCCCCCGCGCTTCGAGACTGTCGACAACCGCCACCACATTGCGCGGGTCGACGGCGATGAGCTGGGCGAGCCGACCCTGACCGGTCGGCCCCGATGCGGCGAGGACGCCGAGCGCCAGGTATTGCGCCTGCGTCAGCTCGTGGCGGGTGAGCAGCGAAGCCCATGCCCGCTCGACCAGCCTGCCGAGCCGTGACAGCAGGAACCCGGTCCCGTCCTGAAAGCTGGGGTGGTGTGCGGCATCGCCCATCGCGGCAACCACGGTAGCCGATCTACATGGATGATGTACACTTAGACATAGAACATGAAGACTATCGGGGAGCAGCCATGGAAGACCACGTCCTCACCACGCCGCCGACGCCCGGCCACAACAGCGTCAACCCGTTCATCATCGTGCGGGGCTCGGCGTCGGAGTTCATCACGTTCCTCGAGAAGGTCTTCCACGCCGCGGAGCGGCGGGAGGTGCACACCCCCGACCGCGACGGCACCCTGATCCACGCCGAGGTCGCCATCGGCAACGCCACGATCATGGTGGCCGACGCCAAGCAGGACTGGCCGTTCACTCCGGCGTTCACGCAGGTCTACGTGTCCGATGCCCAGGCCGTCCTCGACCGGGCTCTCTCCTTCGGCGCCGAGATGGTCACCCGAGTCTCGCCCTTCTACGGAATGAAACTCGCCCGGTTCCGGGATCCCTGGGGCAATCTGTGGTGGCTCTTCCAACCGGAGGAGGGAGCGGCGCCGGCGACCACGGCGGACACGGCGGATACCTCGTGGCACGATGCCGATCCCAGCTACGTCTACACCAGCCTGATGACCGCGATGGCGTCGCCGCGACCGGAGCACGATCGGTGACGCGACACAACCACCTCGAAGTGTGGTGCTGATCGCCGGAGC
>CAZQUB010000302.1:0-1753 GCA_964596225.1 uncultured Acidimicrobiaceae bacterium
CAGGCTCTGCGGCAGGCTCATCGGCTTCAGGTAGCTGGCGGCGTAGGCGTACGAGACGTTGATGGTGAGCCCGCGCGGGTCGCCCTTGTGCTCGATGATGGTCAGCAGGTCGGCGAGCGCCTGGAACGGGTGGTATTGGTCGCACTGCATGTTGAGGACCGGGACCCGGCTCGCCTCGGCGACGGCGCGGATGTAGTCGTTGCCGATGCCCCAGTCGACCTGGCGGATGGCGATGCCGTCGTTGTAGCGGCCCAGGATGTCGCCGATCTCCTTCCACGTGTCACCGTGGCTGATCTGGGTCGTGGTGGAGTCGATGAACTGGGCGTGCCCGCCGAGCTGGGCCATGCCGGCCTCGAAGCTGGCCCGGGTCCGGGTGCTGGAGAAGAAGAACAGCATCGCCAGCACCTTGTCGCGCAGCAGGGCGTGCGGCTCACCGAGGGCGCGCCGCCGCTTCAGGTCGAGGGCGACGTCGAGCACGGTGTCGATCTCGCTCTTGGTCCACTCCTGGGTGGTGATCATGTCCCGTCCACGCAGATGGGTCTGCATCTCTTCGCTCCTTGTCGCCGTTCGTCACACCCCCGCTTTCCGCCGGATGAGGCGGAAGCGGAGCAAATCATCGCGGAAGACCGAGCGGGCGCTGAGGACCGCCTGGTTGTCCTGGTCGAATCCGATCTCCTGGAAGCACAGCGCCGGGGTCCCTGGGTCGACGTCGAGGAGTCCCGCCACCCGGGCGTCGAGCGTCACCGGGACGATCTCCGACAGGTAGTAGCCGAGGACGCGACCGCAGTGCCGGTCGAGGAATTCGAAGATGGGGAGGGTGGCGCCGGTCCCGTCGGGATCGTCCACCAGGCTCGCCGCCACCCGGTTGGAGGTGTGGATGACGGGCCGGTCGTTCTCGCGAAAGAGCTTCTCCATCACCAGCACCGGTTCGCCCTCCTCGATCCCGAGGTCGGAGGCGACGCCGGCACTCGCCGGTTCGGTGGTCGTGGCGAGCAGGTCGACCGACGGGGTGTAGCCGTGGTCGCGCAGCACCTCGTCGTAGGACCAGATCTCCTCGAGGCGGGACTTGATCTGGAGGCCGGGCTCGTTGACGAACGTCCCTGCCCCCTGGCGGCGGGTGATGATGCCCTGGTGTTCGAGGCGGCTGAAGGCGTCCCGGATGGTGGTGCGGCTCACCCCGAGCTCGGTCGCCAGCTCCGTCTCGGGCGGGATGCGTCCTTCCTCGAAGTCGCCGGCGAGGATACGCTCCCTGAGGTGGGCCATCACCTGTTCGGTGAGCGACGGGTTCCGGGTGATCATCGGGCCTCGGCGGGGTTGGTGGACAGAATCATCATGTTGTATGATTGTATGACAAATCGTACCCAATGCTCCCGAACCATGTCCACTCGGGAGCACGGCGCCGCCACCCGGCGACGCCCCCGACCCCAGGAGGGCCCATGCGCAGCTTCGCGGGACGCGACATCCTGTCGCTGAAAGAGTTCGAACGGAACGAGTTCTTCCACGTCTTCCAGATCGCCGACCGTCTCGAGCCGATCGCCCGTGAGCGGCGCAACACCGACCTCCTCGCCGAGAAGACCCTGGTGACCGCCTTCTACCAGCCGTCGACCCGCACCCGCCTCGCCCACGAGGCCGCCATGCACCGCCTCGGCGGCCACGTCACCGGGTTCTCGGACGCCAAGATGACCCGGGCCGGCGACTTCTACCAGGAGTCGATCAAGGACACCGTGCACATGCTGGAGTACTACGGCGACGT
>CAZQUB010000303.1:0-1737 GCA_964596225.1 uncultured Acidimicrobiaceae bacterium
CCGCCGCTGCGCAACGGATGCCGGCCGGCGCCCCCGGCAGGATTCGAACCTGCGACACCCGGTTTAGGAAACCGGTGCTCTATCCCCTGAGCTACGGGGGCGTGGGCACAGGATACGGTAGCGGCGGCCTGCGCCTCGCCCTCCTCACAGGTCGTGGAGCCAGGTGCCGAAGCGGATGCCGAACCCGTCCGGGTCGGCGAGGGTGAAGTCCCGCAGCCCGTAGTCGCGGTCGTCGATCGGGGTGACGACCGGCAGCCCCTTCGCCTGGGCCGTCTCCCAGTGCCGATCGACGTCGGGCACCATCACCCGCACGTTGGCGTGCCTGACCGCCGGCGGTTCGTGGTCGGCCTTGTGGACGAGGAACAGCTGGTGGCCTTCCCACGCCAGCACCGCGAAGCCGGTGTTCTCCCGCACCACGTCGAAACCGAGATCGCGGTAGAAGTCGAGCGACACTTGCAGGTCGCGGACCGGCACCTCGACGACGAGTTGGGTGGTTGGATCGGCGTATTTCACGGGATGCTCCTCGGTCGGAGACGGGCCGCGACGGTGCCCGGTGGTGTCGTCCCAACCCTATCGGTCGCGACGCGGCGAGGAGGGTCCAGGTGTGGCGCCCTCCGCCCGCTAGCCTGATCCCATGGCAATCGAAGAAGAACGCATCGGCCTGTTCATCGACTACGAGAACCTGGCCATCGGCGCCAGGGAAGACCTCGGCGGCATGCAGTTCGACTTCAAGCCGGTCGCCGACGCCCTCGCCGAGCGGGGCCGGGTCGTGTTCCGCCGGGCGTATGCCGACTGGAACTCGTTCGAGGCGGACCGCCGCATGCTGGCCCGCAACCACGTCGAGATGATCGAGATCCCGCAGCGGATGGGGGCGGTGCGCAAGAACGCCGCCGACATCAAGATGGCGGTCGACGCCATCGAGCTCGCCCTCGAGCGCGACTACGTCACCACCTTCGTGATCTGCACCGGCGACTCGGACTTCACCCCACTCGTCCACAAGCTCCGGGAACTCAACAAGCGGGTCATCGGCGTCGGGCTCAAGGCCTCCACCTCGGCGCTGCTGCCGCCCGCCTGCGACGAGTTCCTGTTCTACGAGCGCCTCGACGGCGTCGAGCCGCCGACGCGTCCCGCCTCCAAGAAACGCAAGGAGCCCGAGCCCGAGGACACGCCTCCCGCCCCGGCGCCGCAGGACCTCGATCAGCTCTCGGTGTCCCTGGCGCAGACCCTCGCCGGCCTGCAGCGCAGCACCGGCGGCGGGGTCCGCTCCTCGTCCCTGAAGCGGGCGTTGCTGCGCAAGGACCCCACCTTCAACGAGGCCGACCACGGTTTCCGGGCCTTCGGCGAGCTCCTCCGCTACCTGGAGGACCGCAACGTCATCGCCTTGGAGGACTCCGATGCCCAGGGGGATCCCACCGTCGACTTCCCGGAGACGGGTAACGAGAACGCCGGCTTCGTGCTGCTCCAGGACGTCGTCGCCGAGATGGAACGGTCGGGCGCGGTGCCGGTGCTGTCAGGACTGAAGAACCGGATGCAGAAGCGGCAGCGCAACTTCAGCGAGCGTCGCCACGGGTTCAGCGGGTTCCTCCAGTTCGCCCGGGCGGCCGCCGCCCGCGGGCTCATCGAGCTGGAATGGGACGACGACCTCGACGACTACCGGCTCAGCGTTCCCCAGGCCTGAATCGGCTCCGGCGATCAGCACCACACTTCGAGGTGGTTGTGTCGCGTCACCGATCGTGC
>CAZQUB010000304.1:0-1735 GCA_964596225.1 uncultured Acidimicrobiaceae bacterium
CAGAAGGTGCGCACCCTGGTGCGGGACGACTTCCGCCGCGCCTACGAGCAGGTCGACGTGCTGGTGTCGCCGACCAGTCCCACCACCGCCTTCCCGATCGGGGCCAAGGCCGCCGACCCGATCGCCATGTACTACTCGGACGTGTGCACCCTCGCCCTCAACCTGGCGGGCCATCCCGGCATGTCGGTGCCGGTGGGGCTCGACGACGCCGGCCTGCCGATCGGGTTCCAGCTCATGGCGCCCGCCCTCGGCGAGGAGACCCTGTTCCGGGTCGGGGCCGAGGTGGAGCGGCTGGCGGGGTTCACGGCCCGAGCCCGGCTCGCCTCGTCGGAGGTGACGGAACCGTGACCGACTACGAAGCCGTCATCGGGATCGAGACCCACGTCGAGCTGCAGACCGCCTCCAAGATGTTCTGTGGCTGCCCGGTGTCGTTCGGGGACGAGCCCAACAGCACCTGCTGCCCGGTGTGCCTGGCGTTGCCGGGGGCGCTCCCGGTGCCGAACGAGGCCGCCATCGAAGGGATTCTCCGCATCGGCGCCGCCCTCGAGTGCGAGTTGGTGGAACATTCCCTGTTCCACCGCAAGAACTACTTCTACCCCGACCTCCCGAAGAACTACCAGATCTCCCAGTACGACGTTCCCCTCTGCATCGACGGCAGGCTCGCGCTCGACGTCGACGGCGAGGAGGTCACGATCGGCATCACCCGGGTCCACATGGAAGAGGACACCGGCAAGAGCGTCCACGTCGGGGAGGGGGGCCGCATCCACGGCGCCGAGTACTCCCTGCTCGACTTCAACCGCTCCGGGGTGCCGCTGGTGGAGATCGTCTCCGAACCGGACATCCGCAGCGCCGACCAGGCCCGGGCCTATGGGGCGGAGCTGCAGCTCCTGGTACGGGCGCTCGGGGTCTCCGACGCTCGCCTCGAGGAAGGCAGCATGCGGTTCGACGCCAACATCTCGGTGCGGCCGGTGGGCCAGGAGGCGTTCGGCACCCGGGCCGAGGTGAAGAACATGAACTCGTTGCGCTCCTTGCAGCGGGCCGTCGCCTACGAGATCGAACGCCAGATCGAACTGGTCGAGGCGGGCGGCACCGTCATCCAGGAGACCCGCCACTGGGACGAGGAGGCCGGCGCCACCTCCGGGATGCGCTCCAAGGAGGAGTCGGAGGACTACCGCTACTTCCAGGAGCCGGACCTGGTCCCGCTCGAGGTCGACGACGCATGGCGGGAACGGGTGGAGGCGTCGCTGCCGGAACTCCCGGCCCGGCAGCGGGCCCGCTACGCCGGCATGGGGCTCGACGCCAAGACGGCGTCGATGCTGGGCGGGGACGCCGACCTGGGGGACTTGTTCGACGCCGCGATCGCGGCCGGGGCCGATCCCCGCGCGGTGGGGAACTGGCTCACCGGCGACGTCGTCGCCTTCCTGCGCCGCGAATCCCTCGACCTCGGCGCCACCGCCCTCACCGCGGCCCACCTCGCCGAGTTGAGCGCCATGGTGACGGGCGGTGACCTTTCGGCCACTGCCGCCAAAGAGGTGCTGGAGCGTGTCATCGCCGGGGAGGGCGCCCCGTCGGAGGTGGCGAAGGATCAGGACCTGATCCAGATCAGCGACGTGGCCGCCATCGAGGCGGCGGTCGACGGCGTCCTCGCCGCCAACGCCGAGGCGATGCAACGGATGAGGGACGGCGACATGAAGCCGCTCGGGTTCCTGGTCGGTCAGGTGATGCGGGCCACCGG
>CAZQUB010000305.1:0-1712 GCA_964596225.1 uncultured Acidimicrobiaceae bacterium
CACGGCAAGACCACCCTGGTCGACGCCATGCTCGGCGCCACCGGCGTCTTCGCCGCCCACGAGGCGCGGGTCGATCGCGTCATGGACTCCAATGACCAGGAACGCGAGCGCGGCATCACGATCCTCGCCAAGGCGGCCTCGATCGAGTGGAAGGGCGTCCGCATCAACCTGGTCGACACCCCGGGCCACGCCGACTTCGGAGGCGAGGTGGAACGGGCGCTGGCGCTGGTGGACGGGGTCCTGCTCCTCGTCGACGCCGCCGAAGGGCCGATGCCGCAGACCCGCTACGTGCTGTCGAAGGCGCTGGCGCTGCACCTCCCCGCCGTCGTCGTCATCAACAAGGTCGACCGGCCCGACGCCCGTGTCGCCGCGGTGGTCGATGAGGTGTACGAACTGTTCTTCGACCTCGGCGCCGAAGAACGCCACATCGAGTTCCCGATCGTCTCGACCATCGCCCGCCTCGGGCGCGCCATGCAAGGGATGGGAGTCCCGGGCGACGACGCCGACCTCGCTCCCCTCCTCGACGCCATCGTCGACGCCATCCCCGCCGCGGCGGGTGACCCGGACGCGCCGCTGCAGGCTCTGGTCACCAACCTCGACGCCTCCGACTACCTCGGAAGGCTCGCCATCGGCCGGGTCGTCGAGGGCACCCTGACCCGCGGCGAGCAGGTGGCGCTGTGCCGCGCCCACGACGAGGAAGCCCCGTTGCGGCGCCGCCTCACCCAGCTCCTCGGGTTCTCCGGCCTCGATCGCCTCGAGGTCGAGGAACGGCGGGCCGGTGACCTGTTCGTGATAGCCGGGTTCCCGGAGGTCGAGATCGGCGACACCCTCGCCGACGCCACCGACCCGCATCCCCTGCCCCGGCTCGAAGTCGACGAGCCGGTGCTCCGCATGACGTTCGGGGTCAACACCTCACCGCTGGCCGGCCGGGAGGGCAGGTTCGTCACCTCCCGCCAGATCAAGGAGCGGCTGGAACGTGAGGTGCTCGGCAACGTCTCGATCCGGATCGGCGCCACCTCGTCGCCGGAGGTCATCGAGGTCGCCGGCCGCGGCGAGTTGCAGCTCGCGGTGCTCATCGAGTCGATGCGGCGCGAGGGCTACGAGCTCCAGGTGAGCCGCCCGGAGGTGATCATCCGGGAGATCGGCGGCCGCCCCCACGAGCCGCTGGAACGTGCGGTCGTCGACGTCCCCAACGAGTACGTCGGCACCGTCACCCAGGCGGTCGCTCCCCGCAAGGGCAAGGTCACCGATCTGCGGCCCGGCGACGCCGGCCGCACCATCGTCACGGTGGAGGCGCCCGCCCGCGGCCTCCTCGGCTTCCGCTCCCTGCTGATGACCGCCACCCGGGGCACCGCCCTGGTCCACCAGCACCTGGCGGGGTGGGTTCCGTGGGCCGGCGAGCTGCCCCACCGCGCCGGCGGGGCGATGGCGGCGGACCGGATCGGGGTCTCCACCGGGTTCGCCCTCGACAACCTCCAGAAACGGGGGGAGCTGTTCATCGGCCCCGGCGTCGACGTCTACGAGGGGATGGTGATCGGGGAGTCGTCCCGCCCCGAGGAGATGCAGGTGAACCCCACCAAGACCAAGCAGCTCACCAACATCCGCACCCACAACACCGACGAGGCGATCAAGCTCAAGCCGGCCCGCGAGCTGACCCTGGAGACGGCGATCGAGTGGATCGCCGACGACGAGCTGGTGGAGGTCACCCCGAC
>CAZQUB010000306.1:0-1692 GCA_964596225.1 uncultured Acidimicrobiaceae bacterium
GCGACTACTTCGCCAACCTTGGGAACCCTGCCGGCCTGGCCGGAGACGAGTGGGGTATGGCGGCAACCGTCGGGAACTGGCCCGGCCAGATATGGCTGATCCCTGTTTCCCTCTGGTACCAGATCCCTCCGGGGAGCACCTCGGGTAACGGGGACATCATCGTGCTGGCCATCGTCGCCGTCCTGGGCATCGGTCTTGCTCTCGTGCCGTACCTTCCGGGAGTCCGCGACCTCCCCAGACGGTTGGGCATCTACCGGCTCGTCTGGCGCCGCCACTACCGCACGAGTAGGCGGGTCTAGCCGACGGATCAGAGCACGGCTCGTGGCCGGGGAGCGCCTCCGCCACCGAGCCCAACAGGGCTGGGCCCGGCGCCCAAGCCAAAGTCCGGTTCCCATGGGCGGCTGGTGCGCGAGGATGCGCTGCGGAAACGTTAGGTTGAGACACCGTGACATCGAGCACCGCGACCCCATCGCGACCGATGACGATGCCGCGTGCCGCTGCGCTCGGCATCGGATCGATGGTGGGAGCCGGGATCTTCGCGCTCCTCGGCGAGGTGGGGGCGGTCGCGGGGGCGTCCGTGTGGATCGCGTTCGTGATCGGTGGGGTCGTAGCGCTCCTCAACGGCTACTCCTACAGCCGGTTCGGCGCCCGCTATCCGTCCGTCGGCGGCCCGGTCGACTACCTCACCCGCGGCTACGGAGAGGGAGTCTTCGCCGGGGGCCTGTCGATCTTCTACTACGCGTCGGGAGTCATCGGCATGGCAATGGTGGCTCGTGCCTTCGGTTCCTACGCAGCGACGCTGTTCGGGATGTCGACGACATCGTCGCTCACCACCGGCTCATTCGCCGCCGCGATCATCATCGGCCTGATGGTGCTCAACGCCTCGGGATCGACGTCGGTTGGGAAGGCGGAGTTCGTCATCGTCGGGGCGAAGTTGACCATCCTTGCCATCTTCGTGGTCGGCGGCGCATTCGGCGTGTCCTCCACGCTCCTGCGCGGCGAGGTCACCGTCTCGTCGCCGGGCTCGGTCCTCGCCGCCGCCGGGTTCGCGTTCTTCGCCTACACCGGGTTCGGGGTGATCACGAACGCGGCGGCGGAGATGCCCGACCCCAAGAGAGACCTGCCACGAGCATTGATGACGGCGATCGCTCTCGTCATCGTGCTGTATGTCGCCATTGCGCTGGTCGCGTTCGGCAGCCTCTCGGTCTCCGAGATCCTGAAGGACAAGGACACGGCCCTCGCGGTCGCCGCCGAGCCGTTCTTCGGACGGCTCGGGTTCACCGTGATGGCGATTGCCGCGGTCCTCTCGACGGCGTCGGCCATCAACGCCACGCTCTATGGATCGACCAACATCAGCTATGTGCTCGCCAAACGAGGTGAGCTCCCCGACGAGTTCGACCGTAGATCGTGGCGCGGCGCCCCGGAGGGCCTGTATCTCACCGCGGCGATGGTGCTCGTGTTGGCGACAGTGCTCGACCTGTCACAGGTCGCCTCGCTCGGCGGCCTCGCCGCGCTCCTCGTGTACATCGCAGTTGCGGTGGGGCACCTGCGACTCACCCGCGAGACCGGCGCCCGTCCTTGGCTGCTCTGGAGCGCCATCCTTGCGACTGCCGGCACCGCGCTCGCGTTCGTCGTTCGTATGGCTACGGATCAGCCGTTCGTGCTCGTCCTGGGCCTCGTCGTGATCGGCAG
>CAZQUB010000307.1:0-1669 GCA_964596225.1 uncultured Acidimicrobiaceae bacterium
CCACCATGGACACCCTCATCTCGGTCGGCTCGGTGGCGGCGTGGAGCTACTCGACCTGGGCGCTGTTCACCGACCATCCCATCTTCTTCGAGACCGCGGCGATGATCGTCACCCTCATCCTCCTCGGCCGCTTCTTCGAAGCCCGGGCCAAGGGACGAGCCTCCCACGCCATCACCAAGCTGGTCGAACTCGGCGCCAAGCAGGCCAGGGTGATCCGTAACGGCGGCGAAGTGATGGTCGACGTCCTCGACCTGCGTCCGGGAGAGACGATGATCGTGCTCCCCGGCGAGAAGATCCCCACCGACGGGGTGATCACCGCCGGCCGCTCCTCGATCGACGAGAGCATGCTCACCGGAGAGTCGCTCCCGGTGGGCCGCGGCACCGGCGACGAGGTCTTCGGCGCCACCGTCAACCAGGAGGGCCGCCTCGAGGTCGAGGTCACCAACGTCGGCCCCAACACCGCCCTCGCCCAGATCGTGCGCCTGGTGGAGGACGCCCAGGCCACCAAGGCACCGGTCCAGAAGCTGGCCGACACCATCGCCGGGGTGTTCGTCCCCGCCGTCATCGCCATCGCCCTCGTCGTGTTCACCGGATGGCTCCTCGCCACCGGAGAGATCGCCACCGCCACCCGCAACGGGGTGGCGGTGCTCATCATCGCCTGCCCCTGCGCCCTCGGCCTCGCCACCCCCACCGCCATCATGGTGGGCAGCGGCCGCGGCGCCGAACTCGGCGTGCTGTTCAAGAATGCCGACGTGTTCGAGCGGGCCCGCGGCGTCGACACCGTGGTGTTCGACAAGACCGGCACCCTCACCCGGGGCGCCATGACCCTCACCGACGTCACCTGCGACGGCGACGAGGAGCGCTTCCTCTCCCTGGTGGGCGGGATCGAAGCCGCCAGCGGCCATCCCGTCGGCGTCGGGGTCGCCCTCGGCGTCGAGGAGCGCAACATCGCACTGGCAACCCCCGGCGAGGTGGCGTCGATCGCGGGGCGGGGCGTCGCCGGCACCGTCGACGGCATCGAGATCGCGGTCGGCAGCCCCGCCCTCATGGCGGACCGCGGCCATCAGGTCCCCGCGCATCTCCTCACCGCCCTCGCCCGCTACGAGCAGGAGGGCAAGACCGCCTTTCTCGCCGGCTGGGAGGGCAAGGCCCGCGGCGTGCTCGCCGTCGCCGACACGGTGCGGCCCACCGCCGCCGCCACCGTCGCCGCCCTCGGTGAGCTCGGCACCGACACGGTGATGCTCACCGGCGACAACCGCACCACGGCCGGCGCCATCGGCAGCCAGGTCGGGATCTCCCGGGTGGTGGCCGAGGTGCTGCCCGGCGACAAGTCCGCCGAGGTCGCCCGGCTCCAGCAGGAGGGCAAGACGGTGGCCTTCGTCGGCGACGGCATCAACGACGCACCCGCCCTCACCCAGGCCGATCTGGGGATGGCGGTCGGGACCGGCACCGACGTCGCCATCGAAGCCGGCGACATCGTGCTCATGTCGGGCGACCCGAAGCTGGCGGCGACCTCGCTGCGGCTGGCCCGCGCCACCTTCGGGACGATCCGCCAGAACCTGTTCTGGGCCTTCTTCTACAACTCGGCGGCGATCCCACTCGCCGCCGCCGGACTGCTCAACCCGATGCTGGCCGCCGGCGCCATGGCGTTCTCCAGCGTGTCGGTGGT
>CAZQUB010000308.1:0-1665 GCA_964596225.1 uncultured Acidimicrobiaceae bacterium
TCGCCGCTTCCGGCGTCGCTCGAGGCCAAGGCGCTCGCCAAGGTCGACCTGATCAACGACGAGGGCTGATCGCCTCGTTCCAGTAGAGGCGAACCGCTAGGTTTCGCGGGTCCCGGATTCCGGGACCCGCGAAAGACCACACCCACAGGCTCCGACCCGCACAGAGGACTGATGACGACCACGACCGACACGCAATCCGGCGCCCCGCAGCCTCCCCGGGTGGGGGAAAAGAGGTCGGTGGCGGACAAGTGGTTCCGCCGGGGTCTCGCCATTGCCGGCGGCAGCGTGCTGCTCATCCTGGCCACGATGCTGATCTTCACGGTGATCGACGCCTGGCCGGTGTTCCGCCATCAGGGCTTCAGCTTCATCACGAGCAGCACCTGGGACCCGGGGGTGTCCCGTACCGAGGTCACCGGCCAGTACGGCGCTTTGGCGTTCATCGTCGGCACGCTCGTCACCGCCGGGATCGCCCTGGTGATCGCGGTGCCGCTGTCGATCGGGACCGCCCTCTACCTGACCCAGGTGGCACATCGCAGGGTCCGCAACCCGCTCACCTACGCCATCGAGCTGCTGGCGGCGGTCCCCAGCGTCGTGTACGGCCTTTGGGGCCTCCTCTTCTTCGTCCCGACGGTGCTGCGTCCCGCAATGGACTTCATCGCCGAGACGCTCGGTGGGTTCATCCCGTTCCTGGCCCCTCCCGTCATCACCTACAACTACTTCGCCGCCGGGGTGGTGCTCTCGATCATGATCCTCCCGATCATCACCGCGGTGACCCGGGAGGTGATGTCGAAGACGCCGGCGAGCGAGATCGCCGCCGCCTACGCCCTCGGCGCCACTCGCTGGGAGATGATGCGCTCGGTGGTGCTGCCCCGGGCCCGTCCCGGCATGATCGGCGCCACCATGCTCGGCCTGGGGAGGGCATTGGGAGAGACCATCGCCGTCGCCATGCTCATCGGTGGCTCCAAGCAGATCGGCGACAGCATCTTCAAGGGGGGCCAGTCGATGGCCGGCATCATCGCCGTGACCTTCCAGGAGGCGGCTCCTGAGAACGTCAAAGCCCTCATCGGCATCGGCGTCGTGCTGTTCATCATCACCATCGTCGTCAACATGCTGGCCCGTGCCATCGTGCTGCTCACGGGCGGGCACGTCACCGGGGACGCCGCGGTATGAGCCTGGCCACCGCTCCTCCCGGCACCGGTTCCGGCCTCCGCACCCGCACTCCCGTCGCGGCGGCCCGGAAGCGCAAGGACCGCCTCATGACCGGCCTGCTGTTGCTGGCGATGACGCTGGCGTTGATCCCGATCATCCTCATCGTCTACCAGGTGGTGCTGCGGGGGTTCGGGGCGATGACGTGGGACTTCCTCACCTCGACCCAGCTCTTCTCGCAGCGAACCGAAGGGGGCGGCTATCTCAACGGTCTCTTCGGGACGCTCTACATGCTGGTGATCGCCATCATCGTGGCGGTCCCGCTCGGGATCGGCACCGCCACCTTCGTGGTGGAGTACTCCGACTCCAAGCTGAGCCCGGTCATCCGCTTCTTCACCGATGTGATGACGGGGGTGCCGTCCATCTTCATCGGCCTCTACATCTACGCCCTGCTGGTGCAGGGCCGGGTCGGCATCTCGATCGGGTTCTCCACCCTGGCGGGCGGGTTGTCGCTGAGCC
>CAZQUB010000309.1:0-1664 GCA_964596225.1 uncultured Acidimicrobiaceae bacterium
GTCAACGCCATGATGCTGCGCCGCATCGACCTGTCCGACGGGTGAGGAGCGGCGAGGGCGGCGCCGGTCGTGGCGGAACGTGACCCCGGCCGGAGCAGGTGAACACCGACGGCGTTCTCGTATCCTGGTGCTCGCGTTCGACCGGGGAGTCCGAGATCGACCCGCAGCACTACGCCTCGAGGTCCGAGTATCGCCCACCGGCTGCGTGGTACCGGCGGCTCAACACGATCGGGGTCGTCTTCACCTCGCTCGGGCTGGCACCGCGCCACGCGGTGACGTTGGAGGTGCGGGGTCGCAGGTCGGGCAAGACCCGCCGGCTCCCGATCCTGGTCACGCCCCACGGGGGCTTCGACCACCTGGTGGCGCTGGCCGGCGAGTCGCAATGGGTGCGCAACGTACGCGCCGACGCGGGGCGGGCCGTCATCCGGCGTCGTCGGGCCCGCCAGGTGCGGCTCGAGGAGCTTCCCGTCGAGGACCGCGCCGAGGTGCTCACCGCCTATCTGGCAGCGGCCCGGAAGCGCAGCAGCGCCGCCTCCTACGCACGACAGGCGCGCTTCTACTTCGGGCTCGACCCGAACCCGTCTTCCGAGGACATCATCGCCATCGCCCCCTACTACCCGGTGTTCCGCATCGTCCCGATCGAGGATGAGGTCACGCCCTGAGGCGCCGCGAGGTCAGCCACCGACGATGAGGGACACGACGAGCATGAAGGCGGTCCCGGTCACGGTGAGGGCGAGCCGGGTGGCCGACGGTTCCCGATGGGCTTCTGCCAGCAGCTCACCGACGCCGATCATGAGGAAGATGCCGGCGTAGACGCCGAGCGCCAACCCGAAGACCCGACCTGAGAGCACCACCGCCGACCCGATGAGCGCCCCGATCTCCGGGGCGACGGCATCGAGCACCAGCCAGCGGCGGGCATGGCGGACGTCACCCTCCTGGGCGAGCACGAACGTGACGGTGTTCATGCCGTCGGCGAAGTCGTGGGCGACCACCGCCACCAGGATGAAGACGCCGAGCCGGGTGGACAGCACGAACGCCGCCCCGATCCCGAAGCCGTCGATGAGGGAGTGGATCGACAAGGCTGCCGCCCCGAGGGCGCCGACCGGTTCGTGGGAGGCGGCGACCTCTTGGCTGTCGCGATGGTGGAGCACGAGGAGGCGGCTCAGCACCAGGAAGAACAGGAACCCTGCCCCCATCGCCACCCCGACGGTGCGGGGCCCGGCTCCGAATGCCTGCACCCTGGTGACCGCTTCGGGGGCGACCTCGAAGAGCGCCACCCCGAGCACGACACCGCCGGTGAGTGCCATGAGACTGTTGAGCCGGCTCCGGAGGCGGATGCCGACCAGACCACCGATCATGGTGGAGGCCACCGGGAGCAACCCGAAGACAGGACCGAGCCCGTGCATCCGGCGAGCCTACCGGGGTGGCGAGGTCGTGGCTCGTTCGGAGCGGGTCACCGCGGCATCCGCGAGCCGCACACCCCCCTCGGCTCGGCTGCCGGCTTCGCCGGCGCCTCGCCGGTCCCCCCTTTTGGCAAGGGGGGACGAGAGAATCTGTCACCCTCCCTGCTGTGCAGGGAGGTTCCCTCTGCCATAGGCAGAGGCGTCGTAGAGGCGCCGCCGCAGGCGGCAGCCGATTCGGGGAGGGTCACGGTGACATCAACC
>CAZQUB010000310.1:0-1656 GCA_964596225.1 uncultured Acidimicrobiaceae bacterium
TACGTGCTCGCCGAGCAGCAGTTCCCGAACCTCGAGGTTCTCATCCAGTCGATCCGGTACGGAGCCGCGACCTACCACGGGCAGTGGTTCACCAACGACCCGAGCATCTGTGAGGAGACCCCGGCGCCCGGCGCCTTCGAGACCGTCGACGGCGAGGTGACCCTGATGGGTCCGACCGACACCGCGGCGCTCCAGGTCGGGTGGACGCCCGACGGGACGCAGGACACGACCGAGGATGGCACCCTGATCGATCCCGGCCTCGCCTGCAACGCGTCGCTCGACTCGGTCGCCGGCAAGACGGTGGCGTTCACCACCGAGACGTCGACCTCCGGCTACGTGTTCCCGGCGTTGCAGCTCATCAACCTGGGCATCGACCCCGAGAGCGACATCACGCCGACCTTCGCCGGTGGGCATGACGGCGCCGTGACCGCGGTGTACAGCGGAGACGCCGACTTCGGCGTGTCCTTCGACGACGCTCGCAGCACCATCGCCGACACCTACCCCGACGTGGGCAGCAAGGTGATCGTCTTCGACATCACCGACGAGATCCCCAACGACGTGGTGGCGGTGCGCGGTGAGCTTCCCGACACCCTGAAGGACGCCATCTACGACGCCATCGACGCCTACCTCGCCACCGACGAGGGACAGCAGGTCTTCGGCGACATCTACGAGTGGACCGCGATCCGGCGGGCAAAGGACTCCGACTTCGACGTGGTGCGTGACGCAGCCGTCAAGCTGGGCATCACCGAACCTGACTGAACCGACTCGACATTCGCAGTGAGTTGGGCCGCCTCCGGGCGGCCCAACTCATTAGGGTATTGCCATGATCGAGTTCAAGAACGCCTCCGTGACCTACCGCGGCGGCGTCCGGGCTCTCAGGAACATCGATCTCACCATCCAGGACGGCGAGTTCATCGTCATCGTGGGTCTCTCCGGAGCGGGCAAGTCGACGCTGCTGCGCGCCGTCAACGGCCTGGTGCCGGTCACGGAGGGTTCGGTGCTGGTCGATGGGAAAGAGGTGGCCGGGGCGTCGCCCGCGGACCTTCGCGAGATCCGGTCCCACGTCGGCCTGATCTTCCAGACCTTCAACCTGGTGCTCCGCACCTCGGTGCTCAACAACGTGCTCATGGGCCGGCTCTCCAAGGTCCCGCTGTGGCGCTCCACCCTCGGCATGTGGCCCGACGCGGACCGGGAGATCGCCATGCAGTCCCTGGAGCGGGTCGGGATCGTCGAGAAGGCCTACGTGCGGGCCTCCAACCTCTCCGGCGGCCAGCAGCAGCGGGTCGGCATCGCCCGGGCCCTCGCCCAGGAACCCAAGGTGCTGCTCGCCGATGAGCCGGTCGCCTCGCTCGACCCGGTCACGTCTCACATCGTGATGCGCGACCTGCAGCGCATCAACCGCGAACTCGGCATCACCACCTTCATCAACCTCCACTTCCTCGACCTGGCCCGGGCCTACGGGAAGCGGATGGTGGGGCTGCGGGCCGGCGAGCTCGTCTACGACGGCGACATCTCCGACGTGTCAGATGAGACATTCCGCGAGATCTATGGGCGGGCCATCACCCCCGACGACATCATGGAGATCAAGGGATGAGCGAGGGGGTCCGACCGGCCCGGCCGAAGAAGTCGATCGTTCCCTACTTCGTCGCCGCCGCC
>CAZQUB010000311.1:0-1654 GCA_964596225.1 uncultured Acidimicrobiaceae bacterium
CAACGGCATCGCCCTCGCCCACAACGGCAACCTGATCAACACCGCCGAGCTCGCCGTCGAGCTCGGAAAGCAGGCAGCGACCACCGATTCGGAGCTGATGACCGAGGCGATCGCCCGATCCATGCTGGAGGGGCGCGATCTGGTGGAGGCGCTCACCGAGACCCTGCCCTCCTTCGAGGGGGCGTTCACCTTGGCGCTGATGGATCGCACCACCCTGGTCGGGGTCCGCGATCCGCACGGGTTCCGCCCCATGTGCCTGGGCCGCATCGACGGCGGGTGGGTGGTGGCCTCTGAAACGGCGGCCCTCGACATCATCGGCGCCACGTTCGTGAGGGCCGTGGAGGCCGGGGAGATGGTCGTGATCGACGAGGACGGGATCCGCAGCGTCTTCCCGTTCGAGGCGCGGTCCCCCAAGCTGTGCCTCTTCGAGTTCATCTACTTCGCCCGCCCCGACTCGCTGCTGTACGGCCAGAACGTGCACGCGGCGCGGCAGCGGATGGGGCGCCGCCTCGCCGAGCAGGCTCCGGTGAAGGCCGACATCGTGGTGCCGGTTCCCGAGTCCGGGATCCCGGCGGCGCAGGGCTACGCCGCCGCCGCCCACATCCCCTACGTCGACGGCCTCGTCAAGAACCGCTACGTGGGGCGTACCTTCATCGAGCCCGCTCAGCTGATGCGCGACCGGGGCATCCACATGAAACTCAACCCGATGCGGGAGGAGCTGGAGGGGCGGCGGGTGATCCTGGTCGACGACTCGATCGTGCGGGGCTCGACCACCCGCCAGCTGGTGCAGATGGTACGGGAGGCGGGTGCCGTCGAGGTGCACATGCGGATCTCGTCGCCGCCCTACCGGTGGCCGTGCTTCTACGGCATGGACACCGGTGACAGGTCGACGCTGCTCGCCGCCGACCTCAGCATCGACGAGATCGCCGCCTCGATCGGGGCCGATTCCCTCGCCTACCTGGGCCTCGAGAGCGTCCTCGAATCCACCGGCGCCCCCGAGGACGGCTTCTGCACCGCCTGCCTCTCCGGCGAGTACCCGACCGAGGTCCCCCTCAGCGGCGACAAGTTCCTGCTGGAGCGGGGGTGATGTCCGGCTACCGGGAGGCCGGCGTCGATCTCGATGCCGCCGACGCCGCGGTGCGCCGCATCGGTCCCGCGGTGACCGCCACCTGGCACGGCGACGTGGTCGGGGGGTTCGGCGGGTTCGCCGCCGGGATCAAGATCCCGGCCGGCTACCGGAGCCCGGTGCTGATGATGTCCACCGACGGGGTCGGCACCAAGGCGGAGCTGGCTCGCCACACCGACCGCCTCGACGGGCTCGGCTGGGACCTGGTGGCGATGTGCGTCGACGACCTGGCCGCGGCCGGGGCGCGGCCGATCGCCATGACCGACTACCTGGCGGTCGGCCGGCTCGACGTGGACCGGGTGGGTCGCCTCGTCGCCTCCATCGCCGCCGCCTGCGGGGAGGCCGGGGTCGCCCTGCTGGGCGGCGAGACCGCCGAGCATCCCGGCGTGATGGAGCCCGACGCCTTCGACGTGGCGGGGGCGGCGCTCGGGGTGGTCGAGGAAGGCGCCGAGATCGACGGCGCCGCCGTCGTCCCCGGCGACGTCGTCGTCGGCATCGACAGCCCCAACCTGCGCTCCAACGGGTTCT
>CAZQUB010000312.1:0-1654 GCA_964596225.1 uncultured Acidimicrobiaceae bacterium
AATGTTGACGATACCATCAAGTCCGGCGAGGGAGCCGAGATAAAGCCCGGCAACCAGGCCGCCCAGAAACGAGCCCACAACCGCGCCACCCGCCAAGGGAGAGCCGCCCGAGCCCACGGATACGGAGGATCATGAGCGGCGACGTCCTCCTCGGCATCGCAGCCATCATCGCAGCCCTCGCCGCCGCCGTCACCGCCCTCGCCAACACCCGCCGCCTCAAACGAGTCCACGACACCGTCAACCAGATCGACGGCGCCGTCAACGGGAAACCACCCGGCGAAGTCACCCTCCAACGCCAAGTCCAAGACCTCCACGACCAGATCCCCCAACAAAGGCCGGACATCGACGATGTAGGGGTGCTCCCCCTCCTGCGCGAAGTCGCCCTCGCCCTCCAACGTCTCGAGAACGACATGTCCGACCTGAAAGACGAGCCACCACCATGACCATCATCGCCGCCAGCTCGATCGACGCAGCTCTCATCGGGGCGGGGGTGGCCGGCGCCATCGAGTTCCTGTCGCTGCTGCTGTCGCTGCGGCGCAGGGTCCTCGGTGACGTGAACGAGCACATCGACTCGCGCATCGACACCCGGGTCGGGCAGGTCCTCGATCCGCTCAAGGCCGAGGTGGGGGCGTTGCGCGTGACAGTCCGTAACGGCCTCACCGCACGGGTGAAGGAAAACGGGGACGCCATCCAGGCCGTGGCGGTGCAGGTGGCGCGGGTCGCCGGCACCGTCGACACGCTCCTGAAACGAGGAACCTGATGGGCCGTCGGCTACGATGGTCTGGCGAGCCCGGATAGGAGGATCCCATGTCTGTGCCTGTCGAATCCCTCGTTGACCTGCTGCTCGCCCAGGAAGGTGATCAGTACGTCTTCGGTCACGAGGTGTCACCGGACGACAACGACCCGAGCATCTTCGACTGCAGCGAGTTGATCCAGTGGGGCTGCGACCGGCTCGGCGTCACACCGAAGATGCCGGACGGGAGCTGGTTACAGTACCGGCACTGCTGGGGCGCGGGAACCGCCGTCACGATCGATGCCGGGATGAGGACCAGGGGTGCGCTCCTGTTCCGCTTCTCATCCAATCCCCTCACCGGCGATCGGCCCAGCTCGGCGCATGTCGCCATGTCGCTCGGTGACGGCCGCACCATCGAAGCCCGAGGCTCACGCTACGGCGTCGGCATCTTCGATGCATGGGGCCGCGGATGGACCCAGGCCGCCGTGATCCCAGGAGTCGATTACACGAAGGAGGAACCAGCCATGGCCGTCGAAGACCTCACCCAACCCGGCGAACTGTTCGCCGCCGACTGGGCCGAAGCGCAACGCCTCGGCATCATGCAAGGCAACGACCCGACCGACGTCGTCGAGAAGCAAGAGCTCGCCGCGTTCATCGTCCGCATCTTCAAGGTGATCGGCCGGGAACTCGACCAGGTCCGGGCAGACCTGGGAGCGTTGAAGCAGGCCGTTACGAACCTCGCGACGCATCCCGACGAGCACCACGCTATGAGCGTCGACGCGTTGCTCGCATCGGTCGCCGAGCTCGACCAGCGGGTCGACGCCCTCGACCGGCTCGCCGAGAAGATACGGGCCCTGTGATGGGACCCCGGCGCCGATGGGAACTCGTCGTCGACGCCCTCGTCCTCATCGTTTTCGCGTC
>CAZQUB010000313.1:0-1640 GCA_964596225.1 uncultured Acidimicrobiaceae bacterium
TCGATCGACGCCGACTCGCGGTCGTCGGCGATGTCGGGCTTGTAGGAGATGCCGACCCCGAGCACCTTGGTGCCGAACACGGGGAGGCCGCGGGTGTTGAGCAGGTCCGCCACCCGTCCCGCGGTGTACGACGGCATCTTGGTGTTGACCTGCTCGGCGAGGTCGATGAACCGGGTGGCGAAGTTGGCCTCGCGGGCCCGCCACGCCAGGAACTGCGGGTCGAGGGGAATGCAGTGGCCTCCGACCCCGGGGCCCGGGTAGAAGGCCTGGAAGCCGAACGGCTTGGTGGCGGCGGCGTCCACCACCTCCCAGATGTCGATGTCGAGTTCGTGGGCGAGCTGGGCCATCTCGTTGATGAGGCCGATGTTGACGGCCCGGTAGGTGTTCTCGAGCAGCTTGGCCATCTCGGCGGCCCGGGCCGACGACACCGGATGGACCGCGGCGACGATGCGGCGGTAGGCGGCGGCAGCCACCTCGGTGGACCGGGGCGTCACCCCGCCGACGACCTTGGGGATCTCACCGGTCTTCATCTCGGAGCCGGGCGACACCCGCTCCGGGGAGAACGCCACGTACACGTCCTCGTCGAGCACCAGGCCGCTCCCGGTGGCGGCGGGCACCAGGATGTCCTCGGTGGTACCCGGGTAGGTGGTGGATTCGAGGGAGATCAGCATCCCGGGACGCACCACCTGGCGCACGGTGTCGGCAGCAGCCTGGATGTAGGAGAGGTCCGGTTCCCGGTTGCGGCCGAGCGGGCTCGGGACGCAGATGAAGAGGGCGTCGGCGTCGGAGAGCCGGTCGGGGTTCGAGGTGATCTCGAGGCCGGAGGCGAGGGCGGCGGCCAGCTCCTCGTTGGTGACGTCCTCGACCGACGAGATGCCTTCCCGGAGAGCGGCGGCCCGCTCCTCGGAACGGTCGTAGCCGATGGCTTCGAGGCCGTGGTTCACCATCGTCACGGCGAGGGGGAGGCCGACGTAGCCGAGGCCGATGACACCCCCGGTCCACCGGTCGTCGGCGAAGGAGGCAGCGCGATCAGACATGCGTGTTCACCTCGAGCGCAAAGGGAGAGAGACCCGGGAAGTGTAGACCGGTCAGGCGCCTGCGCCGGTGAGAGCCCGGTCGAGGAACGACGCCATCTCGTCACGCCGGACCGCGTCGGTCGGGCAGTACCGGTCGTTGTCGGGAGGGTTGCAGCCGTAGGTGACGCCGGCGGTGGCGAGCCGGTCGATGTCGGCTTCGAAGATCGACTCGTCGTCGTCGACGAAGCGATCCCCCTCCCCGCCGTCGGTGTAGGTGAAGGCCCGTACCAGGAACGCCGCCATCTGCTCACGGGTCACCGACTGGTCGGGGCAGTAGCGGTCGTTGTCGGGAGGGTTGCAGCCGCGGGTGATGCCGGCTGCGGCGAGGCGGTTGATGTCGTCCTGGAAGATCGAGTCGCCATCGTCGACGAAGGCGTCGTCGCCGCTGGCGGGGAGGTCGAGGGCCCGCACCAGGAACGCCGCCATCTCACCCCTGGTCACCGAGCCGGTGGGGCAGTAGCGATCGTTGGAGGGAGGGTTGCAGCCGTAGGTGATGCCGCGGTCCCAGATGGCGGCGATGGCGTCGTAGTGGACCGAGCCGACGATGTCGACGAAGGGGGGCGG
>CAZQUB010000314.1:0-1610 GCA_964596225.1 uncultured Acidimicrobiaceae bacterium
CGGGTCCGCTCCATCGTCGAGGTGGGGGAGCACGACCTGGAGGAGCGGTACCGATGCTGCTGACCGTCACCCTCCTCCTGCTGCTGTGCCCGGCAAGGGTGCGGCGGACTCTGGCCGCGAGGTGGCGCCGGGCCCGCCGCCGGGCGGTGCCGCCGGCCGACGACGAGGCGGTGTTCCTCGCCGCGGTCCGCGCCGAGTTGCGGGCCGGGGCCTCGGTGCGGCACGCCGTCGTGGCGGCAGCCGCCCGGGTCCCCGACCTGCCGCTCGGCCCGGCGGTGCGCCTCGCCCAGGCGGGGCTGCCCTTGGGGGAGGTCGGGCGCGCCGTCGCCGGGGCCCTGCCCGTCAACGGCCCCCATGCCGCCGCCGCCCTCGACATGACCGCCGCCACCGGAGCCCGGGCCGGCGCCCTCTTCGGGCGGCTGGCGGAACGCGCCGCCGAGGTGCAGGCCACCTTCCGGGAACGGCGCACCCTCACCGCCCAGGCCCGCTTCTCCGCCCTCGTCGTCGCCGCCCTCCCGGTCCTGCCCGCCCTCGTGGTGACCGCCACCGGCGGGGCGTCCCGTGCCGCCGCCTCCGGGCCGCTCGGGCTGCTCGTGCTCGGCGCCGGGGTCACCCTCGAAGTCGCAGGTCTCGGCACGGTGGCCTGGATGCTGCGGAGGTTCGGGACGTGATGACCGTCGCCGCCCTCGGGATCGCCGCCTCCACCGCCGGGCTCACTCCGCGGCGGGTGATCGCGGTGGCCGCCGTCGTCGCCATCGTGACGGCGGGCGAGATCCCCCTCGCGATGATCGCCGCCGCGGCAACTGTCGTCGCGCTCGGCGCCGGACGCCTGCTGCGGGCCCGCCGCGCCAAAGCTGCCGGAGCCGGCGACGTGCTGCTCCTCGGGGAACTGGTCGCCCTCGGGCTCACCGCCGGGCTCCCGTTCACCGCCGCCCTCGACGCCGCCGTTCCCCACCTGTCCCCGCCTCTGGCGGGCGAGGTGGGTGACGTGCTGCGCCGCATCCACCACCGGGGCGCCGCCGCGGTACTGGAGACCGCCGGCGGGCGGGCCCGGGCCCTCTACCGGGTGGCGGGACGCGCCGCCCTCACCGGGGCGCCACTCCTCGACGCGGTCCTCGGCCTCGTCGATCGGCTTCGCGGCGAGGAACGAGCCCGGCGCCTCGCCGCCGCCCGCCGCCTCCCGGTGCTGATGCTGCTGCCGCTCGCTCTCCTCATCCTCCCCGGCTTCCTCCTCCTCACCGTCGTCCCTGCCCTCCTCGAAGCCGTCTCCCGGCTCGAGATGTGAAGCGCCGGCCCACCGGCCGGCACCGACCGAAAGGAACCCACCATGCGTCTCCTCACCGACCAGCGGGGCCAGGCCACCGCCGAATACGCCCTCGTCATCGTCGCCGCAGCCGCGGTCGCCTTCGCCCTCATCGCCTGGGCCACCAGCAGCGGAGCCCTCGGCTCCCTCTTCGACGCCGTCATCGACAAGGTCCGCAGCTTCGTGTGACGGTCATCCGGCGAGCCCGAGGGAGCGCCACCGTGGAGTTCGCACTGCTCGTCCCGCTCCTGCTGCTGGTGCTCCTCGCCGCGGTGGAGGTCGCCACCACGGCCCGCGCCCAGCTCGA
>CAZQUB010000315.1:0-1606 GCA_964596225.1 uncultured Acidimicrobiaceae bacterium
TCCGGGCCGACCTCTCCCTGCTGGTGCTGGCCGTGCTGCTCACCTGGTCCCTCTATCTGGACCTCGCCCTCCGCTTCCCGGGGACCTCGCGAGGGACGCTGCTGGTGGCAGCGGTCGGCGCCGGGGTCGCCTTCGTGGCGAGCGTGCTCGTCCACGAGCTGAGCCATTCGCTGGTGGCGGTGCGTCGCGGCCTCGAGGTGCGGCGCATCCGTCTCTTCATGTTCGGCGGCATGTCGGAGATCGCGAGTGAGGCGAAGCAGCCGCGGGACGAGCTGGCGATCAGCCTCGCCGGGCCGGTGGCGTCCCTCGGGTTGGGGGTGCTGTTCCTCCTGGCCGCCTGGCTGATGCCGGGGCGGGCGGAGCTGGTGGAGCGGCTTGCCCTCGTGCTCGGGCTCGCCAACGTCGCCATCGCCGTATTCAACCTCCTGCCCGGGTTCCCGCTCGACGGGGGCCGGGTGGTGCGGGCCCTGGTGTGGCGCGCCGGCGGCGATCGGCGCCGGGCCACCCGGTCGGCGGCGACCACCGGTCGGGTGCTCGGCTGGGTGATGGTGGCTGCCGGGGTCGTCGTCTGGGTGTGGCTGCGGGATCTGTGGGCGGTGTGGCTGGCGGTTGTGGGATGGTTCCTGCTGCAGGCGGCGTCCGTGGCGCGACGTCGCCAGGAGCTGCTGGACCGCATCGTCGGGATGACGGTGGCCGATGTGATGCGGCCGGTGTCGATGACGGTGGCGGGGAACGACGCGGTCGCCGACGTGCTCGCCCTCCACGGTTGGGGTGAGCGGCTGCGCACCATACCGGTGGTGGTGGATGGCCGGGTCGGGGGCGTGCTCGGAACCCGGGAGGTGGGCCAGGTCGCGGTACCGCGACGGGCGGAGACGCCGGCGAAGGCGGCGATGACGCCGATCGGTCCCGACGACGTCTTCGAGGTGGGCCTTCCGTTCGAGGATGCGCTGACCCGCCAGCCGGGCGCGGCCGGGGTGATGGTGGTGGTCGACGGGGGCCGGGTGGTGGGCTTGGTGGCGGCCGAGGAGATGGCCGCCGCGCTCGGGGATTCCACGCCACGGGGGTGAGCCGACCGAACCCGGGACGCTCCCCGGGGGGTCTGGCACTCGCCTCGACACTCTGCTAGCACTTGTCTCTGGAGAGTGCTAGCCTCTGGCAGTCACGAATGTTGACTGCTAACCACCCGAGAGGAGGGAAACGGATGAACCTGAAGCCTCTGGGCGACCGCATCGTCGTGAAGCCCGCGGATGAGGACGAGGTACGGACCGCCAGCGGTCTGGTCATCCCCGATACCGCCAAGGAGAAGCCGCAGCAGGGCGAGGTCCTTGCGGTGGGTCCCGGTGAGTACAAGGACGGCGAGCGGATCCCGCTCGACGTCTCGGTCGGCGACAAGGTCGTCTACTCGAAGTACGGCGGTACCGAGGTCAAGTACGACGGTGAGGACTATCTCATCCTGTCCGCGCGCGACGTGCTCGCGGTCGTCGGCTAGGAGGAATCACACATATGGCTGCGAAGGAACTGAGATTCAACGAGGAGGCGCGGCGAAGCCTTCAGGCGGGCGTCGACAAGCTCGCCGACACCGTCAAGGTGACGCTCGGCCCCAAGG
>CAZQUB010000316.1:0-1584 GCA_964596225.1 uncultured Acidimicrobiaceae bacterium
GCGGGCAGCGCCTCGGCCCGGTGCTCCGCCCCCACCGCCACGCCGACGCTGATCTCCCCCACCGCCAGGTCGCCGACCCGGTGCGCCACGGCGACCCGCTGCAGCGGCCACCGGGCACGCGCCTCGGCGATCACCTCGGCGATCTTCGCCTCCACCACGCCGCCGTAGACCTCGTACTCGAGATGGGTGACACCCTCCCGGCCCGGCGAATGGTCCCTGACCGTGCCGAGGAACAACACCAGCGCACCGCACGCGGGGCTGGAGACGAGCGCCACCAGCACCCCCGGGTCGACGGGGTCGGCGTTCACCATCACCACGTCGTCGGCGGCGCCATGTCCGGCTAGCAGGTCGGAAGCCATACAATCCTCTCCGTGGACGACACTACCCCGCACCAGGATCCGGGTTCGCCGGATCCCGACGACGGAGCCGGTGAACCGGCCGTCGAGCACGGAGAACCCGAGCGCTCCTCAGAGCCGCCGCCGGTCCCCGAACCGCCCCCGTGGCACGATTCCCTCCAACCCGACTTCGCCCAACAGGCATACCCGCCCCGCCCCGAACCGCCGCAGGCGCCACCGGAACCAACCTGGGAACCCGAACCGACCACGGCAACCCACGGCGCCGCCCCCCTCACCGAACCCGAGCTACCCGGCGCCGGAGACCCCTGGGGCGACCCCGACTCCTCCTTCGCCTTCGGAGATACCCTCCCCGCCGCCGCACTGCAGCCTCCCCCGGATCGACGGCGCCGCTGGCCCATCGTGCTCCTCGCCCTGCTCTCCGGCGTCGTCGGTGCCGCCGCCACCGCCGGCGTCCTGTTCACGACCGGCGCCTTCGACGACACGTCGACGCCGCCCGCCACCGCGGTGACGACCACCACCGCCATCCGCACCGGCGGTCCCGCCGTCACTCCGGCGACAGGTGTCGACGCCTCCGCCGTCGCCCGCAAGGTGGTGCCGTCGATCGTGACGGTCCAGGTCGGCTTCGACAGCCCCACAGGATTCGACCTGTACGGCTCCGGCTCGGGGGTGGTCCTCACCGAGGACGGCTACATCGTCACCAACCACCACGTCCTCGAAGACATCGACATCGCCCGGGTCGTGTTCCAGGACGGCCGTACCTACTCGGCCGAGATCGTCGGCAGCGACGCCCGCACCGACCTTGCCGTCCTCAACATCGACGCCGAAGGACTCACCCCCATCGAGTTCGGCGCCACCGACACCATGGAGATCGGCGAGGTCGCCATCGCGGTCGGCAACCCGCTCGGGCTGCCGGGAGGCGCCTCCCTCACCATGGGCGTCGTCTCCGCCTTCGAGCGAGAGGTCGTCACCGGGTCCGGTCTCGACGCCAACGACCGGCTCTTCGGCATGCTCCAGACCGACGCCCCGATCCAGCAAGGCTCGAGCGGCGGCGCCCTCGTCGACGGCACCGGACGCCTCATCGGCATCACCACCGCCATCGGAGTCAGCAGCGCCGGAGCGGAAGGCATCGGGTTCGCCATCCCGGTAGAGGTGGTGCACCGGGTCGTCAACCAGCTCATCGCCACCGGCACCGTCCACCACGCCTTCCTCGGCGTCAGCCTCCAGAACG
>CAZQUB010000317.1:0-1577 GCA_964596225.1 uncultured Acidimicrobiaceae bacterium
ACGCCCGCAGCGTGGTGCGGTCCGCCGCCGACGAGGCGGTGCGGGCCGGGTCGCGAGCCGGAGCCGGGATCACGGCATGCGACGCTCGGGCCGCCAACGCCCTCGATGCCTTGCTGGGCGGGCCGCTCGGCGACGAGGTGTCGATCGTCTGTGAGATCGACCCGGCGACGGGGCACCTGGTGGCGGTGGCGGACGCCACCCTCCACAGCCCACTCCCCGGGTTCCCGGCATGGACGTTCAGCCTGCGGGGTGAGGCGGTGCAGGAAGTGGCGCCGTGAGAGCGGTGCTGAGGCGGCTGCGGCGCGACGAGGTGGGCGCCTACGCCGTGGTCGAGATGCTGCTCGGGGTCGGGCTGCTGCTGTTCCCGACCATCATCGTGCTCGCCCAGGTGCCCGGCATGCTGGAACGCAACGGGGCGGCGAACCTGGCGGCCCAGGAGGCGGCCCGGGCCATGGTGCTGGCCGACGACGAGGTCGCCGGGGAAGCGGCCGGCATCCAGGTCGCCCGCTCCATCGCCGCCAACCACGGGCTCGATCCTGACGGCGTGTCGGTCGAGTTCGTACTGGATCCTCCGGTGGGGGAGCTGACCCGGGGCGGGACGGTGACCGCCCGGGTCGAGATCGGGTTCCCGATCGTCACGGTGCCGTTGGTGGGCCCGCTGTGGGAGTCGTTCACGATCACCCGGGAGCACACCGAGCGGGTCGACGACTTCCGGAGCTTCCCGTGAGGCGCCGGGCGGCCGGGGAGGCGGGGTCGGTGACGCTGTGGGTGCTCGGGTTCTGCCTGGTGCTGTTCGTGCTCGGGTCGATCGTGTTCGACCTGTACCGGGCGTTCTCCGAGCGCCAAGAGGTGGCGGGGTGGGCCGACGCCGCCGCGGTGGCGGGCGCCACCGCGATCGATGAGACCCATTTCCGGGCGACGGGGGAGGCGCGGCTGGTGCCGGCGGACGCCGAGGCCAGGGCGCTGGAGTACCTGGACCGCCAGGACGGCTACGACCCGGCCGAGGTGGTGACGATGGTGGCGGCCACCGACACCGAGGTGACCGTGTACTTGGAGCGGGAGGTCGAGTTCGCCTTGCTCGGCGGGCTGCTGGCGGGCGAGGACCCGGTGCGGGTGCAGATCAGCGGCACGGCGACGCCCCGTATCGGGCCGTGAGGGTGCGGGCGGCAACGGCCGGGATCAACCGCGGTCGGAGCGAAGTTCGATCGAGTGGACATCCCCTTCGCGTGCCGACGCCAGCGCCGCGTCGAGGGCGGCGACCGCTTCGGGGTTTGCGTAGTGCCGGGCCTCGGCCGGCGTCATCACGATGGCCGGGTGCAGCGCGACACCGCCGTCCTCGAGCTCCTCGACGATGAGTTGCGTGTCGCTGATGCCGAACCGGGCGAGTGAAACCCGGCCGCGACGGTCGACCTCGATGACACGGTGTCTTGGCATCTGTTGCGGCATCATGGAATGCGGTGCGCTCCTTCCGGACGCCATCCTAGGGCCACAACCCCCTATTGGCAAGTGGGCGTTTGCCCACTCTGGGCAGCGGCGTGGTAGAGTATCCCACGATGTCTCAAAGTAGTGACTACCGG
>CAZQUB010000318.1:0-1570 GCA_964596225.1 uncultured Acidimicrobiaceae bacterium
CCGGAACCGGCGCCGGCGACTTCGACGGGCTGGAGCCGGGCGGATACGCCGTCCGCCTTTCCTATCCGGGTGACCTCCACCACTGGCCGAGCCGCACCGACTACGACACGACGGTGAAGTGACACCTCACGCGCACGAGTTCCGGCAAAGCCGGAACTCGAACAACCCCCGCAGCAGTTTGGCCCCGCCAAACTGCAACCGGCCGCCCGAAGGGCGGCCGGCGGTGTCGGAGAGAGGACTCGAACCTCCACGAGCAATACAGCTCACTAGGCCCTCAACCTAGCGCGTCTACCAATTCCGCCACTCCGACGTAGCGGGCGGGAGTATACCGAATCGGCGGTGCTGCTCCCCTGCCCGAGCGCCCCCGGATCTCACTCTTCGACGAGGTCGGCCCGGTACCACTGCTCGATGTTCCAGGTGTCGGTCCCCGAGGTCGGGTTGTGCTTGAACCCCGCCACCTCGTCGCCCCACGCCGCCGCCGCCACCAGGCGGGCGTAAAGGGGGATGATCACCACCTGATCGGCCAGGATCTGCTCCGCCTGCTGCATCAACGCCACCAGCTGATCCGGGTCGAAGGTCTGCTCCATCTGGTCGTAGAGCTCGGCGTAGTGTTCCGTGTTCTCGTCGACGACCGACGAGTCGGGACTCCCCCACTGGAACACGTTCTGGCCCTCCGGCGGCGCCTTGTCCGGGTCGAACACGTCGAACAGCGCCAGGGCCCCCGACAGTCCGGGTGGACCCTGGATCGCCCACGAGGCCATGTCCCACAGCCCGGCGTCCCTCGTCTCGGAGAAGAACATCTGCGAGTTCTCGAGGCTGTTCTCGTACTCGATGCCGACGTCGCCGAGCATCTCCGCCAGCAGCTCGGAGAGCCGCACCCGGGTGTCGAAGTTGGAGGTGGTGGTGAACACCGTCTTGATCGTGTCCACCCCGAGATCCTCCTTCGCCGCCTCCAGGAACGCCCGGGCCGTGTCCGGGTCGTAGGAGTACTGGGCCCACGGATCGCCCGCGATCCCGGGCGCCGACGGCTTCAGGATCGACTGGAGGGGCTCCACCTGCCCGTTGAGGATCTCGTCGATGATGCGCTCCCGGTCGATGGCGAACGCCACCGCCTTGCGGTAGTCGAGGCTCTCGTTGGCGGATTCCGGGTTGCGTTCCAGCCGGCCCGGGCCGAACTCGAAAGCGAGCTGCTCCCACACCGTGCCGTTGAGGACCTCGACCACCGCCCCCTCCGGCTCCAGCGCCTGGAGACGCTCGATGACGGCGATCCCGGGCGGTGGCTGCACCACCTGGACCTCCCGGTTCTCGAACGCGGTCACCAGATCGGAGGTTTCGGGGATGAAGCGGAAGATCACTTCATCGAGGTACGGGAGCTGCTGACCGGTCTCCGGATCCGTCTTCCAGTAGTTCTCGTTGCGCACCAGGCGGATGTACTCGCCCTTCTTCCACTCGTCGAACACGAACGGTCCGGCCGACACCCACATCCTGTCGTTCCAGTCACTCTCGAAGTCGGTCCCCTCCACCTGATGCTTGGGGATGATGTCGGAGAAGAGCAGGTCGTACTTCACCG
>CAZQUB010000319.1:0-1548 GCA_964596225.1 uncultured Acidimicrobiaceae bacterium
TCGGTCCACGGCTTGGGGAACTCGGAGCGGATGTCGATGCCGACCTCGGCCATCGCCTCGACCGCGGCGGCGTTGATGTCGGATCCGGGGTCGGAGCCGCCCGAGTAGACGTCGACGGCGTCCCCGGCGAGGTGGCGGAGCCACCCTGCGGCCATCTGGGAGCGGCCGGCGTTGTGGACGCAGAGAAAGAGCACGGAGGGCTTGGTGTCGCCGGAGAGTCCCTCGACCCGGGCCAGCGCCTTGAGGCGGTCCCTGGTGAAGCGCTCGATGAGGATGGGGAGCCAGGTCGAGACCGAGGCCCGGCGTTCCAGGTCGGTGTGGGACTCGGCGATGAAACGTTCGACGGTCTCGGTGGAGAAGACACCGCTGAACTCGTCCTGGAGCCGCCGGGCAGATTGCTTGACCAGCAGGAGCTGTTCGGTGCTGAGGTGGGTTGCGGCGGTCATGGGCGGGTGCCTCCTGTGAGTGTTTCGACACGGTGCTGGAGCTGGGAGAGAGCGAGATCGAAGGAGTCGGGACGGGCCGAGTCGACCGGGTCCGGGATCGACCAGTGCCACCAGGAGGGACCGGGGGTGAGTTCCTCGTGGGCCTGGTCGCAGACGGTGACGACGAGGGCAGGATCGATTGCCACCTCGTCGAGGCGGCGGGGGTGAGCCTCGGAGAGGTCGAGGCCGGCGCGGGCCGCGGCGGCGACTGCCCCGGGGTGGACGCGATCCGCCGGGTGGGTGCCGGCGCTCTCGGCGGGGCGTCCGGTGCGGCGGGTCCACAGTTCGGCGGCGAGTTGGGACCGGGCGGAGTTGTGGGTGCAGATGAACAGGACGGGACCTTCGGGAACGGCGAGGCCGATGCGGAGGTCGGCGAGGGTCTCGAGGCGGAGCCGTACGTAGCGGCGTCGCCGGTCGCCGGACGATTCGTGGCGTTCGACGAGGCCGGCCCGTTCCAGCACACCGAGGTGGTGGGCGAGCAGGTTGGAGGAGAGGCCGTGACGCTCGCCCAGTTCGGTGGGGGAGCGGTCGGAGAGGGCGAGGTCGTCGACGATGGCGAGGCGGGCGGCATCGCCGAGGGCGGCGTACTGCGCGGCGCGGCGGGTGACGTCTGCGGTGTCCATGCCGCCACCATAAACCTCAACAACTATTGTGTCAACGATGATTGAGCGATCTGTGGGAGGGGTCACACGTGAGGCGAGGCGGACCATCATGGGCGCATGACGGTGAGCTTCCGAACGGCGAACGACAGTGACGTCGCTGCGCTCGTGTCCCTCCTCGCCCAGCTCGGCTACGCACGGACCCCCGAGGAGGTGCGCCACGGGCTGGCCGCCGAGGAGGGCACCGAGACGATCGTGGCCGAGGACGGGGAGGTGGTCGGGTTCGTCTCGTTCCACACCCGCCATCACCTCCATCAGGGGGCGAAGGTGACGTCGATCGACGCCCTCGCCGTCGACGGGCGATTCCGCTCCGCCGGAATCGGGGCAGCGTTGGTGGCGGAGGCGGTGGAGGCGGCCCGGGCTCACGGCGCCGTCATGGTCGACCTGCACAGCAACGTGGCTCG
>CAZQUB010000320.1:0-1547 GCA_964596225.1 uncultured Acidimicrobiaceae bacterium
GTCTCGTTCGTCGGGTCGGCCGAGGTGGGGCGCCACATCTACGCCACCGCCGCCGCCCACGGCAAGCGGGTCCAGGCCCTCACCGAAGCCAAGAACCACGCCCTCGTGATGCGGGACGCCCCGATCCGGGCCACCGCGCAGCGGGTCATCAACTCCGCCTTCGGCTGTGCCGGGGAGCGCTGCATGGCCCTCCCGGTCATCGCGGTCGAAGAGCCGATCGCCGACGAGCTGGTGGCCGCCATCGCCGAGCTGGCATCGCAGCGCCGCCTCGGACCCGCCTGGGCCGAGACGACCGAACTGGGTCCGCTGGTCAACGCGGAGCACAAGGCGTTCGTCACCTCCTGGATCGAGAAGTCGATCGCCGAAGGCGCGGTCCCCGTGCTCGACGGGCGTTCCGTCGCGGTCCCCGGGCACGAGAACGGCTACTTCGTGGGTCCGACCGTGTTCGATCACGTCACCCAGGACATGGCCTGCGGGCGCGACGAGGTGTTCGGTCCGGTGCTGTACGTGAAACGGGTGGCGAGCTTCGACGAGGGGATCGCGGTCATCAACGCCAGCGAGTATGCCAACGGAGCCTCGATCTTCACCCGCAGCGGCCGCCACGCCCGGGAGTTCGCCCGCCGTATCGACGCCGGCATGGTCGGGATCAACGTCGGCATCCCGGTGCCGATCTCGGTGTTCCCCTTCACCGGCCACAAAGGGAGCTTCCTCGGCGACCTCCACGTGATGGGCCGCGACGGCGTCGCCTTCTACACCGAAACCAAGGCGGTCACCAGCTACTGGTTCGACGAGGCGGCCCTCGCCGGGGACAAGGTCGGGACCTGGGAAGGCACGATCACCCGGAGCTGACGTCCCCTCACCGGCCACCGTCGGCGGCGCGGAGCGTACCGCCCGTGATCGTGCCATCCTGGAAACCAGGAACGTTCGACGCGCACCCAGGGGTGCAGGAAGGACCTCACGGTGGAATACGTCACCTACGGCAAGACGGGGCTCCGCGTCTCGAAGATCGCCCTCGGCACGTGGCAACTCGGCGGGGACTGGGGATCGTTCGACCGGAGCCAGGCGATTGCTGCGATCCGTACCGCCCGCGACGAAGGCATCACCCTGTTCGACTCTGCCCAGGGCTACGGGTTCGGGGCCTCCGAAGAGATCCTCGGGGAAGCGCTGCGTCCCGAGCTCACCGCCAACCGCGACGAGGTCGTCATTGCCACCAAAGGAGGCCTCCGTCCCGTCGAAGGCGGGGTCGTCCGTGACGCCAGCCCGGCGTTCCTGCGCTCCGGGGTGGAGGACAGCCTCCGCTTCCTCGGCGTCGACACCATCGACGTGTACCAGGTGCACTGGCCCGACGCCGAGGTGCCGTTCGCGGAAACCGCCGGCGCCCTCGGCGAGATGGTCGACGAAGGCAAGATCCGTCACATCGGCGTCTCCAACTTCGACGTCGCCCAGATGGACGAGTTCTCGCAGACCCGGCCGGTGGAGTCGCTCCAGCCGCCCTACCACATGTTCCGCCGCGGCGTCGAAGCCGAGATCCTGCCGTACTGCGAGCG
>CAZQUB010000321.1:0-1547 GCA_964596225.1 uncultured Acidimicrobiaceae bacterium
ACTGCATCGCGATCTCCCGGTCCGCCTCGGGCCACATGCCGAGGGTGGAGCGCCACAGTGGAACCTTGGAGAGCCGGCCCATCAGGACGTTGTTGAGCACCGAGGTGCGCAGCACCAGGTTGAAGGTCTGGAAGATCAGGCCGACGTGGGACCTGATTTCGCGAAGATCCGCGGGCGACGCTCCGGCCACCTCTTTCCCATCGACCACCACCGAACCCTCCGTGACCGGGACCAGGCCGTTGACGGCGCGCAGCAGCGTCGACTTGCCCGCTCCGGAGAGGCCCACGATGACGATGAACTCGCCGTCGTGGATGGTGAGATTGATGTTCCTGAGTGCTCGGACGCCGCCCCGGTAGGTCACGGAGGCGTTCTTGAACTCGATCATGGCCACACCCTAATGAGTCGGGCCGCCCGGAGGCGGCCCGACTCATGACGGATTCGTCTATCGGATCACGGTTCGGTGATCCCGAATTCGACGGCAGCGTCGCGGACAACATCGAAGTCGGCATCATTCGCCGGCCGGATGTCCGTCCACTCGTAGATCTGGTCGAAAACGGCGGCGCCTTCATCGGTGTCCAGATAGGCCGCGATGGCGTCGTAGACAGCCTGCTTGAGCGAGTCCGGCAGCTCTCCGCGGACTGCGACAACGTCGTTCGGGACCTCGGAGGTGAGGCCGAACACGATCACCTTCTCCCCGACATCGGGGTCGGTCTTGGTGATGGTTCCACGGGCGTCGTCGAAGGCAACGCCTACATCGGCATCGCCGTTATAGACGGCGGCAACTGCCCCGTCATGCCCGCCGGTGAAGATCGGGGTGATGTCCGCCTCGGGGTCGATGCCTGCGTGGACCAACTGCAGTGCAGGGAATAGGTATCCCGACGTCGATGTCTCGGTGGTGAAGGCGATCGTCTTGCCGGCTAGATCCGCCAGATCCACGCCCTCGCAGGCGTAGCCCTCCGAGATCCCGTCGACACGGACCGGTTCGTCGCCGGAGTAGTCATATCCCACCTGTGCGGCGAAGACGTCGGTCGGGGCCTTCAGAACGGGGGTGGCGTTGGGATCGCCGATCGGCTCGTTCTCGAAGGCGCCCGGTGCCGGGTCAGTGCCACACAGGCTGGGGTCGTTCGTGAACCACTCTGCATGGTAGGTGGAGGTGCCCCGTCTGATCGACTGGATGAGCACCTCGAGGTTCGGGAACTGCTGCTCGGCGAGCACGTAACCCAGCGGACCGAAGGCGCCAAAGTCGGCCTGCCCGGTGCCCATGGCGGTCACCAGACCGGTGTAGTCGGTCGTGACGATACCTTCGACCTCGATGCCGAGGGCCTCTTGCAGCACGTCGACGAACGGCTGGATGTTGTCCTGGAGCGTCTCCTGCTCCTGGCTGGGCACGAACCCGAAGATGATCTTGTCCGGCCAGTCCGGGTGCATGTCGGCCATGGTGGTCGTCGTCGTAGTCTCTTCCATCATCTCGGTGGTGGTCGTTGTGTCGGCCGCCGCCGCGGTCGTCGTGGTCGTGTCCTCGGTGTCGCTGCCACAGGCGGCGACGA
>CAZQUB010000322.1:0-1544 GCA_964596225.1 uncultured Acidimicrobiaceae bacterium
CAGGCGGGCGTCGACAAGCTCGCCGACACCGTCAAGGTGACGCTCGGCCCCAAGGGCCGCAACGTGGTGCTCGAGAAGAAGTGGGGAGCCCCCACCATCACCAACGACGGCGTCACCATCGCCAAGGAGATCGAGCTCGAGAACGCCTTTGAGAACATGGGCGCCCAGCTCGCCAAGGAAGTCGCCGACAAGACCAACGACGTCGCCGGCGACGGCACCACGACCGCCACCGTGCTCGCCCAGGCGATGGTGTCCGACGGGCTGCGGCTCGTCGCCGCCGGCGCCAACCCGATGGAGATGAAGCAGGGCATCGAGGAGGCGGTGGCGAGCGTCGTCGACGCCATCGCGGCGACCGCCATCCCGGTCGACTCGAGCTCGCGGGACCAGATCGCCTACGTGGCGGCCAACTCGGCGGCCAGCAAGGAGATCGGCGACCGGATCGCCGAGGCGATGCAGAAGGTCGGCAACGAGGGTGTCATCACCGTCGAGGACAGCCAGACCTTCGGCGTCGAGCTGGAGTTCACCGAGGGCATGCAGTTCGACAAGGGCTACATCTCCCCGTACTTCATCACCGACGCCGACCGGCAGGAGGCCGTCCTGGACGACCCCTACGTCCTCATCGCCAACCAGAAGATCTCGGCGGTGCAGGATCTGCTCCCGGTGCTGGAGAAGGTCATGCAGACCGGCAAGCCGTTGATGGTCCTCTCCGAGGACGTCGAGGCGGAGGCACTCGCCACCCTCGTCGTCAACCGGATCCGGGGCACCTTCAGCTCGGTGGCGGTCAAGGCTCCCGGTTTCGGGGAGCGCCGCAAGGCCATGCTGCAGGACATCGCCATCCTCACCGGCGGGACCGTCATCTCCGAAGAGGTCGGCCTCAAGCTGGAGAACGTGACCACCGACATGCTGGGCCGGGCCCGCAAGATCGTCGTCACCAAGGACGACACCACGATCGTCGAGGGCGCCGGATCGCACGACGAGGTCGGGGCGCGGGTGCGCCAGATCCGTCAGGAGATCGAGAACTCCGACTCGGACTGGGACCGTGAGAAGCTCCAGGAGCGGCTCGCCAAGCTCTCCGGCGGGGTCGCCGTCATCAAGGTCGGCGCCGCCACCGAGGTGGAGCTGAAGGAGAAGAAGCACCGCATCGAGGACGCCATCCAGGCGACCCGGGCCGCGGTGGAAGAGGGCATCGTCGCCGGCGGCGGCGTCGCCCTGCTCCGGGCCCAGTCGGTCATCAAGACCAGGGGCGGATCGGACGACGTCAAGGCCGGCCGCGCCATCGTGGAGAAGGCCCTCGAGGCCCCGCTCCGCCAGATCGCCGTCAACGCCGGCCACGAGGGTGGCGTCGTCGTCGAGCGTGTCCGCAACGCCGAGGGCAACCACGGCTTCAACGCCGCCACCGGCGTCTACGAGGACCTGATGGAGGCCGGGATCATCGATCCCGCCAAGGTCACCCGGTCCACGTTGCAGAACGCGGCGTCGGTTGCAGCTCTCCTCATCACCACCGAGGCGCTCGTCGTCGAGCGGAAGGAAGAGGAGCCGGCAGG
>CAZQUB010000323.1:0-1537 GCA_964596225.1 uncultured Acidimicrobiaceae bacterium
TCGATGCCGACCCCGATCGACACCGCGCCGATGGTGGCGGTGACCACGTTGATGGAGTAGCCGAGCAGCTCCATGAGGGCGTAGAGCCAGGCGACCGTCATGATGATCGGGATCGTGCTCACGATCGCCAGGCGCAGGGAGCGCATGAAGATCCATGCGATGACGAGACACAGCACCACCGAGATCGGCAGCGACACCTGGAGCGCCCGGGTGATCCCGTCGAGTTCGGCTTGGCGCACGATGGGCCCGCCGGTGAGCACCACCCCGGCGGCGGGGTCGATCTCCCCGAGCCGGGTCCGGAGGTCGTCGAGGAAGGGACGCAGCAGGTCCTGGCTCTCCCTCACCCCCTGCTGGGTGCCGCTCTCGGTGAGGGCCACCGTCACCACCGTCGCCTGACTCGCCCCGTCGTCGGAGAGCCAGAGGGCGGTGCGCACGTCGTTGGGAGTGAGGGCGAGGTGGGAGGCGTCGAAGGGGACGCCCACCTGGCGGGTGAACCGGTATGCCGCCATGAGCTGATCCGGGGTGTCGGGAAGGCCGTTGCCGTCTTCGTCGGTGAGGACGACGCCGGCCGTCTGGGCGAGGGCGGCTCGTGCGATGGGCGATTCCTCCAGCTCGGTCAACACGTCGACCACACCGCCGTCGACTTCGGTGCCCTCCTGGTCGTGGGCGAGCAGCGGGGTGTTGAGGTGGCGGAGGCCATCGACGAAGTCGGCGATGACGGCGACGGCGGCCGGGTCGTCGAGCGGGGCGTCGATCGACACCAACGCCTCCTCACCTCCCCGCCCCCCGACGTGCTCGTCGAGCTTGGCGAGGCTCACCACGAAGTCGCTGTCGCTGGTGAAGAAATCCCCCACCTCGAACTCGGCCGGGATGCGCAACGCCACCACCGCGGCAGCCACGGTCACCACCGCCGCCACCGGAAGGATCCAGCGCCAGGACCGGCCCACCGCCGAGATGGTGGCGCCGACGGCGCGGGTCAGCCCGCCCGACGTCGATCGGGTGATCTCGACGTCGACCGGCGCGGCGTGGCGGCGGGACTGGACCGCGGCGAGGACGAGGAGGACGGCGAGGAACCCGCCGAGGGCGGCGACGCCGATCCACGGCACCACGTACACCATCACCAGCACCGTGGCCATGGTGGCAAGGGCCGCCAGGGTGGAGCCGGTGATGAGCCGCACGAGGTGGTGGCGTCCCCGCGGAGCGGTCCCGAGCCGTTCGTCCAACAGCATCACCGTCAGGGGCGTCACGATGCCGAGGAGGAGGAAGGCGGAGGTGAGGGCGATAACGGCGCCGATCCCGAACTGCACGATGGCGTCGATGCCGGAGGCGGTGTTGGAGAGGAAGGCGGCGGCGTCCGAGGCGAGTGCCAGCGCCAGAGCGCCGATCACCCCGGCCAGTCCGGCGACGAAAGCCCGGGCGGGGGGAAGGCCGAGCCGTCCCTCCTCCCGGTAGCGGCCGATGGCGTGGAAGGCGAAGTCGACGCCGAACGAGATCATGGCGATGGGGACGATCAGCGACAGGATGAGGCTGTCCTGGA
>CAZQUB010000324.1:0-1531 GCA_964596225.1 uncultured Acidimicrobiaceae bacterium
CTGCGGACGAAGAGCGTCATGACCGGGACCAGGTAGGCGAGCCAGGCGAGCAGCTCGAGCCAGGTGGTCTGTGGCGAGAAGTTGATGGTGCCTTTGAGCAGGGTGCCGTACCACGACGTGGGGGGGACGCTGGCCGAGACGTCGAACGCAAGGGAGTTGAGTCCGGGGAGGATCCCGGCCTCCTGGAGGTCGTGGATCCCGTAGGAGAGCACCCCGGCGGCGACCACGACCAGGAGGGCGCCGGTGACGGTGAAGAACCGGCGCAGGTCGAGGTGGACGGCGCCGCGGTAGATGAGGATCCCGAGGGCGACGGCGGCGGTCAGCCCGAGGGCTGCGCCGAGCAGCGGCTGGGTGGTGGTGCCGGTGGCCTTGGTGGCGCTCCAGAGGAAGAGGGCGGTCTCCAGGCCCTCCCGTCCCACGGCCAGCACCGCGACGAGGGCCAGGCCGGCACCCCCGGTGGCGAGCGCGGCGTCGACCTTGCCTTCGAGGTCGTGGCGGAGGTGGCGGGAGGTGCGGGCCATCCAGAAGATCATCCAGGTGACGAAGCCGACGGCGAGGAGGGAGAGGCTCCCCCCGATGGCTTCCTGGGCCTCGAAGCTGAGGCCGCGGGGTCCGAAGGTGAGGGCGGCTCCGGCGGCGAGCGAGACGGCGACGGCGATCCCGACGCCTGCCCAGACGCGGGGGAGGGAGCGGGTGCGGCCCGTCTTCACCAGGTAGGCGACGAGGATGCCGACGACGAGCGACGCTTCGAGGCCTTCGCGCAGGCCGATCAGGAAGTTGGCGAGCATGAGCTGGGGTCCAGGGGTCCGGTCTCGCTGACAGAGATGCTTATTAGGTCTGGTTAACAGAACTGATTAGGCCAAGCTAATTTAGTGGGGCGAGGCGGGGCGTCAAGTCCGCGGTACTCCCGGCGGCATGCGAGGTGGGGAAGCCGGCGGCCTCAGGAGCCGGCGGCGACGATGACGTCGCCCGCGATCTGGGGCGACAGGTGGAGGCGCCCGCGGGGTCCCTCGACGAGGCACTCGTGATCGGACCCGATCCCGAGCAGGGCGATCTCGACCCCGTCCACGATGCCCTGGTCGGTGAGGAAGGAACGCACCGCGGCGTCCCCCGCGATCCGGATCACGAGGGCGGGCCTGCCCACCTCGAGGTCGGCCACCGTCAGCTCGGAAGGGCCGGTGGGGGCGGTGCTGGCGGCGGCGGGAATCGGCTTGCCCGCCGGGTCGACGGTCGGGTCACCGAGGAAGTCGGCGAGGCGACCCGCCACCTCTCCGGGGGTGATGTGCTCGAACTCGCAGGCAACCGTGTCGGCCGCGGTCGGGGTGAGCCCGAGATGCTCGGAGAGGAAGAGCGCCCACAATCGGCGCCGCCGCAGCACCCGATTGGCGACGGCGGTGCCGTCGGCGGTGAGCGTCACCCCGTGGTAGGGCTCGTACTCGATGAACCCGCGCCCCACGAGCTTCTTCGCCATCTCGTTGGCCGCCACCCGGGAGATCGAGAGCGATTCGGCCAGCAGCGGGACCGGGACCGG
>CAZQUB010000325.1:0-1526 GCA_964596225.1 uncultured Acidimicrobiaceae bacterium
GCCTGCCGGGATCATGAGACCGAACATCTCGATGCGGTAGAAGCCCTCGGGGGTGCTGAGGTCTCCGCCCCCGAACAGGGCGAGCATCGCTTCGGGGAACTGGTCGCCGATGCGTTTGATGGCCGTGTCCAGCAGGCCGTACATGGGCCCGATCGCCAGGCACATGAAGAACACGATCGGCACGATGATGTAGAGCAGGGACTGGTGGTCGGAGGCGGTCTTCACCCACATGCGGGAGACGCGTGCCTTGCCGGCGAGACGCTCGACCACGGTGTGGGTGAGCGGGTTGTCCCGCAGTCGATCGACCAGCTTCGTCCCGATGGCGGCGGTTCGCAGATCCCGTCGGTTGATCCCGACGACGGCGGCGACGGCGCACAGGGCGATCCCGGCGAGGAGCACGGCGAGCCCACCCCAATCGAGCCCGGTGTGGAGAGAGTCGCCGTGCTGGTAGTAGTACCAGGGAAACGCGCGCTGCATCCACGACAGGGAATGGACCAGCGGCAGCAACCCGACGGCGACGAACGACACGATCATGATGCCCGCCGTCACCCCGGATGCCAGCGAGTTCTTCCCGGTCCACGCCGACAGCGCGAACGCCATGAACCCGTAGAAGAGCGTGTTCACGAACATCATCACGAGCAACGGGGTGAGGTGCAGTCCGGTGGTCGAGACGTCGAGGAGGTGCGGAGCGAGCAACGCGGTGACCCAGAGGATCACGAAGCCGATCGCCGTGATGAACACCAGCGCCAGCATCTTGGAGACCGCAACCCGGGCGCGGCTCACCGGGTTCCCGAGCAGGATGCCCATGGTGCCGCCACGCTCCTCGCCGGCGATGGCGGCGGCGCCGGCGGCGAGGGCGACGCCCGCCATCGTCAGGACGCCGTAGCCGGAGTAGACCGCGCCGTAGGCGAGGCCGCCGACGTTGAACGTGTCGCTGATCCCGAACATGTCACGGAAGGCCTTGGGGAGATCGGCGTAGAACGACAGGTCGATGCCCCGGTACACCGCCATCCCCATCAGCAACAGCCCCGCGATGACCACCGCCCCGACCAGCGTCGAGGTGATGCGGTCCCGGGCCGACTTGGTGAATACGTTGGTGAGGGTCACGGTCACACCTCGGTGCGGTAGTAGGTGAGGAAGATCTCTTCGAGGTCGGCCTCCTGCGTGTTGATGTCGACCAGCGTGTACCTACTGGTGGCGACCCGCAGCAGTTCGTCCATGTGGCCGTCGAACGACATCGAGACGTGATGGTTGCGCACCTCCACGTCGCGGGCCCCGGGTACGCTCTCGAACGGTGCCGCCTCGACGGCGGCGTCGAAGAACAGGTCGACACGCCGGATCGCTTTGGATCGCAGCTCCTGGACTCCCTCCACGGCGATCAGGTGGCCGGTCCGGATGATGCCGACCCGGTCGGCGACCCGCTGCACCTCCGAGAGGGTGTGGCTGGAGAGGAAGATGGAGGCGCCGCGGTTGGCGGCTTCCTTCATCATCTGCTGGAACTCGCGCTGGACGAGCGGGTCGAGCCC
>CAZQUB010000326.1:0-1520 GCA_964596225.1 uncultured Acidimicrobiaceae bacterium
GACCAGGCGCGGAGCCGCACTGCGATCGAACGCTGGTATCCCGAGTCACGGGCCCGCACCGGATCCGGGAGCGGCAGCGAGCCGAGGATGCCGACGGCGGGACTGAGATCCTCGGGGGCGACCCGCCGTGCCCTCCCCGACGCCGACACCAGCAGCAGGCGGGGGCTCACCCCGAACCCGCGCGCCAGCACCACCCAGCGGTCCCCGGGATCGGGTGAGAGCCGCAGCACGTCGCCCTCGTGGATGCCCTGGACGAAGTCGCGCATGGCGAGGCGGTGATCCACCCCGCGCCGCCCCGCCCCGGCGGCGTACGCCCAGATGTCCCCCCGCTCGCAGGTGGCGGCAGCCCGGAACTCGGCGACCTCCGCCTCCCGCTCGGTGATCTCGCCCTGGAGCGTCGCCCGCCGCTGCTCGGAGCGGAACTCGGCGAAGGAGGCGGAGAGCAGCACCTCGGCCCGGTCCTGCTCGTAGTTGGCGATGAGGTTCACCGCCATGTTGTAGGAGGGCTGGAAGCTCGACACGAGAGGATGGCTCCCCTCGGCGGCGATGGCGGCGACCCGCTCGAAGGGCACATCCCGGCTGTAGAGCACCACTGCGCTCCCTTGGGTGTCGATGCCGCGGCGCCCGGCCCGCCCGGTGAGCTGGGTGTAGTCCCCCGGCTGCATCACCTCGTGCGCCTCCCCGGTGAACTTCGTGAGCCGCTCCAGCACCACCGTCCGCGCCGGCATGTTGATCCCGAGGGCGAGGGTCTCGGTGGCGAAGACGACCTTGAGGAGTCCGCGGCGGAACAGGTCCTCGACCGCTTCCTTGAAGGCCGGCACCATGCCGGCGTGGTGGGCGGCGACCCCGTGCTCCAGCTCCTCGAGCCAGCCGGCGTAGCCGAGGACGCCCAGGTCGGCTTCGGGCAGATGCCGGGTCAGCTCCTCGGCCACGGCCCTGATCCGGCGGCGCTCCTCGTCGGTGGTGAAGCCGAGGCGGGCCTCGGCCACCGTGCGGGTCGCCTGCTCGCAGCCGGCCCGGGAGAAGATGAAGTAGATGGCGGGGAGGAGACCCTCCTGGCCGAGGCGAGTCACCACGTCGAGGCGGCTCGGGTACCCGAAGCGGCGGAACCGTCCCCGGCCCTTCTTGAGGAGGCGCACCACCTCGGGGTTGGGGCGGGTGCTGCCCCGGGCAAACACCTCGAAGAGGTCGATGCGGTGCTCGCGGTGCTTGTCCCGCACCATGTAGAGGCTCTCCAGCGGCACCGGGCGGTGGGTCTCGACCACCAGGCCGGTGGGGCCGCGCCGCTCCGTGATCCAGTCGGTGAACTCCCGGGGGTTGGCGATCGTCGCCGAGAGGCTGACGAGCTGCACCCCGCGACGCAGGTGGATGATGACCTCCTCCCACACCGCCCCCCGGTAGCGGTCCTGCAGGTAGTGCACCTCGTCGAGCACCACCACACCCAGGTCGTCGAGGGCGGCGCTGTCGGCGTAGATCATGTTGCGCAGCACCTCGGTGGTCATCACCACCAGCGGGGCGTC
>CAZQUB010000327.1:0-1515 GCA_964596225.1 uncultured Acidimicrobiaceae bacterium
TCGGATCGGCGATGAAGAGCTGGGACACCGCCGGATCGACCCGCATCGGGGCCTGGCGGGTGCCCACCTCCAGCTTCTCGAGGGCGCTGGCGAGCGCCAGCGGTGATCCGGTGAGCTGTGCTCCGCTGCGGTCGGCCTGGAATTCGCGGGAGCGGCTGATCGCCATCTGGATGATCATGGCCGCGATCGGGGCCAGGATCATGGCGACCAACCCCACCACCAGGGCGAGGGGGTTGTTGTTGTCGCGGCGGCGGCCCATGCCTCCCCACAACGCCATCCGGGCCAGGAAGGAGAGGGCGGCGCCGATGGTGGCGGCGATGGTGGCGATGAGGATGTCCCGGTTGCGGACGTGGGACAGCTCGTGCGCCAGCACCCCTTCGAGCTCCTGGTTGTTCATCAGGTCGAGGATGCCGCGGGTGACGGCGACCGCGGCGTGGCGCGGGTTGCGTCCGGTGGCGAAGGCGTTGGGCTGCGGGGTATCGATGAGGTAGATCTTCGGCATCGGCATGTTCTCCCGCTGCGCCAGGGAACGCACGATGGTGTAGACGGTGGGGAGCTGGTGCTCCTCGACCGGCACCGCGTGGGCCGCCTTGAGGGCGAGCTTGTCGGAGAAGAAGTACACCCCGAAGTTGAAGAGCACGGCGATGCCGAGGGCGATGAGGGCGCCTTGCTGACCATTGAGCAGGGCCCCGACGGCGACGAAGAGCCCGCCGAGCAGGCCCAGGAGGAAGACGGTCTTGAGGTTGTTCGTCATAGTGATTCGAGTGTACCCAGCGCGGGGTGATATCAACCGGGTCGAACCGTGGGCCATGAACCACGGTATCCGTGTACTGCAACCCTGGGTTGGAGGACATGGCAGCCGTGGCGTGGAGCCCTCGGTTGGTCAGCGGCGGGCGAGGAGGACCCGGAAGTCGCCCAGGCCGCGGGGGTGGAGGAGGGTCTCGGCGCCGATCCGTTCGTGGCGGACTTCGAGCTGGCCGACGGTGTCACCGGCGCGGGCACAGGCCGTCTCACGGTCCCGGAGGGCGTCGACGGCGTCGCGCAGGCCCCAATCGGTGAGGAAGTCGTCCTGGCGCAGCACCGCCACCACCGCCCCGGCCGTCTCGGCGGCGTCTCGCATCGCGGTGAAGTCGACATCGACGGTGATGTCGGTGGCGCCCGGTTCCAACAGCGGGTCCGGCCCCAGATGGTGCCCCCGGTAGGTGCGGAGGGTGCCTTCGGCCCGCCGTCCCGCCAGCTCCTCGGAGGTCCCCCCGTAGTCGACGACGACGAGGGCGCCGGCGGTGAGGCGACCCACCATCGCCGACACCCACTCCGCGGCCGCCCGCTCAACCTCGACTCGGCCTCCCACCGGGGTGGCGGCGCCATACCGCTCCGCCCATGCCGTCACGTGGGGGCGGGGCGGGGCGGGTATCAGGGTGAGGGCCTCGCCGGAGAGGGCGACGCGCAGCTCGGCCCAACCGTCTTCCTGCCGGGTGGCGAGGGCGACCGGGAGGTTGTCGAGCAACTCGTTGG
>CAZQUB010000328.1:0-1511 GCA_964596225.1 uncultured Acidimicrobiaceae bacterium
CCCTCTGGTTCAACCGCGCCCTCACCGAGTCCGGGGTGTGGCACGACTTCCGGGTGGTGAACGGCTCGTGGGTCGACCCGGTCTTCGCACAGGAGGCAAGCGCCTGGTCACCGACGACGGACGTCGAATGGATCTTCGACGGGCGCATGGACGCCTGGGTGGCGGCACGCGAAGACCTCTACGCCGGCGTGCCCTACCTGAAAGACATCCTCGACTCGGCGTTCGAGCAGGACATCATGTGGCTGGCGAAGGAGAAGATCACCGCCGGCTGCAACCCGCCGGCGAATGATCGGTTCTGTCCGGATGCGGGGGTGACGCGGGGGCAGATGGCGGCGTTCCTGGTGCGGGCGTTGGGTCTGCCGGCGTGGGCGGGGGCGGATCGGTTCGTCGACGACGATGCGTCGGAGTTCGAGGCTGATGTGGAGGCGCTGGCGGCGGCGGGGATCACGGTGGGCTGCAACCCGCCGGCGAATGATCGGTTCTGTCCGGATGCGGGGGTGACGCGGGGGCAGATGGCGGCGTTCCTGGTGCGGGCGTTGGGTCTGCCGGCGTGGGCGGGGGCGGATCGGTTCGTCGACGACGATGCGTCGGAGTTCGAGGCTGATGTGGAGGCGCTGGCGGCGGCGGGGATCACGGTGGGCTGCAACCCGCCGGCGAATGATCGGTTCTGTCCGGATGCGGGGGTGACGCGGGGGCAGATGGCGGCGTTCCTGCACCGGGCCCTCGGCGATGGATGACCATCGTTGGTGTCGGTCAGGGTCCTTTCGTAGGATGCAGGCCCAGACCATCCACACGGTGAAGTAGTGCCCACCATCGAGCGTCTCGACGTTCCCGATGTCCTCCTCATCCACCCCGCGATCCACGGCGACGAGCGCGGGTTCTTCATGGAAGCCTGGAACAAGATCGCCTTCACCACCGCCACCGGGGTCGAGGCGGATTTCGTGCAGGACAACCACTCGCGGTCGGCCCGGGGTGTGCTGCGTGGCCTCCACTACCAGCTCCCGCCCCACGCCCAGGGCAAACTGGTGCGGGTCGTCGCCGGTGCCGCGTTCGACGTGGCGGTCGACATCCGGCGCAGCTCATCGACGTTCCGCCATTGGGTGGGCGCTGAGCTGAGCGCCGACAACGCCACCCAGCTCTGGGTGCCTCCCGGGTTCGCCCACGGGTTCCTGGTGCTCAGCGACCACGCCGACGTGCTCTACAAGACCACCGACGTCTACGCCCCGGACTGCGACCGGGCGCTGCGCTGGGACGACCCCGAGATCGGGATCGCCTGGCCGCTCGAAGGCGCTGCCCCGATCCTGTCCGACAAGGACCGCAACGCCCCGCATCTGCCCGACGCCGAGCTGTTCGACTAGGAGGGGAACGATGGGACGCAGCTACCTCGTCACCGGAGGCGCCGGCTTCATCGGCTCCAACTTCATCCGCTACCTGCTCGCGCACGAACCCGACGCCGGCGTCACCAACCTCGACGCCCTCACCTACGCCGGGGTGCGCGCCACCGTCGACGA
>CAZQUB010000329.1:0-1509 GCA_964596225.1 uncultured Acidimicrobiaceae bacterium
ACCGCCGTACCGCGGCAGGGCAGCCACCCCGAGGGTCACACCCCCGCAGGCGAGGACCCGCAGCCGAGGAGGGTGATCGCTCGGCTACTCGTGCCCGGCGCACCAGGGCCCGGCCGGCGGAGGCCGGCCCGCCGCCCCACTGCGCTGCGGCGGACTCGTTTGCGGCTTGCCGCCTGTGACCTTACGGAATGACCTCGAAGTAGACCTCGAGCAGATCCTCGGCGCAGACCGCCGAGTACTGGGATTCCTTGCGGCACATGGTCACTCGATAGTCTCCCGGGGCCCTGCCGGTGATGGACATGCCGACGCGCACTCCACCGATCGTCCCGGTGTCGAGATCGTAGAAGGTCAACTCGGACCATCCCCCGGCAATCTGGGTTCCAGCCGGATCGAACCACTTGAACTTCCACATCGTCACTTCTTCGTACCTGAGGGTTGAAGGGTTCAAAATCGTGGCCGTTGGCAGCAACGGCTTGGTGACAACGAGCATGGCGGGTCCTTCACCATCGGAAGCCGAGTACTCGCAGGTTCCGGTGTCGTTCTCACACTCGTCGAAGTACCAGCTGTCGCCCGACCGTGGATGATCCGTACCCGGCACGGTCGTGGTCGTGGTGGTCGTGGGAGGCGGCGTGATCGGGTCCAGGTCGAGTGCTCTCGCCAGGAACGATGCCATCTGATCGCGGGTGACGGCCGCGTTGGGACAGAACTCCGTATTGGTGGGCGGGTTGCAGCCCAGCGTGACACCGGCCGTCGCCAGCTTGTCGATGTCGGCCTCGAACACCGAATCGTCGTCATCGGTGAACCTGTTCCCGCCACTGCTGTCCGTGTAGCCCATCGCCCGCACCAGGAAGGCGGCCATCTGCCCCCGCGTCACCGGCGAGCCCGGGCAGTAGAGATCGTTGACGGGAGGGTTGCATCCCAACGTGACACCGGCCGTCGCCAGCTTGTCGATGTCGGCCTCGAACACCGAATCGTCGTCATCGGTGAACTTGTTGCCACCGCCGTCATCGGTGTAGCCCATCGCCCGCACCAGGAAGGCGGCCATCTGGCCCCGGGTCACCGGGGTGGCGGGACAGTAGAGATCGTTGACGGGAGGGTTGCATCCCAGCGTGATGCCCCCGGCGGCGATCGCCTCGATGTTCCCCTCGTGGATGTTCCCGTCGTCATCGGTGAACGTGCCGCCGGGAGGGAGTTCGGCGGCGGCGAGGCCTACCGCGCCGGCGACGAGCGCCATGGTGAGGAGGGCAGCCAACGTGATCCTGAACCCGAGCCGTTCGGACATGGAAGGAGCCCGCACAACACCATCTCCTTGTTGAGCCTCGCGGCACTATCGTCCCCCCGCCAGTTTGGACCAGTGCCTAAAGTCCCAAGTCCGCGGCATGGCCCAACGCAGGCTGGGCGCCAGCCGCCACCCGCTCCTCACCGCGGGTGGCCGGAAGACAACACCGCCCCCCTCACCCCAGGAAGTGGAGGCCCATCCAGGCCCAGGCGGCGAACACGCCGATGCGG
>CAZQUB010000330.1:0-1508 GCA_964596225.1 uncultured Acidimicrobiaceae bacterium
ATCGGTACCGCTCCTCCAGGTCGTGCTCCCCCACCTCGACGATGGAGCGGACCCGTCGCCCTTTCCGGGTGCGGGCCACCTCGACCACGACCTGGACGGCGCGCCGCACCTGGCGGTGGAGGCTCGCCTCGGACACGCCGGCTCCGGCGGTGAGGGCGAGGGTCTCGAGCCGCCACAGCGCCTCTTCGGCGCTGCTGGCGTGGATGGTCGACATGGAGCCGTCGTGGCCGGTGCTGATCGCCTGGATCATGTCGAAGGCTTCGGGGCCCCGGACCTCGCCGACGATGATGCGGTCGGGTCGGAGGCGGAGGGCGTGGCGGAGGAGTTGGCGCAAGGTGACTTCTCCGTAGCCTTCGACGTTCGGCGGCCGGGCTTCGAGCCGGACGACGTGCCCGGAGAGGCGCAGTTCGGCGGCGTCCTCGACGGAGACGATCCGCTCCCCCGCCGGGATCTCTTTGGAGAGCACGTTGAGCAGGGTGGTCTTGCCGGAGCCGGTGCCGCCGGCGACGAGCAGGGTGCGCCGTGCTGCGACCGCTTCGCGCAGCAGGGCGGCGCCGTCGGGGGTGATGGCGCCGCTCGCTTCGAGGGCGGCGAGGTCGGCGACGGCTTCGGTGAACCGCCGCACCGCCACCACCGGCCCGTCGACCGAGGCCGGGGGGATGACGGCGTGGAGCCGGGACCCGTCGGGAAGCCGGGCGTCGACCGCCGGGCTGGCCCGGTCGAGGCGGAGCCCGAGCGGGGCGATGACCCGTTCCACCGCGGCTCGCAGCTCCCACGGGTCGTCGAAACGGACGTCGGCGAGTTGGAGGTCGCCGCGGCGTTCCACCCACACCTCGCCGGTGGCGTTGACGAGCACGTCGCTCACCGCCGGGTCCCGCAGCAGCGGTTCGAGCCGGCCGAGGCCGAGCAGGGTGTCGGCGACGTCGCCGGGGGTGATGTCGCGCGCCAACGGAGCCTCCACCGGGAGGAGGCGACGGGCGGCGGCTTCGAGGGCAGGCCGCTCCCACGGCACGGAGGACTCGACGAGGCGGCGGGCGACCCGGTCGATCACGGCCATGGCAGCTCCCAGATGCGGCGCCAGGCCCGCAGCCACCGGTCGGTGACCGGCATCTCCCCTTCCAGCAGGCGGCGGACGGTGCCGCGGCGCGGGGTCGGCAGCACCGGGCCCGGCCCCAATGCGGGGAGGCGCCATCCGATCTGCTGGTGGACGGCGGGCCGGCTCCAGCCGGCTTGCACCCCGCCGGGGAGCAGGGGCCGCACCGGCACCACCCCGCGGCGTTGCGGTGTGGGATGGGCGGGGAGGCGGTAGACGACGGCGGGCCAGGCCGCTTCGAGGGCGGTCAGCACCTCGGCGGCGTCGGCGGGGGCGATCCCGCCGTTGCGGAGCACTGCGACACCCCGGCGGGTGGCTTCCAGGTCGCGGCGGCGGGGCCCTTCTGTGACGAGGTCGTGGAGCGAGGCGTCACCGGGGTAGCTGGGTCCCTCCGGGTCGAGGTCCACCACCAGCG